>JBAYSC010000021.1:0-19852 GCA_041676345.1 Flavobacteriaceae bacterium | reverse complement strand
TGTCAGAGTGTAAAATTTTTCTCCAGCCTCTTTAGTGAGAGTTATATTCAATGTAGGTTTTCCGTGATAATTGAGCGATTTTTTAATATTGCTGATGTCAGATATTGTTATGTCAGGTACTTCAGTTAATTTAATGTTTTCGAAATCAATACCAGTGTAGTAATTTGTTGTTGCATAAAACCCGTTTATTCTATCTACTGGAATAGATGTAAATTCATTATTGTTTTGAGAAAAACATAATGTGCTAAAAAATAAAAGTTTGATTATTATAATTATTCGGGTTCTCATATAAGACAGAATAAAATTCTAACTTTTCTTTGTTTTAATCTTATAAATCGCATAGCCTACAATTCCGACTAAAATATACGGGATTGCCATCAGGTAAACGATTCCGTCATTGATGGCTTCGGCTTTTACTCCGCCTTCTTCACTTTCCAGAACGGCTCTGCACATAGCACATTGAGCCTTGCTTTCTACCGAAAACAGAAGAAAGAAAACCGAGAACAGAAGCAAATTTGTGAATTTGCGAATTTGCGAATTTGCAGGATTAGTACACATAATAGGGTGAAATCATCAGATAAACAATAACTCCGCTAACGGCTACATAGAGCCAAAGAGGAAACGTAATTTTTGCTATTTTTCGGTGTTTGACAAAGTTACCCGAAAGCCCTCTTATGTATGTTATCAGCACAAACGGGATGATTATGATAGATAATAGTATATGAGTAATCAGAATGAAAAAATAGATACCTCTCATCGCTCCTTCGCCTCCATAGGGAGTAGAATCAGCAGTCATGTGATAGGCAACATACATCAACAAAAACAAAACCGAGCAGGTGATAGCTGTTTTGACCAATCTTTCGTGCAGGTTTCGGTTTCCGTTTTTGATGGCTCTAACGGCAAAAACAAGCAAAACAGCCGTAATTCCGTTGATGGTCGCATAAATCGGAGGAAGGAATGAAAGCGGTTTGACCTCTATCCCGAAATCCGAAAGTTTTACCCGAAACAAAACTGCTACAACCACAGGAATAATCACAGATAGAACGATTATCCACTTGTTGTATTTTTTTTCGATAGCGTTTTGAGAGTTCATCTTATTCGTTTAAAAGTTTTTCGATATCTTCGGTTATAGCATCTATTCCGGGTCTGAATTCCCCGAAAGGGTCTTCTTCAAAACCATCTTCGTCCAAATAGTTTAAAGCGGAATAATACAGAATCGGGTTTCCGTATTTATCTGTTCTGCACCGGATTTTTCCCTCTTTGTCAATCAGTGCAAAAAGTCCGGAATGTTCAAATCCTCCCGGAACATCCTGATTTTCGCCTACGTAGAGATTAAATCGTTTGGCCAAAGCGTGAATATAATCTTGAGTTCCTGTCAGAAAGTGCCAGTTTTTGTTGGTTATTTCCAAGTGCTTGGCGTGGGCTTTCAGCACTTCGGGTGTGTCGTGTTTTGGGTTGATGGTAATAGAAACAATGGCAAATTCTTCCTGATTGGAAAATTTTTGATCAATGCGTTTCATATTTTCGTTCATAATCGGGCAAATGGTCGGGCAGGTGGAAAAGAAAAACTCCAGCACATAGACCTTTCCGAGCAAATCGGTATTGCTAAGTGTTTGATTTTCCTGATTGGTAAGCGTAAAAGACGGAATGTCTGCAATTTCGACCAAACCGCTTTTCTTGCCCGGTTTTTGAACCTTATTGAGTCGGTCAGCTTGAACGACCTCGTTGTTTTTTACCCGTTTTACGATTTCAGGAATAAAAATTATTCCGAAAACCAGAATGATAAAACTAATTCCGATGTATGATTTATTTTTCATTTATATTTTTCTTTTAGGCTGATTCTTTTTGTAGGCAGCTCTGTATTCGTATAAAATGATTTTGAAATCGTCTTCCATCTCGTTTTTCAGTTCGGCAGGCGAAATGGTGGAGTAGCCTTCTTTATACTCTTCGGTTCCTTTTTTATTTTTTCCTTTTCTGCCTCTGAGGTTTCGTTCTTTATCCAAAATATAGACGTATGGAGTGCCTGCATTTTCGTCTAAATTCCCTATCAATCCCAAAGTGTTATAGTAATCGTGGATTTCCTCTTTTGAAGCAAAAACAAATTTCCAACCCGAAAAAGAAGCCAGTTTTGCCCATTCAAATTCGTTAATGAGTTCCTGAACATCAGCCTTGGCTTCGATAGGAACAACCATCACCAACTGAAAGTCAATAAAGGATTTATTTTTGTTATAAATGAGTTGATTCAGGTTAAAGGCGTTGCTTTTGTTTGGGAGTACTTCGGTTCCCATAAAGCCGATTACGGTAATTTTATCTTGAAGTTTTACAGGTTCTCCGCTCAGCGATTCCCAGTCCGGAAGTTCGTTTACCTGAGGAGTGATAGTAGGCAGTGTAGTAAAAGTATTTACTCCCGAAGCAAAAAACACATAGGCGGCAATGGGCAGCACAAACAGAAAGACAATAATAATTCCTTTTTTCATAATAAAAAAATCACCAAAACTTTCGCAAAGGTACAAAAAAAAGGCAGTATTACTACTGCCTTCTGTTGGGTTTAATGGGGTGTTAAAATATCCATTTGCTAACGGATTTAGGTCCGTTCATTACGTCTTCCACATAAACGGCCTCGATGAGAAACAACACGATGATATATATAATCAAAAATACCGTTGTTCCTACTACAGACCATCGTAAAGAAGCCTTTTCTCCTTCCATGTGCATAAATGCCCAAACAATGTAATAGGCTTTAACGATAGTAAGAATAATGAATATCCAGTTAAGGATTGAAGTTCCCAAAAATATGTTGTGGTGAATCACTACAGGTTTATAAATACCCAAAACAACTTCGACGATTGTCAGGGCAGAGAGAATCCAGAATACGTTCCAGATTCTTTTTGTGTTTGATGTGTGAGCGTGTGCCATAGCTTTTTATAAAAATATAAATTATACCAAATAGAAGAATGTAAATACAAATACCCATACAAGGTCAACGAAGTGCCAGTAAAGTCCTACTTTTTCGACCATTTCATACGACCCTCTTCTTTCATAGGTTCCTAAAAGAACGTTGATAAAGATAATGATATTCAACAAAATTCCGATGGAAACGTGGAATCCGTGGAAACCTGTAATAAAGAAAAACAGGTTGGCAAACAGTTTGTTTCCGTATTCGTTTCTGATTAGGCTTGCTCCTTCAACAACCAGAACAGCATCCTGCATTCGTTCTAAGGAGGCTTCACGTGTAAGCACTACTTTGTGTTTTTCTTTGTTTAGTTCCGGATGAATGGTTTTATCTGCCAGTTGAGCTTCTGTTCCTCTGTAGATAAACTCGGTTCTCACCAGAATATTCGGGTTGGCTTTTAGCCCTTCCATAACTTCCTGAGTGGTGAAAGACGGTCTTGTTTCTCCTTCGGTAAACCAAACACCACGACTTCGGGTGTTATCGGCTCTTTCGGAAGCAATAGGCTGAGCAAAATCTGCCAGAGCTACCCGATTTCCTTCTGTGTCAACAAACTGTAAGATTGCTCCTCCTTTGGTTTCAACAGCTCCATAAGCTCCTTTGATGAAGTTTGTCCACTCATAAGCCTGTGAACCCACGAAGAACAAACCTCCTGCAATGGTCAAGGCCAAATAAGTTATGACTTTGTTTTTCTTTTTCTGATGTCCGGCATCTACGGCAAGCACCATAGTTACTGACGAAAAGATAAGAATAAAGGTCATCAGTGCAACAAAATACATCGGGTGATCTCCGTGAAAAAACGGAAAGTGATTAAACACTTCATCGGCTATAGGCCAAATTTCTAAAAACTTGAACCTCATAAAGCCATACGAAATTAAAAATCCTGTAAAGGTCAAGGAGTCAGACAAAATGAAAAACCACATCATTAGTTTTCCGTAACTTGCCCCCATAGGCTCATTACCGCCTTCCCAAACTTTGCCTTGAACAGTTGAAGTAGCTGTTGTTTCCATAAATTTTTGCTAAATTATGCTAAAATAAAAAATTTGTCAAATGTATGTTTTTTTTCTTATTTGAAGAAATATAAAAATAAAAACAAGTATAACCACAAAAAGTCCAGAAAGTGCCAGAACATTGCACTCAGCTCAATTCCAAGCGGTTGACTTGAGTTGTATTTTTGTTTATAATGATTATAAATTACGACCACAAGTGAAATCAATCCCGCAAACAGGTGTGCCAGGTGCATAATCGTGGCTATATATATAAAGGAGGTGGTTACGGTGCTTTCTGCTCCGGTAAAGAAATAGCCGTTTTGAACGATTTGTCCGAATCCCATAAACTGCAAAACGACAAAGGCAATTCCCAAACCAAAGGTAACCCACAAAAACATTGAAGTGTTAGACCGGTCGTCTTTTTTGATGGCTTTTACAGCAAAGTGAAATGTAAAGCTGCTGATGATAATTACAAGGGTGCTTATCAAAAAAGCATTCGGAAGTTCAAATTCTGAAAGCCAGTCGGGTCTGGATTTACTTACGATATAAGCACTGGTAAGTCCTGCAAACATCATAAACATACTGATCATTCCTACCCACAGCATCGTTTTGTAGGACTTGGATTTTCTTTGATAATCGTCAAAAACCGATGGTTTCATATTTTTTGTTTTTAGGTTAGTGTAAGGTGTTTTTTATCGTAAAAACTTGTCTAAAACATACACGATTTGCAGCAATGTCAGGAAAGAAACACTCACCAGCATCAATGTTCGTGCTGTTTTTGCATCTCTTTTTCTATAGAGTTTAAATCCGTGGTAGAGCATCCAGCAGCCCAACAGCCCGACAATCACAGCCGAAACCGGAGTGATATACAACCTGCCCAAAATGCCTTCTTTGTAATACCCGATAACCGGAACTACCGCAATCAGCACTGTCCAGAACGTGTAAAGTATAACTTGTATCGCTGTTCCTTTGTCCCGTTTTCCGGTTGGGAGCATAAAAATTCCTGCTTTTTTATAATCTTCATACAAAAACCAGCCAATAGCCCAAAAATGAGGAAATTGCCAGAAAAACTGCATCATAAAAAGCGTTCCGGCTTCAATTCCGAAGTCGCCCGTAGCAGCTACCCAACCCAGCATAAACGGAATGGCTCCCGGAAAAGCTCCCACAAAAACCGAAAGCGGAGTCATCGTTTTTAAAGGCGTATAAATACAGGTGTATAAAAAAATCGAAATTGCCCCAAACATAGCTGTTTTCGGGTTGATGTTATAGAGGATGACAAGACCTGAAATAGTGAGAGAACTTGCCACAATAAAAGCCGTTTTGGGAGTCATTCGCTTGGCAGGAACCGGACGGTTTTTGGTTCTGTCCATCAGCAAATCAGTGTCTTTTTCAATAATCTGATTAAAGGCATTGGAAGAGCCTACCAAACAATATCCGCCTATGGCCAGCATAAAAACCGTTAACCAGGTGTGTTGATTAAATTCGTAAACTCCGAGCAAAAATCCTGCAAGAGAAGAAAAAACCACACTGGCAGCCAAACGAAATTTTGTAATTTCTTTGAAGTCAGAAATAATGCGTTTTGCAGATAGGGCAGAAGTACTCAAGACTGTTTTTATTATAAGTGCTGCAAAGGTAATTCTTTTCCACTGAAAGTCAAAAGTCTTTTTTCAGCCGAATTTTCTGAAAATCCAACCCAATGTAAGACCAAATCAAGACAACTGAAAAAGTATATAATTTGATAAAACGAATATTTTTAGATTTTAATTTTAAAATAAAAAGTAGTACCTTAGCAACGATGAAGAACCTTGTGGTTTAGCCCTCAAACTTTAAACTTCTTGCTTCTTCATTTTATTTTTTGAACAAATAAAACCACACCCTACTGACTATGAAACAAATTACCAGACTATTTGATTTTCCGTATTATCAGCTTGAAAATCACAAGCTCGATGCGGCTTTAGTAACCAAAAAAAACGGAGCTTGGGTTAAAACCTCCACCCAGGAATATATCGACAAAGCCAATGCTATTTCGAGAGCTTTGCTTCGGTTGGGAATTGAAAAGAACCAAAAAATTGCGGTTATTTCTTCCACCAACCGAACCGAATGGAACATTATGGATATTGGAGTTTTGCAGACAGGAGCTCAGAATGTCCCGATTTACCCTACCATATCCGAAGAGGATTATCAGTTTATTTTAAATCACTCCGAATCGGTAATGTGTTTTGTTTCCGATAAAGAAGTTTTTGACAAACTAAGCAGTGTCAGAGCCAATATCCCGACTCTGAAGGAGATTTATTCTTTTGATGAAATTCCGGGTTGCAAAAACTGGACAGAAGTTTTAGAACTTGGGGCAGATACTTCAAATCAAAACGAAGTGGAAGCCCGAAAAGATTCGGTTACAACCGATGATTTAGCCACACTTATTTATACTTCCGGAACTACAGGAAGACCCAAAGGCGTGATGCTCACTCACGGGAATATCATTTCCAACGTATTGGCAAGTGCTCCGAGGGTGCCTTTTGAAACCGGGCAATACAGAAGTTTAAGCTTTTTACCGATTTGCCATATTTTTGAAAGGATGATTCTGTATCTGTATCAATATTTCAGCGTTTCGGTTTATTATGCAGAAAGCATCGAAAAAATCAGTGACAACCTCAAAGAAGTAAAACCAAACGTAATGACAGTGGTTCCGAGGTTGCTCGAAAAAGTATTCGATAAAATCTATGCCAAAGGAGCCGACCTTACCGGAATCAAGAAAAAACTGTTTTTCTGGGCTTTGGATTTAGGTTTTGAATATGAACCTTATGGAGCCAAAGGTGCTTGGTATGAGTTTAAACTAAAAATTGCTAAGAAGCTCATTTTCAGTAAGTGGCAAGAAGCTTTGGGAGGCGAACTCAAACTTTTGGTTTCGGGTAGTGCTGCTTTGCAACCCAGACTGACAAGAGTTTTTACAGCTGCTGGAATTCCGGTGATGGAAGGTTACGGGCTTACGGAAACTTCGCCTGTAATTTCGGTAAACGATATGAGAAACCGAGGTTTCAGAGTAGGAACGGTAGGGAAAATTCTCGATAATGTAGAAGTGAAAATTGCCGAAGACGGAGAAATTCTCTGCAAAGGTCCCAACGTAATGATGGGTTATTATAAAGACCCGGAAAAAACCAGTGAAGAGATTAAAAATGGTTATTTCCATACGGGAGACATAGGCGAAATAGACTCAGACGGTTTTTTGAAAATCACCGACCGCAAAAAAGAAATGTTCAAAACCTCAGGCGGAAAATATGTGGCTCCTCAGATTATCGAAAATATGATGAAACAATCCCGTTTTATCGAGCAGGTGATGGTCATTGGGGAAGGCGAGAAAATGCCTGCTGCTTTTATTCAGCCGAGTTTTGATTTTGTAAAAGACTGGGCAGAAATCAAAGGCTATGATATAGGTAAAACCAATGAAGAAATAGCCTCCAACCCAAAAGTTATCGAAAGAATTCAGGAAGAAATTGATGCTATCAACAAGAATTTCGGGAATTGGGAACAAGTGAAAAAGTTCGAGCTTACTCCAGACGTTTGGTCTATTGATGACGGACACCTCACTCCGACAATGAAACTCAAACGAAAAATCATTTTGGGTAAATATCAGGATTTGTATAATAAGATTTATAGATAAAACCAAAACCTCTGAAATTTTCAGAAGGTCTTTTTGACATAGCTTTGTTCTTTTTCAACAAAAAACCTATTTTTGTAGAAAATTCCCTTTTTTCTCTACTATGAGTGACGAGTTAGACGATTTAACCCCAGATTTACCAAACCAAGAAGACAATCAGGACACCATTACCAAAGTAAGCGGAATGTATCAGGATTGGTTTTTGGATTATGCCTCTTATGTAATTTTAGAACGTGCTGTGCCTGCTATTGAAGACGGATTTAAACCGGTTCAAAGACGGATTATGCACTCGATGAAAGAGCTTGATGACGGACGTTACAACAAAGTGGCAAATGTTGTCGGACACACAATGCAGTATCACCCTCACGGAGATGCGAGTATTGGAGATGCAATGGTGCAAATCGGGCAAAAAGATTTGCTGATTGACACACAAGGAAACTGGGGGAATATCCTGACAGGAGACGGAGCAGCTGCTTCGAGGTATATTGAAGCCCGTTTGAGCAAGTTTGCGTTGGAGGTTTTATATTCTCCGAAAGTTACCAACTGGCAATTATCCTATGACGGAAGACGGAACGAACCCATAAATCTTCCTGTTAAGTTTCCGTTATTATTAGCACAAGGAGGAGAGGGAATTGCTGTCGGGCTTTCGACTAAAATATTACCTCATAATTTTAACGAACTCATTGATGCTTCGATTAAAATCCTGAAGGGAAAGCCTTTTACGATTTTTCCTGATTTTCCGACTGCGGGAATTGCAGATGTATCGAATTATAATGACGGAATGCGTGGAGGTCGTGTGCGGGTTCGTGCAAAGATTTCGCAATTGGACAAAAATACGCTTGTCATTACTCAAATTCCGTTTTCGACCAATACTTCAACGCTTATTGACAGCATTCTGAAAGCCAACGAAAAAGGAAAAATCAAAATTAAAAAAATCGAAGATAATACGGCTGCAGAAGTTGAAATTCTGGTGCATTTGGCAAGCGGAGTTTCTCCCGACAAAACCATTGATGCACTCTATGCTTTTACGGCTTGCGAAACTTCGATTGCTCCGCTGGGTTGTGTAATTCAGGATAATAAACCGCTGTTTATCGGGGTTTCGGATATGCTGAAAATTTCGACCGAAAGAACGGTTGATTTGCTCAAAAAAGAACTCGAAATTCAGCTTGACGAATTGGAAGGGAAATGGCATTTTGCCTCTTTGGAAAAGATTTTTATCAGGGAAGAAATGTATATTGACTTCAAACATTATTCCGATAGGGAAGGGCTTTACGACTATTTATACAAACGATTTGAGCCTTTTACAAAAGACCTTATTAGGGAAATTAGAGATGAAGATTTGCAACGTCTGACACAAATTCCGATGATTCGGATTACCCGTTTTGATTCCTACAAAGCAGACGAAAATATCGCTAAAATCGAGGAAGAAATCGCTCAGGTGAAACACAATTTGGCTAACCTGATTGATTTTGCCATTGGCTTTTTCACCCGATTGAAAGAAAAATACGGAAAAGGCAGGGAACGACAAACCGAACTTCGTAGCTTCGACACCATTGAGGCTACAAAAGTGGTGCTTCGGAACACTAAATTATACGTAAACAAAGAAGAAGGGTTCATCGGAACAGGACTAAAAAAAGACGAATACGTAGCAGATTGCTCTGATATTGATGATGTGATTGTTTTCCTGCGGAACGGACAAATGGTTGTTACCAAAGTCGATGACAAAAAATTCATCGGAAAGGATATTATCCACGTTTCCGTTTTTGACCGAAACGACAAGCGAACGATTTATAATATGATTTATCGGGACGGAAAATCGGGAGCATCGTTTGTAAAAAGATTCAATGTTTCGGGAGTTACAAGAGACAAAGAATATGATTTGACCCAAGGAAAAGCAGGGTCTATGGTTTTGTATTTTTCGCATAATCCGAATGGAGAAGCAGAAGTGGTTACGGTTTTATTACGACAGGTCGGCAATATCAAAAAACTCAAACTCGACCTTGATTTTGCCGGAATTGCCATAAAAGGAAGAGCTTCCAAAGGAAACACCGTTACCAAACACCCGATTAAAAAAATCGAACTCAAAGAAAAGGGAATTTCTACCCTCAGACCCCGAAAAATCTGGTTTGATGATTCCGTTCAAAGGCTCAATGTAGATGGAAGAGGAGAGCTTTTGGGAGAATTCCGTCCGAATGACAGACTGCTTATTATCAATCAGAACGGAAAAGTGAAAACGATTATTCCCGAACTTTCCACCCACTTTGACGAAGATATGATTATCCTCGAAAAATGGATTCCGAAAAAACCGATTTCGGCTGTATATTATGATGGAGAAAAAGAGCGGTATTACGTAAAACGCTTTTTAATCGAAAACGAAAACAAAGAAGAAATCTTTATTTCGGAACACGAAAAGTCGCAATTAGAAATCGTTTCAACCGATTACAGACCTGTGGCAGAAGTGGTTTTTGCCAAAGTAAAAGGCGTTCAGAAAGAAAATAGTACGGTAAATATTGAAGATTTTATCTCGGTAAAAGGCATCAAAGCTCTCGGAAATCAGCTCACAACCGACAAAGTTAAGCAGATAAACCTGCTCGAATCGCTTCCGTATGAAGCTCCCGAAGAAGTTCCTGCAGAAGAAATAGAAGTCGTTGATTCTGAAAATATCTCAGACGACCCGGATTTAGAAATTGACGAAAACGGACAAACAGCACTTTTTTAGGTGATCCAAAAAAGAATCTTTTCCCTAAACCTGTAACAAAACTTTTTTTCCGACTACTAATTGCTAAAGAATGGAGGCACATCTGGAACAAATATTCGTAAAGCAACTCAAGGAAAACCAAAACCTCATACACAAAGTGTGCAGGATTTATACGACTTCGGGTGAAGAGCATCAGGATTTGTTTCAGGAAATTACCATTCAACTCTGGAAAGCATTTCCGCAGTTTCGGGGAGAAGCCAAATTCACCACTTGGGCCTATCGCATTGCTCTGAATACTGCCATTACGCTTTTCCGTAAGAAAAAAAGAGCTATTGACACTATAGAATTCAACAGCACTACCCATAAAATTGATTTTGAAGAATATAATTTTGAGGAAGAAGAACAGCTGAAACTGCTCTACAAGGCTATTCACCAGCTGGGAGACATCGAAAAAGCTCTGGTTTTTATGTATCTGGAAGACAAAGATTACAGAGAAATATCTGAAACATTGGGGATAAGCGAAGTAAATGCAAGGGTGAAAATGAATCGGGTAAAAACTAAACTTAAACAATTAGTAAATCCGTAAAGCATTATGGAAGGATTAGATTTATTAAAAAAAGACTGGAAAAAAAGGGAAAAATCGTTCCCCGAATTTTCCGAAACCGATATTTATAGAATGATTCACAAAAGGTCTTCTTCGATTGTGAAGTGGATTTTTATCATCAGTATCATAGAAATTCTGTTCTGGACAACCCTGCAATTTGTTATGGTAGATGAAGATCACAGAAAAATGGTTGAGGTGTATCATCTTGCGGACTTTTTACATATCAGTACGTTTGTGCATTATGCAGTATTATTGGTTTTTATTGTCTTGTTTTATAAAAATTTCAGAAGCATCTCTACCGAGTCGTCTGTAAAAATATTGATGAACAACATATTGAAAACCAGAAGAATAGTAAAATATTATGTGTGGTATAATATAGTAGTGATGTTTATTTCGGTAATTTTTGTCTGGAAGAATATGATTGTTTATGATGCTACTCTAAATGATGCTTTAGAGAAATCAATCAACTCGGGTTCCGAAGTCGGATTTTGGGTAGGTATCACCATTTGGATGGTTGTGATGTTGGCCTTAGCTATGGGTCTTCTCTGGCTTTTTTACCGCATTGTATATGGCATCTTGCTCAAACGCTTACACAAAAACTACAAAGAATTAGAGCGGTTTGAGTTTTAAACAGGCTCTTAAATCCTGTTGAGATAATCCTGTAGCATAATAGTGGCAGCCACTTCGTCTATCAGGGCTTTGTCCTGACGTTTTTTCTTTTTCAATCCGCTGTCCAAAAGGGTTTTTGAAGCCATTTTTGAAGTAAACCGCTCGTCTATACGTTCGATTTTTATCGTTGGAAATTCCTGATGGAATTGAGCGACAAACTTCTCGATGATTTCACTGCTCTGCGAAGGAGTTCCGTCCATTTGTTTGGGTTCGCCAATAAGCACCACATCTACTTTTTCCTTTAAAAAATAGTCTTTCAAAAACGGAAAAAGCTGTGAAGTTTCAATGGTGGTAAGCCCTGAGGCAATAATCCGAAGAGGGTCTGTAACGGCCAATCCCGTTCGTTTTTTTCCGTAATCTATGGCTAAAATTCTTGACATCGCCTGCAAAGATACTACTTAAACAATCTGAAATCAAAAATCACCAATCTTAAATCTTAAATCTTCGTACCTTTGTGCTCTTACACCTTTTTTACCTCAAAAAATGAATAAACTGAAAATTGTCTTTATGGGAACTCCCGATTTTGCTGTGGGAATCCTCGATGCTATAGTACAGAACAATTATGAAGTAGTCGGAGTGATTACGGCTCCCGATAAACCTGCAGGAAGAGGGCAAAAACTCTCTGTTTCTGCCGTAAAGCAATATGCTCTTGATAAAAATTTGCGTATTTTACAGCCTACCAACCTCAAAGACGAACAGTTTTTAGCGGAATTAAAATCCTTAGATGCCAATTTGCAGGTGGTTGTGGCTTTTCGGATGCTTCCCAAGCAGGTTTGGCAAATGCCCGAATTAGGCACTTTTAACCTTCATGCTTCTTTATTGCCTGATTACAGAGGTGCTGCTCCCATAAATTGGGCGATTATCAACGGAGAGACAAAAACCGGAGTTACCACCTTTTTTATTGATGAAAAAATTGATACGGGAGCTATTATTTTGAGTGATACGACTGAGATTTCACCCGATGAAAATGCGGGAAGTCTTCACGACCGATTGATGAATCTGGGTAAAAAAACCGTTTTAGAAACACTTTCCTTGATCGAAAAAGGTGAAGTAAAAACCACTATTCAACCGGAAAGTAAAGAACTCAAAACGGCTTATAAACTCAATAGAGAAAATTGCAAAATCAACTGGAACAAACCGGCTGAAGAAATTCATAATTTAATAAGAGGACTCAGCCCTTATCCTGCTGCCTGGACGTTTTTTGAAGACAACGATCAAAGCTGGAATGTGAAAATTTATGAAGCTTTTCCCGAAATATCAGACCATAAAATAGCTGTCGGAACAATAATTTCTACTAAGAAAGAACTCAAAATAGCTGTAAAAAACGGCTTTATCCACCTGAAATCACTCCAATTTCCGGGTAAAAAACGAATGACAACAACAGAATTCCTCAACGGAATGAGCTTTTCGGAGGCTGCAAAAGCCCTGTAACCCGCTTCAAATCGCTGTTTGGAGGCTGAAATCAGTGGGTTTATCAACAAAAGCAGGTAAGTTATTAACAAATTTAGGATAATTATAACCCGATTGTTGTGTAAGTTAAAAAAGACCTTAATTTTGTTGGTACGATGAATGTTTAACCAACAAACTATTTTAAATTATGAACAAATCAGAATTGATTGACGCTATTGCAGCGGATGCAGGAATTACAAAAGTAGCTGCCAAAGCAGCATTGGAAGCAGTAACAGGAAGTATTGCCAGCACTTTGAAAAAAGGCGGAAGAGTTTCTTTAGTAGGTTTCGGGTCTTTCTCAGTTTCTAAAAGAGCTGCCAGAGAAGGAAGAAATCCTCAAACCGGAAAAACTATCAAAATCGCTGCTAAGAATGTGGTAAAATTCAAAGCAGGTGCTGATTTGGAAGGAGCCGTAAACTAATAGCTCTTTTCTGAAAAGAATTAAAAGGTGTTTGTTTGTTCAGACACCTTTTTTTTGTAACTTGTGTTCAAAAAATCTATGAAAGGAAAATTGCTCATAGCACACCCCTCAATGTTGCAGGATATGGTTTTCGGAAGGGCTGTAATCCTCATAGTAGAACACAACCTTGACGGAACAGTGGGGTTTATACTCAACAAACCTATACCCTATGTTACTTCCGAACTCATTCCCGATATTGAGGTGTCGTTTCCCATTGCTAAAGGAGGTCCGGTAGAGCAGGACAATATGTATTTCATCCACAGCAAACCCGAAATGATTCCCGATAGTGTCGAAATTGCTGACGGAATTTTCTGGGGAGGCAATTTTGAGGCGATCAAACAGCACCTCAACAAAGGAACACTGTCTGAAAAAGACATTCGGTTTTTTCTGGGCTATTCGGGTTGGGATTTTGGGCAGTTGGAAAGAGAACTCGAAGAAAACGCCTGGCTGATAACCGAAAATCCTTACCGGGCAGAACTCATCGAAAAAACACAACCTGAGTTCTGGAAAGAAAAACTCGAAGATTTCGGAGAAAAATACCTGATTTGGTCAAATGCTCCCGAAAATCCCGAAATGAATTAACCCAAACGTATCAAGGCGTTCAGCCTTACTACCAAATCCTGAGCCAGGGCAGTGCCAAATTCTTTTTTTCGGTATTTGGTAATCGACCGGATACCCTGAATGATATTGGTCGTGAAAAGTTCGTCAGCTTTTTGCAAATCAAAAGGCGAAATGACCGCTTCGCTCACTTCGATGTCCTGATGTTTTTTTGCCAAAGCCAGAATTTGTTTCCTCATAATTCCGCCTATACAACCTTCCGAAACCGGAGGTGTAATTAGCTTTTTGCCCGTGAGCATAAAAATATTTCCGTTGAGGGTTTCCACTACATTTTTGGTGTCGTTCAAAAGCAGACAGTTGTCTAAACCGTTTTCGTGGGCAAAAATACTTCCGGTAATATTCAAAGCACGGTTGGTAGATTTTACCGAAGATAAAAGCTGTTTGCTGACGTAAAAATCCTTGTATAAATCTACCTCATAAGCAGCATCCGTAAAAGCATATATCGGATTTTTGAGAGGGAGAGCGTTTATAAGAAAACTCACATCATTGGTGGTAGGGAGATAATAGCCCTCTGCATTTCGATAAACCGTGATGCGAACCCGAAAGGCAGGAGATTTTTCCTTAGTCGAAATCAGGTTGAAAATCTGTTTTTCAATATATTCCATCGTGAAATTCATCGGGATTTCCATCCTTAGAATCCGCATCGAAGACATCAGGCGGAAATAATGGTCTTCAAAAAACAGAATTTTGTTGTCTGAAACTTTCAAAGTTTCGAAAACAGCATCTCCAAAGAGAAAAGCACGATTGTCATACAGTTCGTTTTTGGAGGTTTCTATGAGTTGTCCGTTGAAATTTAGCATAAAAAAATCACGCTTTTTTGATAAGCGTGACAAAGGTATTGTTTTTCGATGTTTTAACGAAATTAAGCCGAACCTAAAACCAGTTTCAGTTCAGAAACCTGACTTTCCCAAAGCTGTTTGGCTTCTTCGATTTCATCTTCGGGAGCAAAATCGACAACCACCAATGAAACATCTTTGGTGATTTCGTCTTCCTGAATACGAAATTCAAAATAATATTCCAAATCCTGATTGTCTTCATCCACCCAGCGAAATTTCACCTTATCGGATGATTTTTTGGCAATAATACGGGCTTTTTCCTGATCGTCATTCCAGACGAAAGTAAAAATTTCACCTCGTGAAATTACATTTTCTGCAAACCACTCTGCCAGCCCGGAAGAAGTGGAAATATATTGATATAACAGCTGTGTAGAAACATTCATCGGGAATTCCAGCTCAAATTTTATTTTATCTGCCATAGTATCTCAAAAAAATTTTCCGAAATATATAGAATATAAACCGTATAAAAAAACATTTGACGAAAAAAAAGTTTTGCTAATAGAGTTGTTTAATATATTTTTTCGTTTTACATTTGCACCCCGTTATGATAATCGTAATCGTAACAAAGAATGGCGAGGTAGCTCAGTCGGTTAGAGCGCAGGATTCATAACCCTGAGGTCACGGGTTCAACTCCCGTCTTCGCTACAACTAAAATAAAGGATTGTAAGATGTTTTCTTGCAATCCTTTTTTGATTTTATAAATCTCCTGATTTTCAATGGTGTTGAGGTGTAATTTGAATTTGGAGTAAAAAAAAACGGCAAAATAGCCGTTTACGTTCCTTGAGTTATTGTTGTGGTAAGGGTTTATAAATCTGAAATTATATCTTTGATTACAGAAATATCTACTGTTCCAAATTCGCTCTTGTCATAGATAACAGCAAAAATTACTTCTGTATTATCTATACTAACAATAGTTTCATAAGTGATTATTCTGCCTCCTCCACTTTTTCCTTTTCCTTTTGATTTTATGTTTAGTCTTACTTTACGGAATCCGTCTCCTAAATCATCTGCAAGTGTAAGCTCTTTCTCTATATTTTCTTTAAGAAACAGAATATCAGATCCTAAAGAGCGATATTTTTTTGCTAACCTCTTTAGCTCTTTGTCAAAAACAGGAGTAGTGGTTATATTATAATTCATTTAATACTTTTTGAAGCGGTTTGCCTTTTCTTTTTCCAGATGCAATTTCTTTTGCTTGTTTTGTACCTAAAGCAACCATTTTATAAAACTCGTTTGTTTTTGCATTCGGACTGTTAAGCGTTGGTTTTTCAGCAATGTTTTCCACTCCCGAAACTTTTGTAAAAATCCCCAAAGAAAGTACATAGTCTATCGTTTTTCTTGCAATAGGATTTCTTGCATCAAACTTTAATGTGATTTCTGCCATAATAATATGATTTAGCTTAATAACAACAAAGATACAAAAATTAAGCTGCTTAAAAATTAAGAGTCTGTTTAAATTTATATCGTGAGAATGTTTATAGCTTATTTTTGAGCGAAACAAGGCATATTTTCTTGAGATAGCGGTGTTCTATCTCAAGAAAATATAACGAAGTTACAGCCAAAAAGAAGCATAAACAAATTATTAGATAAATTTAAACAGGCTCTAAGATTTATAAAAAGAAAATTGATAGTTTTGTGGGAACTATCATGCGGTATGCTTTTCAATTCACTCGATTTTGCGGTTTTTCTCCCGATTGTCTTTTTTCTGTATTGGTTTGTAACCCACAGAAACTTAAAAGTCCAGAACCTGTTGGTCGTCATTTCGAGTTATGTGTTCTACTCGTTTTGGGATTGGAGGTTTCTTTCACTTATTATTTTCAGTACTCTCACAGATTATATAATTGGGCTTGCTTTGGGAAAAGAAAAAAACCATAAAAAGAGAAAACTCCTGCTGTGGAGCAGTATGATTATCAATCTCGGATTTCTCGGAGTTTTTAAATACTACAACTTTTTTATCGAAAATTTCAAATCTGCTTTTTTGTTTTTCGGACAGGAAATAAACATCAGTACCCTACACATTATTTTGCCTGTGGGAATTAGTTTTTATACGTTCCAGACGATGAGCTACACGATTGATGTCTATCGGAAAGAGTTTGAACCTACCAAAGATTTTATTGCTTTTTCTGCTTTTGTGGGCTTTTTCCCACAATTGGCAGCCGGTCCCATCGAAAGAGCAACCAACTTTTTGCCTCAATTCTATAAAAAACGAACTTTTGATTACACAAAAGCTGTTGATGGGCTAAAACAAATGCTTTGGGGTTTGTTCAAAAAAGTAGTGATTGCAGACAATTGTGCTGAATTTGCCAATGAAATTTTCAATAATTCCGACCAATATTCCGGAAGTACGTTGGTCTTGGGGGCTTTCTTTTTTGCTTTTCAGATTTATGGAGATTTTTCGGGATATTCGGATATGGCTATCGGAATGTCACGGCTTTTCGGGTTTGATTTAAAGCGAAATTTTGCTTTTCCGTATTTCTCCCGAGACATAGCCGAATTCTGGAGAAGATGGCACATTTCGCTTTCTACCTGGTTTCGGGATTATCTTTACATTCCGCTTGGAGGTAGTAAGGGTGGGGTTTGGATGAAAATCCGAAATACGTTTATCATCTTTCTGGTAAGCGGATTTTGGCACGGAGCCAATTGGACATTTATCGCTTGGGGAGCTGTAAATGCCCTCTATTTTTTACCTTTATTGCTTACGAACAAAAACAGAACTCATCTGGAAATTATAGGACAGGGGAAATATTTTCCGACACTCAAAGAATTCACTTCGATGGTCTTAACTTTCGGGCTAACAACGCTTGCCTGGATATTTTTTAGAGCAGAGAATATAACTCATGCTTTTGATTATCTGAAAGAAATATTCTCAGGTTCGTTATTCAGCAAATTTGAAATATTTCCCATAAAAATTTTAGGTTTAATTTTTATTTTTCTGATGATCGAATGGCTGGGCAGAGAAAGCGAATATGCTCTCGAAAAAATTGGCTTAAAATGGAAACCCCGATACAGATATTTGATGTATTACACAATTATTTTGAGCATTTTGGTATTTGGAGCTAAAGAACAGGAGTTTATATATTTTCAGTTCTAAAAGATGAAAAATTTTTTACGTAAAATATCGGTTTTCATAGGAGGTTTATTCCTGATTATTCTTATCATATTCGGAGTAAACCGCTATTTTTCGGACTTTAGAATCCTTCCTGAAAATACCATTCTCATTATGGGGCATTCCCATTCGGAGTGTGCTTATAACGATTCTTTGATTTTGGGGGTTGCCAATTATTCTGATTCGGGAGAAACCTATTTTTACAATTACATAAAACTCAGACAGCTGATAAAACAAAATCCTAAGATAAATAAAGTCCTTATTGAGTTTACAAACAATCAGATTGAAAGTTTTATAGACGAAAGAACCTGGGAAGACAAATATATTTCCCACAGGTTTCCAAAATATGGAGTTTTTATGGATAAAGAGGAAATGGCTTTACTCCTCAAGAAAAATCCTACTTATTTCAAAGAAAATCTATCGGCTTGTTTCAAATCGAATTTTATGATGATTCTGAAAAACCAATTGAATTATACCACCGAAATCGGAGGCTATAAATATCTGGAAAGAAAACTGACGGAAACAGAACAAGAGGAAGATACTACAGAAAAAGTTGACAATGAAACACTTGCTGTTTATAACCTGTACTATCTCGATAAAATAATAGCGTTTTGCCAACAGAATAATGTGGAAGTGATTCTGATTCGGAGTCCGTTGCACAAGGATTATAATTTTGATAATGAGGCTGTTTTCCAAAATATGCTGAAGACAAAATATCACGAACTTGATTTTTTAGACTTCTCTGAATTTCCGCTTTCCGATGACGAATTTGGAGATGTCCTACACCTGAACCACAAAGGAGCAAAAAAATATTCGCTTTGGTTTGACAGGCTTCTCAAAAAAGGATTATTTCAAAAAAACCACAAACAGAAATTCATTGACAAGGAGATAGAAACCCTTAATATTGAGCTTTAAACCTTAAACAAAAATACTATCTTTGCACCTTTCTAAATGTAACCTATTATGCAACTGTCAGAGCAAGAAATCATCCGTAGAGAAAAATTGACGAAATTAAGGGAGCTGGGAATCAATCCGTATCCTGCCAATCTTTATCCTGTAAGCGAAACTACCAAACAGGTTAAGGAAAATTTTTCCGAAGGACGAAAGGTTATTCTGGCAGGACGTATCATGAGTTTCCGTATTCAGGGAAAAGCCTCGTTTGCCGAATTGCAGGATAGTGAAGGACGTATTCAAATCTATATCAATCGTGATGAAATTTGTCCCGATGAAGATAAAACACTTTATAACGAAGTCTTCAAAAAACTGATTGATTTGGGAGATTTCATCGGAATTGAAGGCGAATTATTCCTTACTCAAGTGGGGGAAAAATCGGTTCGTGTTCAGAATTTTACACTTTTGAGTAAAGTACTTCGTCCGCTTCCACTCCCAAAAACTGATGCAGATGGAAATGTTCACGATGCTTTTGTGGACCCTGAACTCCGTTACAGAATGCGTTATGTGGATTTGGTTGTGAATCCGCAAGTGAAAGAAGTTTTCGTAAAACGTACGAAACTCTTCAATGCAATGCGAAATTTCTTTAACGAAAGAGGTTATATGGAAGTGGAAACACCGATTCTGCAATCCATTCCGGGAGGTGCGGCTGCAAGACCTTTTATTACACATCACAACGCTTTGGATATTCCGTTATATTTGAGAATTGCCAACGAATTATACCTGAAAAGACTGATTGTAGGAGGGTTTGACGGAGTGTACGAATTTTCCAAAAACTTCCGAAACGAGGGAATGGACAGAACGCACAATCCCGAATTTACAGCAATGGAAATCTATGTTTCATACAAAGATTACAACTGGATGATGGAG
>JBAYSC010000020.1:0-20644 GCA_041676345.1 Flavobacteriaceae bacterium | reverse complement strand
GTATTTCAGGAGTCTTTAAAGTACTTCAACGGAGACGATTTGGCAGCCCGGGTTTGGCTGAACAAGTATGCCCTTAAAGATTCCGAAGGGAACATTTACGAAAAATCTCCTGCTGATATGCACCGCAGAATTGCATCGGAAATTGCAAGAGTCGAATCGAGATACAACAACCCGATGAGTGAAGAAGAGATTTATGATCTGATTAAAAACTTCACCTACATCATTCCACAAGGCAGCCCGATGACAGGAATCGGAAATCCGTTTCAGATTGCTTCTTTGTCCAACTGTTTCGTAATCGGGAACAAAGGCGAAAGCGATTCTTACGGAGGTGTGATGAAAACCGACCAGGAACAGGTGCAACTGATGAAACGTAGAGGTGGTGTTGGGCACGATTTATCGCATATTCGTCCGAAAAGCTCTCCTGTTAAAAATTCCGCACTTACTTCAACAGGATTGGTTCCGTTTATGGAACGTTTTTCTAATTCAACCCGTGAAGTAGCTCAGGACGGACGTAGAGGAGCACTTATGCTTTCGGTTTCTATCAACCACCCTGATGCGGAAGATTTTATCGATGCGAAATTAGAACAAGGAAAAATCACAGGAGCCAACGTTTCCGTCAGAATTGACGATTCGTTTATGCAAGCCGTTAGAAACAACCAATCCTACACTCAAAAATATCCGATTTTCAGTCAAAATCCGAAGTTTTCAAGAGATATCAATGCTAAAGAACTTTGGAAAAAAATCGTTCACAACGCCTGGAAATCAGCCGAACCGGGAATTTTGTTCTGGGACACTATTATTAAAGAGTCGCTCCCTGACTGCTATGCTGATTTAGGCTACAAAACCCTTTCGACCAATCCGTGTGGGGAAATTCCGCTTTGTGCTTATGATTCGTGTCGTTTGCTGGCTATCAATTTGTTTTCGTATGTAGTAAATCCGTTTACCAAAGAGGCTTATTTCGACTTTGAACTGTTCAAAAAACACGTGGGTTATGCTCAACGAATGATGGACGACATCATTGATTTGGAACTCGAAAAAGTAGATGCCATCATCGCTAAAATTGATGCAGACCCTGAGGATTTTGAGACCAAAAGAGTAGAGCGAAACCTTTGGTTAGAAATCCGTAAAAAAGCAGAAGAAGGTCGTAGAACAGGAGTGGGAATCACAGCCGAAGGCGATATGCTGGCAGCTTTGGGAATACGTTACGGAAGTGAGCAAGGAAATGATTTTTCTGTAACTATTCACAAAACTTTGGCTTTGGCTGCTTACCGCTCATCGGTTGAAATGGCAAAAGAAAGAGGAGCTTTCGGAATTTTTGATGCCAAACGTGAAGAAAACAATCCGTTTATGATGCGAATCAAAGAAGCAGACCCTGCTCTTTATAATGATATGCAGGAATACGGACGTAGAAATATTGCTCTACTTACCATCGCTCCAACAGGAAGTACGTCGCTGATGAGTCAGACGACTTCGGGAATCGAACCCGTATTTATGCCTGTTTACAAAAGAAGACGAAAAGTAAACCCGAATGACAAAGAAGTTCGAGTAGATTTCGTAGATGAAGTAGGTGATTCTTGGGAAGAATATGTGGTTTTCCACCATAAATTCAAACAGTGGATGGAAGTAAACGGAATCGACACGACCAAAAATTATTCACAAGACGAAATCAACGAACTCATCGAAAAATCGCCTTATTACAAAGCAACTTCCAACGATGTGGATTGGTTGAGCAAAGTAAAAATGCAAGGAGCTATTCAAAAATGGGTAGATCACTCGATTTCGGTTACTATCAATATTCCGAGCGATGCAACAGAAGAGTTGGTTGACAAACTATATATGACGGCTTGGGAAGAAGGCTGTAAAGGAGTTACGGTTTATCGTGATGGTTCTCGTTCTGGAGTTTTGATTTCGGCTGAAGAGAAAAAAGAAGCCAAAGATATTGATGTGGACTACAAATTGGTTTTCCCAACCAAACGTCCGCAGGTTTTGGAGGCAGACGTAGTTCGTTTCCAAAACAACAAAGAAAAATGGATTGCTTTTATCGGAACTATCGAAGGTCGCCCTTATGAAATCTTTACCGGATTGGCTGATGACGAAGACGGAATCTTATTACCTCGTTGGGTTGAAGACGGATTTATCATCAAAAATAAAGACGAAAAAGGAAACACCCGATATGACTTCCAATATGCGAATCAAAGAGGTTATAAAACCACTATCGAAGGACTTTCCTATCGCTTTAACCCGGAATTCTGGAACTATGCCAAAATGATTTCGGGAACGCTTCGTCACGGTATGGAAATCGAAAACGTAGTAGAACTCATCAACGGATTGCAGTTAGACAACGAATCTATCAATACGTGGAAAAACGGAGTAGCAAGAGCTTTGAAACGCTACGTTCCGGACGGAACTCACGCTAAAGGAAAATGCTCCAACTGTGATTCTACAAACTTAATGTACCAGGAAGGCTGCCTGACCTGTAAAGATTGTGGGTCATCAAAATGCGGGTAACCAACCCTTCTAATAAAAATAAAGGCTTCGACAAAATTGTCGAAGCTTTTTTTATTGACAAGATATAGTGCTTTTTTTATACAAAAATCTGCATTTACAGTTTATCCGTACATTATTTGTTATATATTTGCACTTATTCTGAAAAAAGTGTTTAGAAAAGTTTTTGCTACTCTGTTTATAAGCCTGATGCCTTTAATGTGCTGTAAAGCACAGGATATAACTCATCATCTTCTTCCGCTTTCGTCTGTTGAACGTGTCCGTTATGTAAGCGGATATATGGAATCTAACAATCTGGTAAACACTCCTGAGTTCGACACTTTTCTTAAACAATTAAGAGTATTTTCCAAACAGCAGAACGATGCCCTGCTACTCAGCCATATCGACTATTTAATTGCAGGAACTCCCATTTTCAGAGAACAGAACAGCCATAAAAAAATAGAACTGATTAAAGAATTACAGGCAGAATGCCAGCAAAAAAACGATTTGATTCACGTAGGGGATTGTTTTGTGGCTATGGCTCAGATTCAGTTTGCAGACGAGGAATATGCTCTCGCTTTTGAAAATATGCTTGCAGCCGATGAAATTTTCAAAAAAATAGGCTACGAAAACACCCCTAATATGGGAAAATACCTGCACGATTTCGCTCTGGATTATTTCTTTTTTCAGGATTATGAAAAGGTAATCGAATATATGAAAGCATCGGTAAAGCTGCCCAAATACAACGACAATCTCGACATACAACGCTACAACACCCTTGGGGTTTCCTATCTGAAATTAAACCAACCCGACAGTGCTTTTAGTTATCTGAGCACTACCTACGAAAAAGCAAAAACCTATAATGACAGTATCTGGCTGGGGCTGAGTGCGGGAAATTTAGGCGAAGTTTTTTATCGGAAAGGAGAATATCAAAAGGCTCTGGATTATTTTGAAGAAGACTTTCAGATCAACCACCAAAGCAACTCCCCCGACATACCTCAAAATGCAGCCGTAAATATGGCAAAAACCTACCTCAGGCTCGGAGATATGAGCAAAGCAAATCAGTATCTGAAAGTTACCGCTGCATTTTTCCCGAAGCCCAAAATCAATACCTTCGGAAATCAACAGCAGCTGGAACAGGCAAAACGGAATTATTATCTGGTGTCTCACGAATATTATCGGACTCTCGAAGACTATAAAACGGCTCTGCTCTATGCAGACAGTCTGCATCGGGCGGAAAAGATTCACGACCGAAAATACAACGCTTTGCAGGTAAAAATGGCTTCGGGTCAGCTGGAGTTACTGCAATCAAAAATGGAACTTCAAAAGAAAGAACTGCTTCACGAAAAGCAAAGACGGGTAAAAAACGTGATTATTTCTTCGCTCGGAGTTGTGTTTCTGTTGGGCATATTCATTTTCAGGAGCCGTCAGAAAATCAACAAACAAAAACAGCTTTTGCTCAATGCCCAACTCGAAAGAGCCAAACATCACCTGAATATATCTCAAATAAAGCTCGACGATTTTGCTTCACGGATTCAGGAAAAATCAAAACTGATAGAGGGTCTGGAGCAAAAACTGTCTTCACAGCCCGATGCAGATGACAGTCTTTTAGTGCAGCTGCAACAGGTTACTATCCTTACGGAAGATGACTGGAAGCACTTTAAGTCATTGTTTGAGCAGGTACATTCAGGCTTTCTGCAAAGGTTAAAAGAAAAATATCCTGAAATTTCTCCTGCCGAAATCAGGTTTCTCACCCTTGCCAAACTCAGTTTTTCCACCAAAGAAATGGCTGCAGCTTTGGGAGTTTCTACTCAGAGTATCCGCACCAACTGGTACAGAATCCGTAAAAAACTGGAACTGCCTGAAACCCTATCTGTCGAAGAATTAGTCGCAGAGGTTTAAGGAAATAAACCACTATGAGAAAAGTACCGTAGTTTGGTCTCCAGTTCCAAAAACAGCAACGGATTAAAGGATTTTCAGTATTAAAAATCTGTGCATCTGTGGCTCATCAATAATGCACTACGGTTCTTGTTTTTCTGTTTTTTTACATCTTTTGTCGTGTACCTCTAAAAATCTATGTAAATCTTTCAATCTGTGATAAAAAAGTGCATAGTTTTAAACTGTATATAAAACCCATAGAACATATCAAACCCTAAGCAGATAAGCTTAGTTTGCACAGGTGCATTCAATAAAATTATATATATAAAAACTAAAAATAATATATATTAAAATATAGAATTATATATATAATTTTTTAATTTTGCATATATAAAACTATCAAGATCTGATTTGTTATGGCACTATCCTACGTTATATCGCACCGTAAAAACAACCTGCACCCCAAAAAGGAATCGCAGTATTTCCTGAAACTGGTACAGAACAACAGTATTGATTTAGACTATATCTGCAACGAAATAGAGAAAGAAAGCACCCTTACCGCTCCCGATATTTATGCGGTGGCAGTAGCACTGCAAAACAAAATAATGGAACATCTGGCAAACGGCAACAGCGTTAATCTTGAACACTTGGGCAGGTTTTCTATGGGTGCCAAAGCCACAGCCTGTGCAGACAAAGCTTCGGTATCGGTAAAAAGCGTGGTAAAACTTCATATTAACTACCAGCCCTCGGCAAAAATAAAAAAGTGGCTGAAACAGAATTTTGTTCTAAAAAAACACAATACACGATAAAACGCATAACCAAAAGTGGTTGCAAGACCTAAATTCCCGACAGCCTGCAAACAGCCTGATAAGACTAAAAACTTTCTTTGTGACGTTTTTGTGACGTTTGTTTTTCGTTGATTTTCTGCATTTGCTTTTTTCTTTGTGGCAAATTTTTCAACGTAAACTTTATGAACAAACAAATCTTTTCTCAGACGGGATTTGCAGTTGTAGCATTTTTGCTGTGCTTTTTTGCAAATGCCCAGACACTGATTCCCGACAGTAACGGAATTATTTATGTAAAAACCGCTGCTTCAGGCAACGGAGACGGTAGTAGCTGGAACGATGCTACTGATAACTTGCAGGGTGCAATCAATGCTGAAAATGTTACAAAAGTTTTTGTAGCCGTAGGGACGTACAGCGTGCCTTTGCCTAACAGCTTCAGACTGAAAACCGGTGTAGCGGTTTACGGCGGATTTGACCCCAACAACAGTATTACCAATCTGTCGCACAACCGTATTCTCCCCAATAGAGGAATGGGCGATGGCTCTGTCCTGACTGCCAATAACGCAGGACGGGTTATGGATAATATTAATTGCGACAACACCGCCGTTCTGGACGGATTTACCATCACAGGCGGCTATGCCGAAACCTGGAGTGCCGGAATATACAATCATAACTATGCCTCGCCTACACTGACGAATTTAGTGATTAAAGGAAATACTTCTTATTATGAGGGGGTTAATTCATCTTCTAATGGCGGAGGTATCACCTGTGTATTAAGCTCACCCGTTATTTCCAATGTGATTATTAAGGGTAATTCGGCAAAAATTGGTGCAGGGGTTTATGTTCAAAGTTATTCCCATCCCGTTATTACCAATACGCTGATTACAGACAATCACGTTACAGACGGCGGTACGGGAGGCGGTATCGCACTCTCCAATGTAGATGTGTCGGCAACACTCCATAATGTAACCATTGCCGACAATACCGGAGGCGTAGCAGATGCTCTTGCTATCAATAATACCAATACGATGAGCATCAATAATTCCATTGTTTTCGGCTCTGTGCTTACGGTGCAAAGTGGCACTTACACCGCACAACACTCTCTCGTAGAAAGCAATACCGATTTTACCAATGGCAATATTGATGCTTCGGGGGTATCTTCCGATGCTGTTTTTACTAATCCCGCAATAGGCGATTATTCGCTAAAAGCCGCATTTCTTATCAACAAAGGAAATAACGCTTTATTTCCGTCTTTAGATGCCAACACCAAAGATTTGGCAGGAAACACCCGTTTGGGAGGCTATACAATTGACATAGGCGCTTATGAATACGCATACAGCATTACTCCTACAGCCGGTATTGTGTATGTAAAAGAAACTGCCTCAGGAAATGCTTCAGGCAGTAGCTGGGATGATGCTACCAACGATTTGCACAATGCCATTCACACCAACGGAGTACAAAAAGTGTTTGTGGCTGAAGGAAATTACGACGTGGGTGCTCACAGTTTTATTATGAAAAACAATGTGGAAATCTACGGAGGTTTTGACCCCGATAACGGCATTACCGATTTATCCCACAACCGTATAATGCCAAATCCTGCCAATACGCAAGGCTCGGTATTGAATGGAGAGAATGTAAGACCCGTTGTCTGGAACGTATTCACTTCCTCAACAACAATGGACAGTACCGCAGTTCTGGACGGATTTACATTAATGAACGGAAATTACAGTAACGGAGCAGGCATCCGTAACCTGTATGCCTCACCTACATTACGCAACCTGGTTATCAGAAATAACAATGCTTCCTTATCGGGTGCAGGCATGTACAACGATAATTCCAGCCCGGCTATCATCAATTCAGTCATTAGTAGTAATAGCATTAACAGTGCATTTGCCCAGAGTGGCATGGGTGCAGGAATTTATAACGGGACAAACTCAGCTCCAACTCTTATAAACACCACTATTACAGACAACCGGCTAACAGGTATAGGAGCGTCTCCGGTAATGGTTGGGGCAGGTATGGCTAATCTCAACGGAGCTGCCCCGGAAATTTATAACTGCATTATCTGGAACAACAAAAAAAACAATGATGCTACTGCTTCGGGAGCTGATATAGAAAATATCAGTGCAGGCATTACGCTGAAAAACAGCATTACGCAAGGCTATACCACAGGTAATACAGCCGATAATAACAAAGTGAACATAAACCCGATATTCGTAAGTGCTTCCGATTTCAGTCTGCAAGGTGTTTCGCCTGCTGTAAATACGGGAAATAATAGCTGGTTTACAGGTTTAAATGCCGATACAAAAGATTTAGCAGGAAATGCACGTCTTTTTACCGGGACTATTGATATGGGAGCGTATGAGTTTCAACTTTTACCCGATGCCAACCATATCATTTATGTAAAAGAAACCGCAACAGGCACAAAAAGTGGAAACAGCTGGGGCAATGCAACAAGCGATTTACACAATGCCATTCACACAGCAGGTGTGCAAAAAGTATTTGTTGCCACAGGAAACTACAATGTAGGAGCAAACAGCTTTGTAATGAAAAACAATGTTGAAATCTACGGAGGCTTCGACCCGGATAACGGCATTGAAGATTTGAATGACAACCGTATTCTCCCAACGGAAACCCTAAACGGTTCAGTCCTGAACGGGCAAGGCACAAGAGCAGTTATATGGAATGATTTTAGTCCGGCAAATGCTTTAAATAATTCGGCAAAATTAGACGGATTTACTATAACAAATGGTGACAGTTTCGGTAATGGTGAAGAAGGTGGCGGTATGCACAACGTGAACGCCTCAGTTACTTTAAACAACCTGATTATTAAAAATAATTGGGCATATTACGGGGCAGGTCTTTACAATTGGGGCGGTGCACCGGTTTTGAACAATGTGATCATTACGGACAATCATGCAATGTTTGGAGGTGCGATGTCTAATAAAGAAACAGCACCGGTTTTAACCAATGTGATAATCAAAAATAACGAAGCCCAATACGGAGGAGGATTTTATAATTTAACGGCTTCTCCTGTCTTGATAAACACTCTTATGTATAATAATATTGACGGTGTAAGCGGTACCAATGAGACTATGTACAACCGTCAATCATCCGTACCTGTTTTAATCAATTCCACTGTTGTAGGCAATATTCATAATAGTGAAGGCAGTTCCATTTCTTTTTCCAATGCTATATTTTATGGAGAAATTGACGGAAACGGATCATACACTTCGGAATATTCACTGATAAAAGGAAATACCAACACCTCCAATGGTAACCTTGATGGCACAGGAATGTACCTCGGAACTATTTTTAACAATCTGTCGGAAGAAGATTATACCCTGAAAAACGGATCTCCGGCAATCAATGCAGGGAATAATGCTTTGTTTACAGGATTGGACGAAAACACCGAAGATCTGGCAGGAAATCCTCGTGTCCAAAATTTTGCTGATGGCGGAATTATCGATCTGGGGGCTTACGAAAGTCCTTATGAAGGATTAACACCCGATGGCAGCGGAATCATCTATGTAAACACGGCCATAAGCGGAGATGGCAGCGGAAAAGACTGGAACAACACTACTTCCAATTTACACAATGCCATTCACGCCAACGGAGTGCAGAAAGTATTTGTAGCCACAGGAAACTACAATGTAGGAGCAAACAGCTTCATTATGAAAAACGGAGTGGAAATCTACGGTGGCTTCGACCCGGATAACAACATTAAAACATTGGATGATGAAAGAATTTTACCAAACAGAGGAACGGCGGAAGGTTCTGTTTTGAACGGACAAAACGTAAGACCTGTTATTTGGAATGTTTTCACTTCGGGAACAGCACTGAATACGAGTGCCGTTTTGGACGGATTTACCGTAATGAACGGATTGGGCGATACTGATGGAGGCGGAATCAGAAATATATATGCTTCGCCCACATTGAGAAATCTGGTGGTAAAAAACAATTCCCTTTCATCAACATTAGATACATACGGTGGTGGTATATTCAATGGGTATTATTGTTCGCCTGTTATTACCAATGTGGTTATAAAAGAAAATACAGCAAAATTTGGCGGAGGTTTATTTACTAACGGCAGCACTTGTGAACCCGTTTTGACCAACGTATTGATTATGGATAATATAGGCACCGTTGCTTCACAATACGGAGGTGCTTATGAAGCGGGTAAGGCAACCTATACCAATGTAACAATTGCGGGAAACACAGGAAAACAATTATATGTGAATAATAGCAATACGCAATTAAACAATGTCATTGTATTGGGAGCAAATACAGGTGGTATAACGACTGGCATTATTCAAAATTCTCTTATATCCGGATTTACCGATACCAGCAACGGCAATCTCGATGCCACAGGAATTACTGCTGAAGATATTTTTACAGACCCTGCCAACGGTGATTATACCCTAAAAGAAAATTCTCCTGCCATAAACAGCGGAAGCAACGCATTGTTTACAGGTTTGGACGAAAATACACTTGATGTAGCAGGAAATGGAAGGGTTTATAATTTTAGCAATTCGGGAATTATTGATTTAGGGGCTTATGAAAGTTTTTATAGCAGATTAATTCCCGATGCCAACGGCATTATCTATGTAAAAGAAAACGCTACCGGAAATGCAGACGGGAGCAGTTGGGACGATGCAACAGACGATTTGCATAAAGCCATTTTTGCAGTCGGCGTACAGAAAGTATTTGTAGCCGTTGGAAATTACAGCACAGGTGACAATAGTTTTGTCATGAAAAACAATGTGGAAATCTACGGAGGCTTCGATCCGGACAACGGCATTGAAGATTTGAATGACAACCGTATATTGCCAACTGAAACTATTGGTGGTTCGGTTTTAGACGGAGAAAACACAAGAACTGTTATTCTCAATGATTTTACGGTTGGTAATCCGCTAAACAATACGGCTGTTTTAGACGGGTTTACGCTTACCCAAGGTCGTAACGTTCCCGGAAACGGGGGAGGCATATATAATTATTATGCTTCGCCTGTACTAACCAATTTGGTCATCAAAAACAGTGTAGCAAGCAACGGAGGAGGAGCAATGTATAACAGATATTCAAACTCGGTGGTAACAAATATTTCTTTGCTCAATAATACAGCCTATGCAGGTGGTGGGGTTTTTAATTACGAATCTTCTGTTGCGTTCTCAAACATCACCATATCCGGAAACACAGCCTCTGGTGATGGCGGTGCAATTTATAACGACTTGTCTTCACATGTATTTACCAATATCAAAATAACAGGGAATACAGGAGCTGACAGTAGCGTAGTTTTAAACACTGAATCTGATGTTACTTTCATCAATGCGGAAATTACAGGCAATCATACCGTTAATCCCAATAGCAGTGCAGACATCTACAATTCTTACGGAGGAAATATACTGTTCCTGAATTCAACTTTTGCTTATAATAACAGTGCAAAGACATTTAGGAACACTTCGTTTGACGGAGAAATTCAGGTAAAAAACTCCATAGTTTTTGACGCTATTGATGACTGGGACGAATTTACTGCCGAATATTCATTCATACAGGACAATGAAAACGATTCCAACGGAAACATTGTTTTGGACATTAATGAAGACGATGTATTTACTAATCCAGATAATGAAGATTTTACGTTAAAAATCAATTCTCCCGTTATCAATTTAGGAAACAACGTTCTCTATTCTAGTTTAGACGAAAATACGCTTGATTTGGCAGGTAACCCAAGACTTTTCGGAACAAATATAGATTTGGGAGCGTATGAATTGCAATCTAACCCAAGCAACTGCAGTGCTTCCACAACCTGGAACGGTACTTCGTGGAGCAACGGAGAGCCTGATTATAACATTCAGGCAATAATTGACGGTGATTTGGTTATCAGTTACGAATTAGATGCCTGTGAAGTTGTGGTAACACCCAACGGAAGCCTGAGAGTTCTTACTGAGGCAGTTCTCTACACAGATTGGTCTGTTACCAATCTGGCAACGGCAGACGATTTTGTGATAGAAAACAACGGTGCTTTAATCCAGTGGGAAGATGTTGAAAATGACGGAGCTATTACCGTACAAAGAGAAACCTCTCCGATGTTTAGATTAGATTATACCTTATGGAGTTCGCCTGTTTCGGGAATGTTATTGAAAGACTTTTCTGATGTTTCTCCGTCAGGGGGTAACGGAACTTTGTGGAATCGTGTTTATGAACTTGGAGCAGCTGCTTGGGAACAGGTTTGGGCAACACAAGCAGATTATCTGGCTGATAATTCAAATACGTTTACAAAAGCCAAAGGTTATCTGTACAGAGCCAAAAACGACTGGATAACACGAGACAGCGGAAATCCTGCTGAAGAAGATTTGGGGATATTTACGGGAGTTCCGAACAACGGAAATATAACTATTGCTACGCCTTTAGCTTTCAATGCTATCGGAAATCCGTATCCGTCGCCTGTTGAGGCAGAAGATTTCCTTGCCCAAAATCCCGGAATCCTTTATTTCTGGACCAATGTGAATGCTTCCAACGGAACAGCATATACCAACAACAACTGGGCTTATTATGTAGCAGGTTTCGGAGGAACAGGAGTAGCAGATATGGCAGACGGAGGTACTATTATATTCAAACCTGAAGACGATATGCTTATCCAACCCGGACAAGGTTTTGTAATAGGAACGGAAGAATCAACCGTTACGTTCAATAACTCGATGAGAGCAACAGCAAACGGAGATTTCTTCAAACAAATGAGCAACGAAAGACATCGTTTCTGGCTGAATTTATCGAATGAAGAAGTTGTTTTCAACCAAATATTGGTAGGGTATCTCGAAAATGCCACTCAGGGAGTTGACAACGGAATAGATGCTAAAATGTTCAGCTATGAGGGTAATGCGATTTACAGCCTTATCGAAAATAATGAAGAAAAATTCGTAATTCAGGGTCGTGAGCTTCCGTTTACGGATTCTGATATTGTTCCGGTTGGTTTCAGAGCCGTAAATGCCGGAAGTTTCAGTATTTCGCTAAACAACTTCAACGGAATTTTTGAAGAAAATGTCGTTATCTATCTGAAAGACAATTACACGCAAGCCCAACACAATCTAAACAGCGGAGCTTATACATTCGTAAGCGAAGAAGGTGTTTTTGACAATCGTTTTGAGGTGATTTACCAAACCACAATGAGTGTCGAAAATCCTGATTGGCAATATAACTGGGTTGTCTTTAAACAAGACAAAGGTTTCCAAGTTCAAACACAAGGATTTGAAATGAAAAAAGTTTCGGTCTATGACCTTTTGGGAAGAAATATCTATACCTCAAAAGCAGAAGGAACCACACATCAAATCCCTGCTCTTGGAGCAAGCGGAGTCTATATCGTAAAAGTAACCACAACCGAAGACAAAGTTCTGAATAAAAAAGTGAGATAATAATTTCAACTCCAACGGAGTTTGAAACTCCGTTGGAGTTATAAAATATACAACTATGAAAAAGAAGTTTTTAAATACAATAGGAATGGTATTGTTTTTTATCACCAGTACTACAACGGCTTGGGCAGAGCCTCTGCCACCAACACCTACTCCGCCAAACTTCCCGTTTGACCCGGATCCTACAGGTGACGAAGCAGCTTCTATCGACCATAAAATGATACTGCTGGTTATGGCAGCAATAATCTGGAGTTTTTTGTTTTTTAGAAATACGTTGAAAAAGCAAGCTGTACCAAAATGATACAGTATAAACACACTCCGAGGAACCTCACAGCAATGTGAGGTTTTTTTGTTAGTGTTAATAGTTATTGGTTAATCGTTGGGGTGGTCAATACCTCACCCTTAGCAAGCCTATACTGAACTTGTCGAAGCCCTTTTCTTTGTGTAACCGCAGAGATTCGCAAAGCACACTTCAAGAAAGCTTCATCTGTCTGAAACCAATACACTCATTTTTTTTATTACTTTTGTTTTCAACATTTAGAATATGCCCGAACAACAAAACATAGAATACAAACAGAATTGGCACGATGACTACCTTAAATGGGTTTGTGGTTTTGCAAATGCACAGGGTGGTGTAATTTTTATCGGCAAAGACGATAACGGAAATGTTATAGGCATTGAGGATTACAAAAAGTTAATGGACGATATTCCCAATAAAATCCGTAACATTATGGGAATTACCGTTGAAGTAAACCTATACGAAGAAAACAAAAGACATTTTATAGAAATTGTAACGCTTCCCTATACTGTTCCTATTTCGTTACGTGGCAGATATTATTACCGCAGTGGAAGCACTAAACAAGAACTAACTGGCAATTCACTCAACGAGTTTTTACTTAGAAAATCAGGCAAAACGTGGGATGATGTAATTGAACCACGAGCTACATTTGATAATATTGATGAAAATACATTCTCGGCATTCCTAAAAATGTCGGAAGAAAAAGGGCGTTTACCCAATATTGTTGGTTTAACAACCCAACAGATTTTTGAAAAATTATTACTTATCGAAAATGGTCAATTGAAACGTGGTGCATTGGTTTTGTTCGGAAAAAATCCCGAACAATTCTATCCAAATACCTTTGTGAAAATTGGTCGTTGGGAGGGCAACAATATATTATATCACGATGTAGAAGAAGGAAATTTGTTTGCGTTACTACGCAATGTGACCAATAAACTCAACAACGATTATCTAAAACAAAAAATTCACTTCGAGGGATTATATCGCATAGAAACAGGCGAATATCCAAAAGAAGCAATGCGGGAAATGTTGCTGAACGCTTTGGTACACCGCAGTTATATGGGAGCACCTACACAAATCCGTGTTTATGACGATAAAATAAACATTTGGAACGATGGAACTTTACCGACAGGAATTACTTTAGAATCATTAAAACGACCTCATTCATCACAGCCACGCAACCCGATTATTGCAAGCGTTTGTTTTAAAGGCGGCTTAATTGATGCCTGGGGAAGCGGAACGGTAAAAATCATTGAAACTTGTTTGCAAGCAGGACTTCCGGAACCTGAACTTATAGAACAAGACGGTGGATTTTTTGTAACACTTTTCAAAAACAACCTGACAAGCGACCAACTCATTAAACTTGGTTTGAATAACAGACAATTAAAAGCGGTTGAGTATGTGAAAGAGAAAGGAAAGATTACGAATAAGGAGTATCAAACTTTAAATTCAATTAGTGAACGGACAGCATCAAGAGAGTTATCCGAATTGACAGATAAACAAGTTTTGAAAAGTTCAGAAACCAAGGGAGCAGGTTCATATTTCTACCTTTGATAAAAATAACGCCAAAATGAAGCCAATGAAGCCATAATAACGCCAACGCCATTTGCAAGCGTTTGTTTTAAAGGCGGTTTAATTGAGGCTTGGGGAAGTCCTACGTCTTAAAGTCCTACGTCTAAAACCTCCCGTTTCCTTCTGCAATCATCAATCGTTGCTCATCAATCTTCAATCAAAAAGTCTTACGTCTGAAACCAACTATCGTACATAAAATCATTTTATATATATTATTTCAAAATATTATATATATAATTTTCCAATTTTATATATATAATTTTCCAATTTTATATATATAATTTTTCCATTTTATATATATAATTTTCTTCACAACAGGCTTGCAAAAGACCTCTTTATGCTTAGCAACTCTATCCTAACAGGCTTCGGGCACAACCTCCGAAAAGCTTCTGACGATTTTATGTGGCTTTGAGAATAGCTATATAACCGCTTAATTATACCGCAAAGATTCGCAAAGCATACGCAAAGATTCGCAAAGTTTTTTTTCGTTACTGTCACAGTCCTACGTCTTAAAGTCCTACGTCTTACGTCATCAAGTCCTAAATCTCAAACCTATCAAAATCAGGTTTTCAAGACATTTTCTGCTTTCAAACAAAATTCGTACTTTTGCAACCCAATTTTATTTGCAAATGTCTCAGCACAAAAAAGTTGCATTCTATACCTTAGGCTGCAAACTCAATTTCTCAGAAACTTCGACTATTGCCCGAAACTTCCAACAAGAGGGTTTCGACAGGGTTGATTTTGAAGAAAAAGCAGATATTTATGTCATCAACACCTGCTCGGTTACCGAAAATGCAGACAAGCAGTTTAAGCAAATCGTCAGAAAAGCCCTCAAGGTCAACGAAAAAGCTTTTGTGGCTGCTATCGGGTGTTATGCCCAACTCAAACCCGAAGAACTGGCTGCCGTTGACGGAGTGGATTTGGTTTTGGGAGCTACCGAAAAATTCAAAATTATAGACTACCTCAACGACCTTTCTAAAAATGATTTCGGTGAAGTGCATTCGTGTGAAATCTCCGAAGCCGATTTTTATGTGGGAAGTTACTCCATCGGAGACAGAACCCGGGCTTTTTTGAAAGTGCAGGACGGTTGCGATTATAAATGTACGTACTGTACGATTCCGTTAGCCAGAGGGATTTCCCGAAGTGATACCTTGGAAAACGTATTGGGAAAAGCCAAAGAAATTTCCGAACAGAATATCAAAGAAATTGTTTTGACCGGGGTGAATATCGGTGATTACGGAAAAGGCGAATTCGGAAACAAAAAACACGAACATACCTTTTTTGAGCTGGTTCAGGCTTTGGATAAAGTAGAAGGCATCGAAAGACTTCGCATTTCTTCTATCGAACCCAATTTATTGACAGACGAAACCATTGATTTTGTGGCTCAAAGCCGAACTTTTGTGCCTCACTTTCATATTCCGCTACAATCGGGAAGCAACGATATTCTCAAAAAAATGAGACGTCGTTACCTGAGAGAACTCTATGTAGAACGAGTGGCAAGAATCAAAAAAGTAATGCCCGATGCCTGTATCGGAGTTGATGTAATTGTCGGATTTCCGGGCGAAACCGATGAGCATTTCCTGGAAACGTATAACTTCTTGAATGAATTAGACATCTCTTATCTTCACGTATTTACGTATTCTGAAAGAGATAATACATTGGCAGCAGAAATGGAAAATGTGGTTCCGATGAATGTACGAAACAAACGAAGCAAAATGCTCAGAGGTTTGTCGGTTAAAAAGCGAAGACATTTCTATGAAAGCCAAATCGGAAAAACCAAAACCGTATTATTCGAAAACGAAAACCACGAAGGTTATATCCACGGATTTACAGAAAACTACGTAAAAGTAAAAGCACCTTGGAATCCGTTTTTGGCAAATACTTTACAACCTGTAGAACTCACTCAAATCGATGAAGACGGACTTGTAAGAGTGACTTTGGTTGAAGAAGTTGTAGAGAAAAACTAAAGGTTATTTCCTGTCAATTCGTTATAAATAACAGTTCTGCTTTGTTCTTTCAAGGCTTTTTTATCCTGTTGGGTTTTTCCTTCGGTTGAGATGAAGGCATGGATTTTAACTCTCATTTTCCCGGGACTTCCACTGAGGAATTTATAAGAAAATCGTTTTTTATTGTCGTAAAAAGTCATCGGAACAATCGGGATTTGATGGTCTATCGCTAAGCGAAAAGCTCCGTCTTTGAACTCATCTAAAACAACACTTTCATCAGGTACTCCACCTTCGGGAAAAATACAGATACTAAGTCCTTGACTCAGTCTTTTCTGAGCTTGTTCAAACACTTCCTGTTTGCTTTTGGTGCTTTTTCTATCCACCAAAATACTGGTTCTTTTATAGAAAAACCCAAAAAGCGGAATCTTTGCCAGCTCTTGTTTCCCTACAAAAACAAACGGATTTTCTTTCACCACAACCAACATCAGCATAATATCGGTCATCGAAGTGTGATTGGCAATCAGCATATAACTTTTACCTTTTTCGAGGGGTTGTTCCGCTTTTATGCTGTATCTGAAACCCATTCCGAAAAGGATAAATTTTGCCCAAATTCGAGCCAAAACAAAAAACTTCGGATACCATTTTTCTTTGGAAATAGCCACAAGCAAAAACGGAAACAACACCAAAATAGGTGCTGCAACCAATAGATAAAACCAAATTCGGTATAAAATCCAAAATGGAATTTTTATGATTTTCATTTGCTTGTTTTTTTATACCTCACAGGTTTTTAAAACCTGTGAGGTATATATTTCATCACACAAACCGCAATATAAAATAGTTTTTTTTCCCTCTTTGCAGAAGCACAAATTCGTTATTTATCAAATCGTTTTTAGTCAGTGCAAACCCTTCCTGAACTTTTTCCCGGTTTACCGAAATTGAGTTTTCAGATAAAGCTCTTCTTGCCTCACCATTCGATTTCATAAAGCCTGATTTTTCGTTCAGAACGGTCACGATATCCAAACCGTTTTCCAATTCAGCAAGCGAAATTTCCGCTTGAGGAACTCCGTCAAATACATCCAAAAACATTTCAGAATCCAATCGTTTTAAATCGTCTGCTGTTGAGTTTCCAAACAAAATATTTGATGCCTCGATAGCTTTATTTAAAGCTTCTGCTGAGTGAACAAAAGTCGTTACTTCTGCTGCCAAACGTTTTTGTAAAACTCTCAAATGAGGAGCTTGTTGATGCTCTGCAATAAGGTTGTCGATAGTTTCTTTATCTAAGAAAGTAAAGATTTTAATGTATTTTTCAGCATCCACATCAGAGGTATTCAACCAGAATTGGTAGAACTTATAAACCGAAGTTTTGTCTGCATCGAGCCATATATTTCCGCCTTCTGATTTTCCGAATTTTGAGCCGTCTGCTTTGGTAATCAACGGACAAGTCATAGCATAGGCTTTAGCATCTTCGCCTCCCATTCTCCGTACGAGTTCCGTTCCGGTAGTGATATTTCCCCACTGGTCTGAACCTCCCATTTGCAAAAGACAGTTGTAATTTTTATACAAATGGTAAAAATCATAGCCCTGAATAAGCTGATAAGTAAACTCCGTAAAAGACATTCCTGCTCCGTCTGAGTCAAAACGTTTTTTTACGGAATCTTTTGCCATCATATAGTTTACGGTAATTCTTTTTCCGACATCACGGGCAAAAGCAATGAACGAAAAATCTTTCATCCAGTCGTAGTTGTTTACTAATAATGGTGCATTTTCATCTTTAGCATTGAAGTCCAAAAATCGAGACAAAACACGTTTTATTCCTGCTACATTGTGATTCAGGATGTCTTCGGTAAGCAGATTTCTCTCATCTGATTTTCCCGAAGGGTCGCCTATCATTCCGGTTGCACCTCCGACCAAAGCCACAGGTTTATGTCCGAAATTTTTAAGGTGAACCAATAAAATAATCGGAACTAAACTCCCGATATGCAAAGAATCCGAAGTCGGGTCAAAACCGATATAAGCCGTTGTAGGCTCTTTTAAAAGTTGCTCTTCTGTTCCGTCTATAATGTTGTGAACTAAGCCTCTCCAGCGAAGTTCTTCGATAAGGTTTTTCATTTTTTTAATTCAATTTTTGCAAATATACTTTATTCATAAAACAGTCAAAAAGAAAACACAGGGTTTTCCCGAAAAAAAAATGTCCCGAAAAACTCGGGACACTTTGGTATAAGGTTTAAAAAGATTATTTTTTCTTTTTTGCTCCTTTTTCTGCTTTGGCAGCTTCCTGAGCCGCTTTCATCGCAGCACGTGAAATTCTTACCTGAGCTACAACCGTGTTGTCCGGGTGCATCAACGTATAGCCTTCTTTAGCTAATTTTGTAACATACAATTTGTTACCCATTTCAAGCTCCGTAATATCTGCTTCTACAAAATCAGGCAGGTTTTTAGGAAGTGCTTTTACTTTTAATTTACGTAGGTTCAAATGCAATGTTCCTCCCGCCATTACTCCTTTTGAATTACCCACAACTTTTACAGGAACTTCCAAAGTGATTTCTTTGTTGTCGTCTAATTCGTAAAAGTCAATGTGTAAAATTCTGTCAGATACAGGGTGAAACTGAATGTCCTGAAGAATTACATTGTATTTTTTCTTCCCTAAATCAATTTCAACAGTGTGTGCATTCGGGGTGTAAACCAGGTTTTTGAATGCTTTTTCTTCTGCTGAAAAATGCACTGGGTCTTTTCCTCCGTATAACACGCAAGGAACTAATCCAGCATTACGTAAGGCTCTGGTTGCAGATTTGCCCACGCTTTCTCTTTCTTGTCCTTTGATTAAAATCGATTTCATTTTTAAAAAATTATAGTTATTAAATTATTTACATTAAAAATTTTCCGCTGATGGATTCGTTGTGTTGAACTTTTTTCATCACTTCAGCAAAAAGCGGAGCACAGCTCACAACTTTTATTTTTTCGGTTTGCTTTTTAAGCGGAATCGAATCGGTTACAATCAATTCTTTTAATTGCGACTTTTCAATTTTCTCATAAGCCTCTCCCGACAAAATCGGATGTGTACAGATAGCCCGAACACTCAAAGCACCTCTTTCGATCATCAAATCGGCTGCTTTTGCCAATGTACCTCCGGTGTCAATCATATCGTCAACCAAAACCACATTACGACCTTTCACATCTCCGATGAGCTCCATTGTTTCGATAACATTGGCTGCTTTTCGCTGTTTGTAGCAAATCACCACATCAGACTCCAAAAATTTGGAATATGCATAAGCTCTTTTTGAACCTCCCATATCGGGTGAGGCAATAGTCAGGTTTTCCAGGTTCAGACTTTTTACATAAGGCAAAAAGATAGTCGAGGCAAACAAATGGTCAACCGGTTTTTCAAAAAATCCCTGAATCTGATCTGCATGTAAATCCATCGTCATGATTCGGGTGGCTCCTGCTGCCTGCAATAAATTGGCTACCAGCTTGGCTCCTATCGGAACTCTCGGTTTGTCTTTTCTGTCTTGTCTTGCCCATCCGAAATAAGGAATCACAGCGGTTATGTGTCTTGCCGAAGCTCTTTTTGCTGCATCAATCATCAGCAAAAGCTCCATCAAGTTATCCGAATTCGGAAAAGTGGAACAAACAATAAAAACCCGCAACCCTCTGATGGACTCTTCATAAGAAGGCTGAAATTCTCCGTCACTAAATTTTGAGAACGTAGCTTTCCCTAACGGAACTCCATAGCTTTCGGCTATTTTTTCCGCTAAATATACACTTTGTGTACAAGCAAAAACCTTTGCTTCTGGTTCAAAGTTTGACATTGTCAAATAATTGTTTAGTAGTTAGTTAGTGTTGTCGTTTCAAAAACGAGGTGCAAATTTATGAATTTTATCGGACACCGAAAGAAAAAACAGAAAAATATTTTTGCAGGAACCGTTTTTTGTTTTTACATTTGCACTCCATTTCTCTGAAAGAGTTTTGCCTGAGTGGCGGAATTGGTAGACGCGCACGACTCAAACTCGTGTTCCTCGGAGTGCGGGTTCGATTCCCGCCTCAGGTACAACAAAAACCTCTAAACTGTTTTTCAACAATTTAGAGGTTTTTTATTTTGTGGTTTCCCCTAAAAGTCCCGAAACAGAGGGAAATACAAAAATCACTTTACCTTTAATGCCATTGGCAACATTTTTAAGAACGGATAGGAGGCATTGTAGTTTACAGTATCATAAGTTTTTCCAATATCTAAGGCGTTGTAATATGATTTAATTCTTTCTTGATACAACTTTTCGTTTT
>JBAYSC010000019.1:0-21759 GCA_041676345.1 Flavobacteriaceae bacterium | reverse complement strand
ATAGTGGTCTTTCATAGAAACCCGTTGAATGATTTCTCTGTCTGCCCATTCGACATTATCGCCATAATCTATATCAAATTCTTTCGTAAGGTTGATTTTCAGTACTTCTTTTGTCTTCAAATTTTTCCAAACACCTTCAATCTGATTATTTTTCAGGTCGAAATTTTCAAAAATAAGTAGTGCTTTGTCATTGCCTTTTGTGTCTTTTTCGGTAAATGTCAGGTCTTTTTGATTATAACTTCCTTCAATCAAAACAGGCTTGTCATAATCAGAACAAACATAAACTGCCTGAGCCACTCCGTCTGAATAAATCTGTGTAACCCATTCAACCGAAGATGTTCCTATAAATCCTGAATAAGCAGTCTGTCCGAACAAATTCAGTGAAATTAAAAGCAGTATGATTTGAATACTCTGTTTCATTTGAATAGCTTTTTAGAAGGCTAAAAATGAAGTTGTTTTTATTTAAAGTTATTATTTGCGAAAGAAGTTACCTCCACTCCAAAGTCTCCCGACTTTGAGGCATTTCTATTTCATAATTCAAATTTATCAAAGATAGATTTTTTTAGGTAGCCCACAGGGACTAAACATTATTCTTTGATTTCTTCTTTTTGTGGTGGTTCTTTATGTAGGCACTTGGCATAAACCCAACCTTTTGTAAAACTCCCTCCCATTCTTGCACCATAATCATAATAACTTACCACTTCTGCAAGTAAACTATCTTTAGTATAACCTACTACATAGACAGGATAGGATTGAGGAAGTCCTTTTAAAGGTATATCATTATGTAAATATGGCTCTTTTCCTGATTCTAACTCCCTATAATATTCTAAATATGGCTCTTTTAGATTTAAGTTCTGGATAATTAAAACAGACACTGATTCTTCAGTTCCTCTAAAGTATTCATAACAATATCTTGTAGGGTGGCTTTTAACATTTTTGTGATACCATTTATTATAAAAATGTCCTCCAAAAAGAAAACCAAGTCCTATAATTACAACTATTGTTAATGTGATTTTTTTTATTCTCATTTTGTTCCCTCCACCACTACTTTCAGCTGTTTTGTGCCTTTATCAGTTTGAATATCCATCAGGTAAATGCCTTCGAAAAAACGGGAAATATCCCAATGAAGTTGGTTTTGGGTTTCCAGAATTTTCTTTCCGTTGAGGTCAAAAAAACGAACTTTTTCTATCTCGATTCCGCTTGGAAGTGTCAGAAATAGCTTTCCGTTTGTTGGGTTCGGGTAAAGCGAAATTTCGTTTAAAACCGGGTCTGTAACCGAAAAATGTGCCTGATTGTTTTTGGAAATCAAATCTTTTTTTACGTCAAAAACAATTTCAGTAATCGAAAAAGGAACGTCTATTATAAATTGCTGTCCGTTTGAAGTGTGTTCTAAGATTACGTCTAAAAACTGCCCGTCATTCCCGAAAAGACGAATCGGGACAGGCATTTCAAAAAAACTTACCGAACTGTGAGATTGAGTCTGGAAAATCGTAATTTCCACCTGTCCCGAACCAATGCTTTGTCCTTGAATCGTATAAGTCGGAAAGCCTTGTTTATAAACCCAATCGTTGAAAAACTCATCTAAATCCAGTCCGGAAGCCTGCTCGAAATGATGTTGTAAATCAGGCGTTTTGGCATAGGAAAAAGCCAGATTTTCGTCATTCAAAAAGTTGTTGGCTGCCTGAAAAAAAGTTTCGTCTCCCAGCTTAAACCGAAGCATATTCAGAATCATCGCCCCTTTGTTATAACTCAACCGACTGCTGAAAACCCGGTTTACACTTAGTGTGTCTGAAGCGGGAATATAAGCGCTTCCTCCGTTTTGAGAAGTTATACTTTCGACAAGATTGTTTTTCCACAAAATAAAATCATTTTCTCCGTCAAGGTGCTCTATTACCAAACCGGAGAGATAAGTAGCAAAACCTTCGTTGAGCCAGATGTCTTGCCAGCTGCCACAGGTTACTTTGTTGCCAAACCATTGATGTGCCAATTCGTGAGCAATCAAACCTCGATTAAAACCTCCCATAAACGAAACGGTCGTGTGCTCCATTCCGCCTCCCCAACCGAACTGAGCATGACCATATTTTTCGTCTGCATACGGATAGGTTCCGAATTTTTCTTCAAACAAATCCATAATCGGTAGGGTAACAGCAAGTTGCGAAGAAGCAGTAGTAAAACTCTCAGGATACAGGTAATTCACAATCGGAAAAGTATTGGGAGCTGTTCCGGCAAGTTGCGTAAATGTCTGATAATTAGTAACAGCAATAGCCACCAAATAGGCAGGAATCGGGTAATTATGGCTGAAATGAGTGATTTTGTTTCCTGCTCCGTCCAATTCGATGGATTGTTGCACTCCGTTGGCTACAGCCGTATAAATCACAGGAGCTTTGATAAACACGTCAACACTGTCGATTTTGTCGTTTAAATCCTGTTTACAAGGCCACCATTCTTTGGCTCCGTAAGGCTGCGAAAGCGTAAAAAGAGCAGGGACTCCGTTGTGAGTATGGGTAGTAAAAGACTCTTGCGGATCATCGGGAATTCCCGAATAATGAATACTGAGCGAATCCAAAACCGATTGGTTTACGGTTTGCGGAAAATCTATCGTAAGCTCGTCACCCGAATGTGTAAAACTAAGCGGATTTCCGCCTTTGAGCACCTGAGACACATTCATCGTGTCTGCCAAGTCAAAAACAATACTGCTCAGGTCTTCTTTGGCTATAAAATGAGCCGTTACCACTCCCGAAATAAAATGTTGTGAAGGATTTACGTTTAATTCTAATCTGTTGTAAACCAAGTCATAATTACCGGTATTCTGGCTCGATTGAAATCCTAAAATAGCAGGGTTGGCTTCTCGTGCTGCTATGTCTTCGGTGGTTTGAGAAAAAGCGATACATCCGAAAAACAAAGCAATAAAAAGTGTTGTTTTTTTCATTATTAGGGGCTTACAAATCGTTTGTCGGTTTCCATCACCGTTCCGCATTTTTTACAGGTTCGCAAATCTTCTGAGGTGTAGAATGCTTTAAAGTGAGGCAAAAAATCTTTTTCGATATCGTGGAGTTCGAAATGTACTTCATAGAGTTTGTGATTACAGTTTTCGCAAAACCACAAAAGTCCGTCTTTGATATTTTTTCCCACTCGTTTGCTTTCTACAACAAGCCCAACCGAATTTTCCTCTCTCACAGGAGAATGTGGTGTTCCGGCAGGAAGCAAAAACATATCGCCTGCCTTGAGAACCATTTCTTTTTTCTCTCCGTTTTCTTGTATGAAAACTCTTGCTGTGCCTTCGAGCTGAAAGAAAAGTTCTTCGGTTTGGTTATAATGGAAGTCTTTTCTGGCATTGGGTCCTCCAACCACCATTACGATATAATCGCCCGAATCTACATACAGATTTTTGTTGCCTACCGGAGGTTTGAGCAAATGACGGTTTTCTTCAATCCATTTGAATAGGTTAAAAGGAGGTAAAATACTCATGGTTTTATTTTTTTAACGAAGTTACTGTTTTTAAACACAGATTGCATAGATTTTCACAGATTTTTATTTCCTGCTACATCGGTAATTAACCGATTAAACGAATCAGCATCACCCAAAAACTCAGTTTTTATAGGAAGATAAAAAAGTTGATTATTATCAAATTTATCTTTTATCCGGACGTAATCTTTTTCGGTGGTAACGATGATTTTTCCGATTGCTTTACTTTTGATTTCTTCAATTTCCTTATCGGAAAAATTGTGGTGGTCAGGATATTTCAACAATAAATCCTTTTCGGTTTTCAGGAAATCAAAAAACGGTTCGGGTTTGGCAATTCCGGCTAAGAGGACTTTTGGTTGTGATTTTATTTCAGAAACCGATAGTTTTTGCTCTTTCGAGAAAACAAAACCATCATAACCGATGGTGGTGAAAAACAATTCCTGATTGGTCTTTAATTTCAGTCGGGTTTTTATTTTTTCCTTTTCGGAGTCTGAAAGCAGAGGCGGACATTTGGTTACGATAACCACTTTAGCTCTTTTGGCTCCTTTTCGGCTTTCCCGCAAATTCCCGACAGGCAGCAAAAAATCATCACAATACAAATCGTTGTAGGCAGTGAGCAAAATATAGCAGGAAGCTTTTACTTTTCGGTGCTGATAGGCATCATCGAGCAAAATCACCTCAGGCGGATTTTCGAGTTGTAAAAGATTTTGGATTCCGTTTTTTCTGTCGGAATCGACCGTTACCCGAATATTTTTGAATTTTGAAAAAAACTGAAAGGGTTCGTCGCCTAAATCTTCGACTTTGGTAGTTGAATCAGCCAGAACAAAATCTTTTGATTTTCGTTTGTAACCCCGACTTAATGTTGCGATTCGGTATTTTTCGGACAAAAGTCGTATTAAATATTCAATCTGAGGAGATTTTCCGGTTCCGCCAACTGATAGATTGCCAACTACAATAGTAGGAATAGGAGCTATATAGGACTTAAAAACTCCTTGGTTGTACAAAAAATTCCGAACTCCGGTTATAAGACCGTATAAGGCTGCAAACGGAAAGAGGAGAAATCGCAATAGTTTCATTTTACAAATGTATGATTTCAAAATGTAATTCAAAATCTGTATTTTTGAAAAATGAAACTACATCAAATTATTTCGGTTTTAGAGGAAATGGCTCCAACGTCTTATGCAGAAGATTTCGACAATGTCGGGCTTTTGGTAGGCGATGTAAATCAACAGATAAACGGCATTTTGGTTTGTCACGATGCTTTAGAAAGTGTGATAGAAGAAGCCATCAGAGAAAAATGTAACCTTATTGTCTGTTTTCACCCGATTATCTTTTCGGGTATGAAAAAAATCACCGGAAAAAACTATGTCGAAAGAGCCGTTGTAAAGGCGATAAAAAACGATATTGCCATCTATTCGGTGCATACGGCTTTAGACAATCACAAAAACGGAGTCAACAAAATTATTTGCGATACGTTGGGAATTAAAAACCCGAAAATCCTTGTTCCGAAAGAGCATTTTATCTGGAAACTGGTTACCTATGCTCCTTCAGAAAATGTCAACCAAGTGAGACAAGCCCTTTTTGAAGCAGGAGCCGGAAATATCGGGAACTATGAAAATTGCAGTTTCAGCTCCAACGGAAAAGGAACCTACAAAGGCAACGAAGACAGCAATCCGGTAATCGGGCAGAAAAATGAATCTGTTGAGGCAGACGAAGTAAAAATCGAAGTTACTTTCGAGAAACATCTGCAAAATAAAATTCTCAGAGCTCTTTTTGACAGCCATATTTATGAAGAAGTAGCCTACGAAATTTATCAGACCCAAAACAAACATCAAAACATCGGTTTAGGAATGATAGGAGAGCTTGAGGTCGAACAAGACGAACGGGATTTCCTGCTTTTTGTCAAAGAAAAAATGCAATGCGGAGCAATTCGTCATTCTGATTTACTGGGTAAAAAAGTAAAAAAAGTAGCTGTTTTGGGAGGCTCAGGAAGCTTTGCCATAGGCAGTGCCATTGCCCAAAAAGCAGACGTTTTCCTGACGGCAGACCTGAAATATCACGACTTTTTTCAGGCGGAAAACAAAATCGTTCTGACCGATATTGGTCATTTTGAAAGCGAAAGATATACAAAAAATTATATTGTTTCTTTTCTTACGAAAAAAATCCCTAATTTTGCAGTCGTTTTATCGAAAGAAAATACAAACCCAGTTAAGTACCTATAAATATGGCAGCTACCAAAGAAATGACCGTTGAAGAAAAGTTGAGAATACTCTATGATTTACAACTTATTGATTCTCGGATTGACGAAATCAGAAACGTTAGAGGAGAACTTCCGTTGGAAGTAGAAGATTTAGATGCTGAAGTAGCAGGACTTTCTACCCGTTTGGAAAGACTTGGTCAGGAGGTCGAAACTATCGAAGGGCAGATCAAAGACAAGAAAAATGCCATTGATGAGCACAAATCACTGATCAAAAAATATAAAGAACAACAAAAAGAAGTTCGCAACAACCGTGAGTTCAATTCGCTTACCAAAGAAATCGAATTTCAGGAGCTGGAAATTCAGTTAGCCGAAAAACACATCAAAGAATATCAGGCAAACATCCAGCACAAAAAAGAAGTTATTGCTCAAACCGAAGAAAAACTGACGGTAAAATCAGAACATCTGACACACAAAAAATCAGAACTGGATGCTATTATGGCGGAAACCGAAAAAGAAGAAAGTTTCCTGATGGCAAAATCTGAAGAAATTCAAACCCAAATCGAAGAGCGTTTGTTGGCTGCCTACAAGCGAATCCGTGCCAATGTGAAAAACGGATTGGCTGTGGTTTCTATCGAAAGAGGAGCCTCCGCAGGGTCTTATTTCGCTATTCCTCCGCAAACCCAAATGGAAATTGCCGCCCGTAAAAAAATTATTACTGATGAGCACAGCGGAAGAATTTTGGTCGATAACGTTTTGGCAGAAGAAGAAAAAGAAAAAATGCAGACCATTTTTGACGCTGTTTAAAAGCGACTCAAATACGATAAATAAAAGCTCTGACTTTGGTCGGGGCTTTTTTGTTTTTCCCACTGATTTAGATTACTTTTACGGAAAATTTTTACCAAAATGGATACGACTTTTCATTACATCTCTTCGGAGATTTTATCCCTTAGAAAAATAGCAGAAATTCTCTTTGAAAACAAAAAAATCGCCCTTTCGGAAGAGGCAAAAGCCAATATCGAAAGATGCCGAATGTATCTCGATAACAAAATGAAATCACAAAGCGACCCGATATACGGAATCAACACCGGTTTCGGATCACTTTATAACATTAAAATTTCTAACGAAAACCTCTCGCAACTTCAGGAAAACTTAGTCAAATCTCATGCTTGCGGAACCGGAGCCGAAGTGCCTGAAATTCTCGTAAAACTGATGCTGTTTTTGAAAGTACAGTCGTTGAGCTACGGAAATTCGGGAGTACAGCTGCAAACGGTCGAGCGATTGATTGATTTTTATAACAACGATATTTTCCCTGTGGTTTACACCCAGGGTTCGCTTGGGGCTTCGGGAGATTTGGCTCCGCTGGCTCATTTGTCGTTGCCCTTAATTGGAGAAGGAGAGGTGTATTTTGAAGGTAAAAAACAGCCTGCAAATATCGTTTTAGAAAAGTTTGGTTGGGAGAAAATCACCCTGCAATCCAAAGAAGGTTTGGCTTTGCTAAATGGAACCCAGTTTATGAGTGCCTATGGTGCTTATACGCTGATTCAGGCTCATAAATATTCCTATCTGGCCGATTTAATCGGAGTGGTTTCTCTGGAAGGCTTTGACGGAAGAATCGAGCCGTTTAACGAACTGATACATTACGTTCGCCCTCACAAAGGACAAATTGATACGGCAAAACGTATCACAGAATTTTTAGAAGGAAGCGAAATCATCACTCAACCTAAAAAACACGTTCAAGACCCGTATTCGTTCCGTTGTATGCCTCAGGTTCACGGAGCATCGAAGGATACGATAAACTATGTGAGCAATGTGTTTAAAACCGAAATCAATTCCGTTACCGATAACCCGAATGTTTTTGCAGCAGAAGATTTGATTATCTCAGGAGGGAATTTCCACGGACAACCCTTAGCTCTGGCTCTGGATTTTCTTTCGATTGCTTTGGCAGAACTCGGGAATATTTCGGAAAGGAGAACCTATCAACTCATTTCCGGACTTCGAGGATTGCCTGCTTTTTTGGTAAACAATCCCGGGTTGAATTCCGGTTTTATGATTCCGCAATATACCGCAGCAAGTATTGTTAGTAGAAATAAACAATTGGCTACTCCTGCGAGTATTGACAGTATTGTTTCTTCCAACGGACAGGAAGACCATGTGAGTATGGGAGCCAATGCAGCTGTAAAATGCTTCGAAATTTTAGAAAACTTAGAGAGAATATTAGCCATCGAACTCTTTAATGCTTCACAGGCTTTGGAATTCAGACGACCTTTGCAATCGAGCGAATTTGTGGAGATGTTTGTGAAGTCGTTCCGGGAAGAAGTGCCAATTGTTGAAGAAGACCGAATTTTGCATTACGATATCGAAAAAAGTATTGCGTTTTTACGTAGTTTTCAAATCGACGACAATTAAAATCCTGTTCTTAAAAGTTAATTTTCTGATAATAAGTTTTTAAAAGAAAACACGTTTTCTAAATTTGAATTTTGAAATCTAAAACATGTCGTAAAGCGAATTTTGCCTTTCGACTTTACGACGGATAGAATGAAAAACTACATTACTCTCTTGCTGCTTTTCTTTTTGGGGAATATTTTTTCTCAGGAGGCTTCCGTAACCAAAATTACCGGAACGGTTATCAATGCCAAAACACAACTTCCGATGCAAGGAGTAACGGTTATCAACCTAAATCTGATAAAAGGAACCGTTACCAATGCTATCGGTTCGTTTGAAATGGAAGCCCGTGTAAACGATACGCTACATATTTCTTATATTGGTTTCGACCCTCTGAAAGTTAGAGTTTCAAACGACTGGATAAACACCCGAATCACTACTATCGAACTCATCGAAAAGGCGATTGTCCTTGACGAAGTCGAAATTACAGGTATAGAACTCACAGGTTATTTAGAAGTCGATGCCAAAATAATCCCCAAAGGAGAAAATTTCCGGTATAGCATAGCCGGACTTTCGCAGGGTTATGAAGCAGGAAAACGCTCTTCGGGTGCTTTTTCAAAAGTGATGAGTTCGATTTTTAACCCGGCTGATTTGCTCTATAACGTATTCGGAAAAAAACCTCGTGAGTTCCGGAAACTGCGGGAAATGAAAAAAGACGAAACCGTGAAAAACGTACTGGCTTCAAAATATGACAGGGAAACTTTGGCTGCACTTTTGGGTATTACCAAAAAAGAAATCGAAGAAATCCTGACCCATTGCAGCTACTCCGAGTCGTTTATCAAAACCGCCAACGACCTACAGATTATGGATGCTATAAGTGAATGCTATGAAGAGTATAAACTGATGAACCGGAGTAAATAACAACAGTAGGTTTAGCTTCATAATTAGAGATTTTTCAACTTTTTTGATACTAATTCAAAATAATTTTTATATTTGTTCGTTTCTAATTATAAATTTTCAATATTATGAGGTTAAATCGTTTATGGCTCTTTTTGTTAGCCCTTCCTTTTGCCGCTTCGGCTCAGGAGTTTAAATTAGACAGCAACATTCCGCTGGACCCGAGTGTACGACACGGGAAACTCAAAAACGGACTTACGTATTACATCAAACAAAACAAAAAACCGGAGAATAAGGTGGATTTGCGTTTGGTAATCAATGCAGGTTCCATTCTTGAAGATGACGACCAGCAAGGCTTGGCTCACTTTATGGAGCACATGTGCTTCAATGGAACAAAGAATTTTCCGAAAAATGAATTGGTTGATTACCTGCAAAGCATCGGAGTAAAATTCGGGCAACACCTGAATGCTTATACCAGCTTTGACGAAACGGTTTACTTCCTCCCGATTCCGTCAGACGATCAGGAAAAGCTTGACAAAGGGTTTCTGATACTCGAAGATTGGGCTTTCAATACGGTGCTTACTCCCGAAGAAATTGACAAGGAAAGAGGCGTAGTGCTTGAAGAATACCGCTTAGGTCTTGGAGCAGACAGACGTATGATGGGGCAGTTTCTACCTAAGATAATGTATCAGTCACATTATGCCAACCGTTTGCCAATCGGGCAAAAAGAGATATTAGAGAACTTCAAACACGAATCACTTATTCGTTTTTATAAAGATTGGTATCGTCCGAATTTGATGAGTATTATCGTGGTGGGAGACATTGATGTAGATGCTGTCGAAAAGAAAATCATCGACAATTTCTCGAAATACGAAAACCCGAAAAACGAAAGACCTCGTAAGTTATATGACGTTCCCAACCACAAAGAAACCTTTGTAGCGGTAGAATCAGACCCGGAAGCTACCGGTTCAGACGTTCAGCTCTATTACAAAGACAAAGACGATTCCAAACCTTTGACTACGGTAGCCGACTACAAAAACAACCTGGCAAAAGGCTTGTTTTCGAGTATGCTCAACAACCGTTTGAGAGAGCTTACCAACTCTTCGACTCCTCCGTTTACCTATGGTTATTCCTATCACGGTTCGACTTGGGCAAGAACCAAAGAGGCTTTTCAGTCGTTTGCGATGACTCAGGAAGACAAACAGCTTTCGGCTCTGAATGTTTTGGCAGTAGAAAACGAAAGAGTGAGAAAATACGGCTTTACCCAATCGGAATTAGACCGGGCAAAAACACAATATCTGGCTTCGATAGAAAGAAGTTACAACGACAGAGACAAAACGGAATCTTCAAGATTTGTATCGCAGTTTCAATCGCATTTTCTAAGACAAAATCCGGCTCCGGGTGTGGAATGGATGTATAGTGCCATGCAAAACTTCATGCCTCAAATTACCCTCGAAGACATCAACGGATTGATTGCCGATTACATCAAAGATGAAAATAGAGTCGTGGTGCTTACAGGGCCTGAAAAAGACGGTCTGAAAAAACCAACCGAACAAGAAGTGCTGGAAGCTCTAAAGGTAAACTCAGCCGAAATCACACCTTATGAAGATGCAGTAGTGGCAGAAAGCCTGATAAGAAAAGACATTAAATCGGGGAAAATTGCTAAAAGAGAACAAAACGACAAATTGGGAACAAAAACCCTCACCCTTTCAAACGGAGTAAAAGTAGTTTACAAAAAAACCGACTTTAAAAACGATGAAGTGCTGATGAGTGCGGTGAGCTTCGGAGGGTCAAACCTGTATTCAGACGAGGAATATCTCAAAACACAATGGGCTGATGATGCTCTTACGGAAGCCGGATTTTCGGGGCTTTCCAAAAACGACATCAACAAGTTTATGACCGGAAAAATAGCTTCGGCCTATCCGTATATTGGCAGCACAACCGAAGGTTTTAGCGGAAGTGCCACTCCGAAAGACTTGGAATATATGTTCCAGATGGTCTATGCCTATTTCACCGATTTGAATTTCGATACCGATGCTTTCGAGGGTTACAAACAAAAACAATCGTCTTTCTTTGACAATATGATGTCAAATCCGAATGTGTATTTCCAAAAAGAATTCTACGGATACCTGATGCAAAACAACCCGAGATTTACCGAAATCCTTCCGGATGCCAAAGCCTGGGAAAGAACCGATTACAAACTGTCTTACGACAAATATAAAGAGCGTTTTGCTGATGCTTCCGACTTCGTTTTCTATTTCGTAGGGAACGTAGATGAAAGACAATTGGAGGCTTATTCCGAGAAATATCTGGCTTCGCTTCCTGCTTTGAACCGAAAAGAAGAAATGAAAGATTTGGGCTACCGTATGCTTTCGGGAGACCACAAAAAAGTAGTTAAAAAAGGTTCTGACCCGAAGAGTAACGTAACGATTATGTTCTACGGAGATACGAAATATGACGAAAAAGAAGCTCTGGCAATGCAGGCTTTGGGTGAAGTGCTTACCATCAAACTCATCGAAGAACTTCGTGAAAACGAAAGCGGGGTATATGGAGCTTCTGCCCGTGGAAGCATGGGCAAAGTGCCTTATGGCTCTTATTCGTTTACGATTGGGTTCCCTTGTGGTCCTGAAAATGCAGAAAGCCTGACAGCATCTGCCCTTCGGGAATTGCAAAAAATCATCGACAACGGTCCTGAAGAAAAAGATTTGGCGAAGTTCAAAGAAGGCGAACTTCTGGATTATAAAGAGGAAATCAAAACCAATCGCTTCTGGCTGAATTCGCTTCAAAGAGCCTATACTCAGGATGCAAACCCCGACAACATCCTGAAATTTGAAGAAAAAATAAATGCCCTTACGGCAAAAGAAGTTCAGGCAGTAGCCAAAAAATATACCGCTAAAGACAAAGTTATCGGGATTTTAATGCCGGAATAAAAAACAGGTAATCCGAAAAAAAGAGGCGGTCTGAAATTCAGACCGCCTCTTTTTTGTGATGATTTGCTTCTAAATAACCTTCTTAATCACTCTGAGTTTATGTGTATGTCGTTTGGTATCAACATTCATAATTCCGAGGTGGTCTAATCTGTCAATACGGACTTTTCCGTGAGCGTGGATGATGTAGTTGTCGTTCATCAGGATTCCCACGTGAGTGATTTTGCCTTCTTCGTTGTCGAAAAAAGCCAAATCTCCCGCTTCTGCTTCTTCGATAAAGCTCAGCACTTCACCTTGGGTGGCTTGTTGAGAGGCATCTCTTAAAAGAGCATATCCGTTGAGTTTATAGACCATCTGAACGAAGCCCGAACAGTCGATTCCGAAAGGTGTTTTTCCACCCCACAAATACGGAGTATTCAAATACATAAAAGCCGTTTTCAGGATTTCGGACTTTGGCTTTTTATCGAAAACTCTCAGTCCTTCAAAAGTAAATTCAGAAGTATTGATTTGAGGAACATCTAAAAAAGAAAGCGATGCTCCAAGCGGAATCGGGAACAACAAATTGTCTTTCCCTGAGATGTATTCGATTAAATCTGCATTTAGTACTGTTTCTTTAGACGAAAGCAACCCAAATTCACTTTCAGAAATAGGTTGGTATTGTTTTTCGTCAATCCACCCTTCATAACCGTCAAATTGGAGCTTGATTTTAACCCAACCCTTTGATTGTTCAAGGATTTGGAAATGCTCTCCGAATAAAAGCTGCGAAACCATTTCACTTCTGTGATTGGGCTCTAAACGAACAGGGACTATGGCTAAATTACAGATTCCGAACATTTTTATTTAGAAAATAGAGAAAAGAAAATAGAGAAAAGACTAATGTTTAAGTCGTTTTTTCTTTATTCGTTTCCCGTTTTTATAATATTCTACTTTTCTTTCAGCAAAATAAACTTTAATTAAATCGACCTCTTTTTTTATTAGCTTAAACTCTCCGAAATAAGTAAAAAAAGAAGTTGAAATTTTATTTTTTACATCAAAAATATTAAGTTGTGCTTTTCCGTTTAAATCAGTTTGAGTTCCGTTCTCTGTTCCTTTTTCAATAATTGTAACAGCAGGTAATGGATAATTCTCCATTTCATAAATCTCAAATTGAATTGTTTTTGATTCTTCTTGAGAAAAACCATTTGTAAAAATAAAAAACGAAAAAATCAAAAAGATATATTTCATTTTATCTCAAAAAAAGTAATAAACTCCGAGCCAAACACCTATAAAAAACAATCCGGGCAATACGACCGTTTGTGTTTTACTCTTTAGATTTTTCTTTATCAAAGCAAGATACAGCACATAAATTATAAATGCTACTACGAGTCCTATGGTGATGAATGGGTAAATCATATTTTTAGAAAATAGAAAAAAGAGAATAGAACATAGATAGCGTTTGTCTATTCTCTATGTTCTGTTCTCTATTCTCTGGTTTATCTCTCAATCACAATTGCAGATGCTCCACCACCACCGTTACAGATAGCAGCCGCTCCACGTTTTGCATTGTTTTGTTCCAATACGTTAATCAGTGTAACGATGATTCTCGCTCCCGAACAACCCAGAGGGTGTCCTAAAGAAACTGCTCCACCGTTTACGTTTACTTTTGAAGCATCAAGACCTAAAATTTTTGAGTTTGCCAATCCTACAACCGCAAAAGCTTCGTTAAACTCAAAGAAATCAACATCTGAAACTTCTAAGTTTGCTTTTTTCAAGGCTTTCGGAAGTGCTTTGGCAGGAGAAGTCGTAAACCACTGTGGCTCTTGTTCAGCATCTGCATAGCTGGTGATATAAGCAAGCGGTTTTAAACCTAAATCCTTTGCTTTTTCTTCGCTCATAAGCACCAAAGCCGCAGCTCCGTCATTGATGGTCGAAGCGTTAGCAGCAGTTACCGTTCCTTCTTTGGTGAAAACAGCCGAAAGGGTAGGAATTCTGTCTAATTTTACGTTTGTATATTCTTCGTCAACGCTTATCACAACAGGCTCTCCTCTACGTTGCGGAATCTCAACCGGAACGATTTCGTTAGCGAATTTTCCAGCTTCCCAAGCCTTAGCCGAACGAGTGTATGATTCGATAGCAAAATTATCCTGTTCTTCTCTCGAAATTTTGTATTCAGCAGCACAAAGGTCAGCAGAAACTCCCATTGCGTTTTGGTCGTAAGCATCAGTAAGTCCGTCTTTTTGAAGTCCATCGACTAAAGTAGCAGGACCGAATTTCACTCCGTTTCTCATCTGAACATAATGCGGAATCATACTCATATTTTCCATTCCTCCTGCAACCACAATTTCAGCATCACCAAGTTGAATAGCTTGAGCAGCCTGCATTACGGCTTTCATACCCGAAGCACAAACTTTGTTTACGGTTGTTGCGATAACCGAATCAGGAAGTCCGGCAAATTTAGATGCCTGACGAGCAGGTGCCTGACCAACACCAGCCTGAACTACATTTCCCATTATTACCTCATCAACCAGATTATAATCCAATCCGATTTTGTCCAAAGCTCCTTTGATAGCGACAGCTCCCAATTTCGGTGCAGGAACAGAAGATAATCCTCCCATAAACTTTCCGATGGGTGTTCTGGCAGCCGAAACGATTACGATTTTTTTATTCATGATATTTTAATTGTTTTTGTTGTTTATTTTCAAGCTACGAAGATAGGGATTTTCATTGAAATGAAAATGTTTTTATGCAAAAGTCAAAAGTATTGTCCTGCGACGTGATTATTGGTGATATAACGAATGAGGTAATGAGAAGGCGATTTTTCAAAAAGTATATACCAAGTTGTCCGATTGTTTCTGTTGTAGGGAATATAGAGGAGGTTTTTTCCGTATTTGGAAAAGAAAGAAGGAGCAGGTTTGTGGGGGAAGGTGTCAATATTTTCCAACACAAAAGCTACCAAATCATCAATATAGGCATCTGCTGTTTCTGTAAAAGAAAAATATTCTTTGATGAGAAGTATATTTGCTAAATCCTCCAAAAATAGCAGAGCGGTTTTATCAAATTTTATTTCTCTCTTCAAATTTTTGTCGTATTATTTTTTTTGCTTCGGCTAAAAATTCCTCAGGAGTTAGAGCTTCGTCCCACCCCTCAAGAGGTTCTTCAGGTTGTGTTAACCCCATTTTTTCCAATAAAGGACGTAATTCTTCTCCGTGCTGCTCCAAATCAAACCGAACAAAACGGTCTTTTCCGTTTGTGTCTTTTTCAAATGTTACCCCTTTCATAATCAATGATTTTGCTAATTCAATAAAACAAATATACTGAAAATCTATAACGTGACAACCTCAATTAAACTTTTAGTAGGCGGATTTATTATCATTTTTTTGGCTGTTAGTACACGACAAAGATAAAAAACATAAGGGCTATAGAGGATAAATTTTTAAATTTGCCGCTTCAGTTTAAAAACAATTTATAAGATAGTAATGAAAAAAATTATAGCCTTTATTATACTGATAGTTTCGTTTCAGGTTAAAGCCCAACAAGAAAAATTCATTAGTGCTTCAATAGGTTATGGATTGAGCAGTCCTTACGATGAAGATACAGATGTGTCGGGAAAAGGAATATATTTACAAGGAGAATATGTGATGAAGTTTTCGAAATGGATTGACGTCAGACCTTATGCAGGTTTGATTTTTACAGAATCTGACCCCAAAGAGCCCGATTATGAAGTGTATTCAAAGGCTTTTCTAATAGGTGGGAAATTGCGATTAACTATTCCTATACCTTTGATTGCACCTTATATAGAGATGGGAGCGGGAATGTCAATAGCGAAGTTTAAAACTATTACGGTCTCTGACAACATAGATAAAAGCGGAGCAATCCTGCATCTTCCTTTTTCCCTCGGATTGCAATTGGGCACGACACACAAAGCCGATGTTGCTTTTACCTATTATTATCATGAAAGTGCACAGCAGTTCGCAGGTGCAGTAGCAATAGGAATTTTATTTCCGTTAGATTGATAAAATTAAAGCCTTTCGTTGAGAAAGGCTTTAATTAGTTTAGTCGATTATATCAAATCCCGTATATTTTCTTAATACTTCCGGGATTACGATTCCCTCTGGAGTTTGACAGTTTTCCAAAATTCCTGCCAACACTCTCGGAAGTGCTAATGAACTTCCGTTTAGCGTATGAGCCAATCTGTTTTTTCCGTCTTTATCTCTAAAGCGAAGTTTCAGACGATTTGCTTGGAATGATTCAAAATTCGATACAGACGAAATTTCCAGCCATCTGTCCTGTGCTGTTGAAAACACTTCAAAATCGTAGGTAAGGGCGGAAGTGAATCCCATATCTCCTCCACACAAACGCAAAATTCGGAAAGGCAATTTCAATTCTTGTAAAATTCCTTTTACGTGTTCTACCATTCCGTCAAGAGCTTTGTAGGAATTGTCAGGATGCTCGATACGTACGATTTCTACTTTGTCGAATTGATGCAAACGATTCAGACCTCTTACGTGAGCTCCGTAACTTCCTGCCTCTCTACGGAAACAAGGTGTATATCCTGTATTCAGAATCGGCAAATCTTTTTCTTCGATAATCACATCACGATACAGATTCGTAACCGGAACTTCAGCAGTCGGAATCAGATACAAATCGTCAATTCCAACGTGATACATTTGTCCTTCTTTGTCAGGAAGTTGTCCTGTTCCGTAACCCGAAGCCTCGTTTACCAAGTGCGGAACCTGCACTTCCTGATAACCTGCATCGGTATTTTTATCCAGGAAATACCAAATTAAGGCTCTTTGCAGTTTTGCTCCTTTTCCTTTGTAAACCGGAAATCCTGCACCTGTGATTTTTACTCCCAATTCAAAATCAATCAGGTCATACTTTTTGGCTAATTCCCAATGCGGTAAAGCTCCGTCAAAAAGTTTCGGAATTTCTCCCTCCTGATATACATTCAGGTTGTCTTCTGCATCTTTTCCGTTCGGGACGATTTCAGACGGAGTATTCGGAATTTTGTATAATTCCTCCTGAAGTTTGTCGATATATTCGTTTAACTTTGCTTTTAGGTCTGATTCTTTTTCTTTTAACGAAGAAGTTTTTGCTTTCAGGATTTCGGCTTTTGCCTTTTCTCCCGATTTCATCAAAGCTCCGATATCTTTGGAAATTTTGTTTGATTCAGCCAAAATGTTGTCTAATTCAACCTGAGTCGAACGTCTTTTTTCGTCTAAATCAATAGCTGTTTCAACCATTGTAGTTGCATCAATATTTCGCTTTGCAAGTGCTTTGATTACAGCATCTTTGTTTTCTCTAATGTGGGCTATCTGTAACATCGTTAAAATTTTAAACGGCAAATTTAAAGTATTAAGATTGAAGTATCAAATAGTAAGACAAAGTATTACCAAACAAAAAGACCCAAATCGAATAATTTGAGTCTTCTTACTTTTTTGGCAATGGTTTTTATTCGTCTTCCGGATTTGTTTCTATCCCGAAATCATCTTTTTTAGGCCTTTTAGGTTTGTTTGCAGCTTTTTTCATGGCTTCTCCCACTTGGTTGGAGGCGGTAAACGAAGCTACCATGTTGTTGAGCATATCGCTTCCTGCCTGAGGAGAGTTTGGCAACAAAATTAGGTTCGAGTTCGTGTCTGAACCGATGGCTTGCAACGTGTCATAGTGTTGTGTAACTACAATCAGGGCAGAAGCTTCCTGAGAGTTGATTCCTACGTTGTTCAACACATCAACACTTTCTACCAGACCTCTTGCAATCTCACGTCTTTGGTCTGCAATACCCTGACCTTGAAGTCTTTTGCTTTCTGCTTCCGCTTTTGCTTTTGCCACAATACGGATTCTTTGAGCTTCCGCTTCATATTCCGCAGCTGTTTTTTCACGGTCTGCAGCATTGATACGGTTCATCGCATTTTTCACCTGAATATCCGGGTCGATATCGGTAATCAAAGTGTTGATGATGTCATATCCGTAGGTGGTCATCGCATCGTTGAGTTCTCTTTTTACAGCAACGGCAATGTCGTCTTTTCGCTCAAAAACATCGTCTAATTTCAGTTTCGGAACCTCTGCACGAACTACGTCAAAAACATAAGAAGTAATCTGGTCGTGAGGATATTCTAATTTATAAAATGCTTCGTAAACTTTTTCCTGAAGCACTTTAAACTGTACCGAAACTTTCATTTTGACAAACACGTTGTCTTTGGTTTTGGTTTCGATAATAACATCTAATTGCTGAATTCTCAGGTTAATTCTGCCTGCAATTCTGTCGATAACCGGAATTTTCAGCTGCAAACCCGAATTGCGGATACTGTGAAATCGCCCGAAGCGTTCCACCACAACCGAGGTTTGTTGTTTTACGGTAAAGAATGATGCTAAAAGTAGGAAAAATCCTAAAGCAATTACTACATAAGTGAATGTCATGGTTTTTATGGTTTTTAAAAAATTAAACTGGCTAAAGATACTGCTTTTCTCAGAAAAAACAAAAACCCCTGCCTTATTTTTACAGGCAGGGGTAAAAAAATAAAAATAAAAAAAATCAAAAATTCATTTTGTTTTAATTTCCCGTATATTTTGACAAAACCATCTCCAGGTCTAACATCCATTGCTCACCTGCAACGGCTGCTTTTTCCATCAAATCATTGGTTTTTGAGGCTACTTTTTTGCCTAAATCAGATTCATAGAAAGCCAGAATTTGTTTGATTTCGTCATGGGTAAACTCCTCCATATAAATATCTGCCATTTTGGAAAACAAAGGAGGAAGTGTGGCTTCAAAATCTTTAGTAAACTGCTCGTGATGTTCTTCGGGAATCATCGCTTTAATTTGATCTCCGACTCCCCGGATAGGGTCAGTTACTCCGGAAACTTCCAAAAACCGGATAATATCTGTTTTAAAAGCAGAGGTTTCCTGAGAAAACCCAAATTGTGTCATGGTCATAACGACCAAAAGTGTGAGTAACTTTTTCATAAAAAAATAATAGTTTGTAACCGCAAATGTACGCTTTTATCAGTATTAAACCGAAATAATTTCGCTTTCGTCCAAAATAGTTTCTCCTTTGAGCCGAAGTAGTATTTGAGCCACAGCTATCACGTCTTTTTCGCAATAGCGGACAATGCGGTCGATGTCGTTTTCAACATAAAAAACCTGTGCCACTTGGCTTCCGTCAATATCGTCTTTGGGCGAAGGAACGTTTAAAATATTGGTGAGCAGTTTTAACGAAGTGTAGTGTTTATAATCTCCGAACTTCCAGAGTTCCAGCGTGTCTAAGTGAGCGACTTCCCAAGGTTTTTTTCCGAAAAGATTGAGTTTGTCGGGGATTTTTATTCCGTTGATAATCATTCGCCTTGTTAGGTAAGGGAAGTCAAATTCTTTGGCATTGTGCCCACACAAAAGGTGTTCGGCTTTGTTGAAATGGTTGTTGAGCAGGTTACAGAAATCCGTCAGTAATTTTTTTTCTTCTCCAAAAAACGAAGTAACCCGAAAGGTTCTGATGTCGTTTTTAAAGGTAAAATACCCTACCGAAACACAGATGATTTTTCCGAATTCTGCCCAGACTCCGGCTCTTTCATAAAACTCTTCGGGAGTTTGATCTTCCCTTCTCTGATATCTGGTTTTTTGTTCAAAAAGTTCTTTTTTTTCCTGAGAAAGTTCGTCAAAACCAGCATTTTCGGGAACGGTTTCAATATCTAAAAAAAGAATATTACGGAGGTTTATTTTGTGTAACATCGGTTTAAACTTTTTAAATAATGCCAAATATAATGAGAAATTAGTTATAATTAAGATGAAATATTTTATATTTACCCGTTTTTAATCTATATCTGTAAAAAATGAAAAAACTCAGCCTCTTACTCTTTTCTTTATTCTGTTGTACTGCTCTTTCTCAAACTACCGATGAAAAACCGGAGGAAATACAACAGTTATTTTCGGAATATTTTCTTTTAGACCGGGAAAATATCCACGTACATTTCAATAAAAATATTTACTTTACAGATGAGCAGGTTTGGCTGACCGGATATGTATATCATCAGCAAAATCAAAGGTTGTTTGAATCGACAACCAATGTTTTTATGGAGCTTTTTGACCAGGATAAAGCCTTGATTGAGAAAAAACTGCTGTTTGTATATAAAGGAGTTTTTCAAGCCAATATAGCCCTGAAAAACAATATGCCGTCCGGGAAATATTATCTGAGGTTTTACACCAATTATATGAATAATTTTTCCGAAGATTTGTCTTCTACCTATGAAATAACCCTTGTCAATTCTTCCGAAGAGGAAGAAATTGCGGTGAATTCCGTCAACTTGTCTGATGTAACTATCTCGGTTTATCCGGAATCGGGTGTGCTTTTGGAAAATGCAGCCAATGTGATAGGTGTGAAAATTACCGATTGTTTTGGTAAGGGAATTCAAGTGAAAAACGGTAGGGTTTTAGATTCACAAAACAATCAGGTGATGCTTTTTTCTACCAACCCATACGGCTACGCAAAATTTGAAATTTCTGACACAAAAAACATCGGTTATAAGGTCGAAGCCGTAATAAATGGAAAAACATTCACTCAAAATCTACCGGAAACTTCTTCGGGTGTTGCTCTTTCGGTAATCAGTTATTTGTCTGATGTTAAGACGCTTTTTAAAATACAAAACAGAGGTGCCGCTCCACACAAAAAATATTATCTCATTGTCAGCCAAAATCAACAAGCCGTTATAAGTGAACTTGTTTTGGATAAAGAAGAGTTTGGTTTTTCGATGGAAAACACATCGCTTTTTGAAGGTGTCAATACTGCACGAATTGTTGACCAGAATCTTAATTTGCTGGCAGAACGACTTTTCTTTTTGCCTCAGCAACACACAGAAATCACGGTTTCTGAACAAAATCAGAATTTGGATATTGCCAAAGTCAGCATTTCTTATCTTCCGGAGAAAACCAAAAACCTCAACACAGAACGCAATATTTTCAATTCGCTTTCGGTAAATCCTTATACCTACGAAAACTGCTCTTATGATTTGAGTTATTTTTCGGAGAAAACCCGAGCCAAAAAATATGACCTCGATTTGTTTTTTCTCAGCCAAAAAAGCAAAACAGACTGGAACAACATCAAAAGCAAAAATTTCCCGCAAATGACACACACTTTTGATGTAGGCATTGGGTTAAAGGGTAAATTAAACCAAACCATTCGAGATAAATCGAAACAAAAAGTAGTTTTGTTTTCGCTCGAAGGCAAGTTATATGAAGCCGCTACTATAGATGATAATAATGAATTTGTGTTTGAGAATTTGGTTTTGGCCGATTCGATGTGGGTTAATTTTTCTTTGAAGAATGAAAAAAACAAAGAACTCCCGATTAAAACCTACGTTAAAATTCTGGACAACTACAAGTCGTTCAACAAAGCGGTAAACATTCCCGAAAAACCGAACTGCCTGCCCGAACAAACCCTTTCGGAAGAAGCAATCGAAATTCCGAAATTTCACAGCAGCAATATTTTGCTCAATACGGTCAAAGTAGAAACAGAAGCTCCGAGACTCAGTAGAGAAAGCCGAAATCCGACACTCAAAGGTTTTAAAGTCGATGATTTATCTTCGGGAATTAAAGTCAGGATGGTGGTAGATTTTCTCGAAAGTCAGGGGTTTTATATCGTAAAAAGTTCGATGGATACCTATATTTACAGCAGCAGACACCCGATTTCCATAAATTCGGGGCTTTCGACTCCTGTGATACTTATTGACGATGTAGAACAAATGAGCCCCAACTATGTTGCCACGCTTCGGATGGATGATGTGGATGAGATTTATTTAGACAGGCATGCTATTGTAGCTTCCATAAACAACAAAGCAGGAGTTATCAAAATCTATTTGAGAACAGGTGGAGCAAGGAAGTCAAGCGAAAACCTATCTACTGATTTTCAGATAAAAGATGGTTTT
>JBAYSC010000018.1:0-21826 GCA_041676345.1 Flavobacteriaceae bacterium | reverse complement strand
TTAAAATTTATCTAATAATTTGTTTATGCTTCTTTTTGGCTACAACTTCGTTATATTTTCTTGAGATAGAACACCGCTATCTCAATAAAATATGCCTTGTTTCGCTCAAAAATAAGCTATAAAAATTCTCACAATATAAATTTAAACAGGCTCTAAAAACGATTTGAATTTAGTTAATTTTGGTTTCGGTTTGCAGTTTGGGTTTTAGAACTTTAAACTGCGAACCGTTTCTTTTTCGACCCAACCCTGAGTGCCGTCTGCCAATTCTACCTTAAACCATTCGTCCAGATTTTCCAGAATATAAACTTTTGTTCCTTCGTGAAGGGTTACCACATTGGCAGAAAGTGTTTGAGGTTCGCCTTTTACGGAAACCGTTTCAGCAAAAACAATAGCAGGATTGTAGCTTTCTGCCCGGTTTTTTTCAAAAACCGAAAGCATCACACTCAGCACCGAAGTCAGCAAAAACACCAACATCAGAGCAAAAGAAATGCGTTTTAGAATGATTTTTCGTGCAAAATAATAACCCACAAAACCCAGCAGGCATAACACCGAAAATCCGACTGCAATTTTTGCCCACACATCATAATGATACACCGAAGTAAACCCGCTCAGCCAGTTTCTGATTCCTACTTTGGGAGCTTCTTTGATTTCGTCTATGGTCATATTTCGGGCAAATTTCAGGTTGGTTTGCACATTTTTGTTGTTGGGTTCCAGCAACAAAGCCCTTTCGTAATTGTAAATAGAAGGAGCAATCTGGCTGAGTTTGTAATAGGCATTTCCCAAATTGAAATATACATCTGCCGAATGCTGACCTGATGCCAAAAGCTCTTCATACGCCTGAGCTGCTTCCTCAAAATTTTCCTGTTCATACAACTCATTTGCCCTGTCAAACGAAGTCTGACTCCAGATGAGGGTCGGGAGAAAAAACAACAATATGATTTTTAAAGCTTTCATTTTTTTCGTATAATGTAAATTGTATTTCTGTAAACTGCGACCGGACACTACCTAATCTGTTTTTCTAATCCGGCTATGGTTTTTACCGCTTTTTCATAGTCCTGCCCGACAGACGAAGCCAGACTCGGAGCATATCTCACGAGTTCCGCACTTTCTAAAAGCGAAATAAAATCCTGAATCGTAACGGCATCTACTTTTCTTTCTGATAAAACCTCCGAAATTTTCTCTTTGCTCATTTCCGAAGTTTCAATTTTGAGTTTGGCTTTCAAAAAGTTATGCAGGGCTTTTTCTAAAGATTCATAGAACTTCTCCTTATTATTCTGGTTTTTTCGTGCTTCTGAAAGATATTTTTTAGCCAGTTTATTGGTCGAACGAATTTTATTACCCACTACGTCACTATCTCTTTCGTCTTTTTTACTCTTCACAAAAATCAGTACCGGAATCAAAAGCAAAGGCAAAAGCAACCACACAAAGAATCGGGTTGAAAACAAGAAATCTTGTTCTACAACAGGTTGCAGGGTGGTTTTCAATTCGATAAACTTAAAATGATTTTGAGGAGTTACTTCATTTTTGGCAATATCATCATTTTGAGCTGTTTGATTTCCGACAGGCCCATCAATCATATCAATAGTTATTTCTTTAGAAGTCAGGGTTTTATAGGCTCTCGTCTCTAAATCGAAATAAGAAAAATGAATCGGTTTAATGATGTATTTTCCTTGATATTGCGGAATAATCGTGTATTTTTCAGATACTTTCCCGTTCATTCCCGAAAGACCAACGGTAATCTGCTTTTTCGGAATCGGGTCATAAACCTCCAGACTGCTCGGAAAAACAGGTTTCGGAAGTGAAAACAGCTCGAGATTTCCCTTTCCGGAAACGGCTACTTCCATTTCGATGGCTTCTCCTTGTCTGACAGCTGTTTTATCGGTTTTTACGATTAAATCGAAAGTACCCACAGCACCCGAAAAATCATCGGGTCTTCCGTTTTCAGGAAGTGGTCTCACATCAACCGATTGCACTCCGGTCGAGAGTTTTGTGCTGGTGTTGTGATAGACCCTGCCAAACATATTCCTACGATTGGTAGGCACTTGCAGAGCCAGCTCCAAATCGAGCGGTTCGATGGTGAGTTTGCCCGATTTTTGCGGATATAAAAGTACTTTTTTGATGATAATACTCGAATATTTTTCTCCGTTAAACGTTTCATTCTGAGCCTCATATTGCTTAACTTCGATATTGTGTGACCAGAAGTCGTTGTATTCGGGATTGGCTATCAGGTTGAAGTTGCGAATCCCCAAACCGTCTTTGAAATAGAGTTTATACACTACCGAAACGGGTTCGTTCAAATAGGGATTTCGCTTAGAAAGCTGAGCCACCAGATGTATGCTTTCATCCACATTGATAAGCGGTTCAGATGGGTCGTTTGGTCGCTCGACCGGAGCTGTAACGGTGAGCTGCACGGGCTCGGTTTGATATTTTTGTCCTTTAAAAGTTATCGTAGCACTCCCGATAGTGAGGGTTCCTTGTCGGGTAGGCTGGATGGTATATCCGAAACTTTTGCTCAATGACCGTTTCCCGTTGATATTGGAATGACTAATTTGTTGAAAAGGTCCCGACACAACCCTAAACCCTTCAAAATCGGGTAGTTGCAGATGATCGCCATCGACATTCATGATGAATTCGACACGAACGTTTTCGTTTACACCAATTTTAGAACGGCTCAGTTTGGCAGTAAATTCTACCTGAGCAAAAATTATTTGCGAAAATAAAAGAAAAAAAAGCCTCACTCCTAACCCCGAGAAGGGAAAAGCGAAACCGAAAATATTTGTGTTTGTTTTCATTTTTGTTATTCTTTACTTTCTTTTTATAAAGCCCCTCCTTTTTTGTAAAGCCCCTCCTTTGGAGGGGTTGGGGAGGCTTGGGTTGGGGAGGATTACCAATTCTTTTCTCTTTGTTGTATTTGTCCTTTTTGGTCTTTTTGTTCCTGATTGAGCTGCACTTTTTTCTGAATGCCTTTTTCCTGATTTTCTACTGCATCGAGCAGGTTTTCTAATCGTTGTTTTGACATTCCGCTTTGATCACCCTGAGGTTTTTGGTCTTGATTACCTTGACCTTTTTCATCTTTTTTGTCCTCTTTATCGCCTTGATCCTGATTGTCTTTATTTTCCTGATTGTCTCCCTTATCCTGATTTTCCTGATTATCGTTTTGCTCCTGATTATCGCTTTTCTGGTCTTGCTTGTTTTCGTTTTCCTGTTCCTTATCTTGATTTTCCTGATTTTCTTGGTCTTGATTTTCATCAGGAGGAGGCGGATTTTTATCCAGCATTTCTTTTGCCAAAGCAAAATTATATCTCGACTGCTCATCATACGGATTGTTCCGCAAAGCATTCTTAAAGGCTTCCACTGCCCCCTGATAGTTTTTTTCCTGCATCAGTACGTTTCCGAGGTTGTGGTAGATTTTGTGTTTTTCGTCTTTGGTCGTGGCTTTTTCAAGGGCTTTTTGGTAGGCATATTTCGATTCCTCGAAAGAATTTTGTCTGTAAATCGAATTTCCCAGATTATAAGCCGCAACGGTTTTATCTTCTGCTTTGGACTGCTCTGAACGGAAATTCGCCTCAGCATCAACATAGTTTTGCTTAGCGAAATCTTTGTTTCCGTCTTTGAGATAATTCGTTTTTTTCTGACTGAACGTGTGTAACGAAAACAACGTAAATAATAGAATAAGAAAATTTCTGTTATACATATCTTTATTTCTTTTCGTTAAATAAATTGAGCTTTTTAATCCAGGCTGTTTTTCGTTCTAAGAAGAAAACATCTAAAATAAGCAAAAAGAAAGCTACTGCCAAAAACCATTGGAATTTCGAGTCATATTCGGCTACTTCCTGAGCTTCAAACTGAGTTTTCTCGATAGTATCCAGCAACGATTTAAAAGCATCCGCAGCTTGTTTGGAGTTGTTTCCCAAGACATATTTTCCGTCTGTTTCTGCTGCAATTTCTTTCAAAATCTTGTCGTTCATTCGGGTAACGACCACTTCGTTGTTCAAATCCCTCAAATAAGCTTGTGTCTGCCCTCCGATTTTCACCGGAATGGTGCTTCCTTGTTCGGTTCCAACTCCAATAGTAAGAATTTTTATTTTCTTGTCTTTGGCCGCTTGCAGGGCTTCCGCAATTCCCATTTCATGGTCTTCTCCATCAGAAATCAGCACCAAAAGTTTATTGGTTTCTGCTTCGTCAAAGAAATTGGCAGCCATGTAAATCGCTTCGCTAATGGCCGTTCCTTTTGAGGAAAGCATATCGGTATTCATTTGCTGCAAAAACATCTTGGCAGCACTGTAATCTGTCGTGATGGGCAAGGTCGGGAAAGCCGTTCCTGCATAGGCTACGATTCCGACTCTGTCTGCTCCGAGAGTGTTGATGATTTGCGAAACGATTTGTTTTGATTTTTCGAGTCGGTTGGGAGCGACATCTTCGGCCAACATACTTTTTGAAACATCAATAGCGAAAACAATGTCGATTCCTTCTCTTTTGATGGTCTCTACTTTGGTTCCGATTCTCGGATTTGCCAAAGCCAAAATCAAAGCTGTCAAAGCCAAAATCAGAACTGTGAGTTTCAAAACCGGTTTGAAAGTCGATTTCTCCGGACTCAATTGGCTCAGTAATCTGCCCTCAGCAAATCGTTTTTGCTTTCTTACCCTCCAAAACTGATAGATAAGAAAAAGCACTACCAAAACAGGTAGGATAAAAAGGAGATTCAAATATTTAATTTCTTCTATGTTCATTTTCTTTTTTTTTGCGAATTTGCTGATTTGCAAATTTGCACATCAGCGACTTTGCGAATCAGCCATTTATATAAATCCTCTAAACAATGTCTTTCTCAATAAAAATTCCAACAACAGCAAAGCTCCCGCTAAAAGTATAAAATTTCTGTATTTTTCGTCATAGTTAAAGAATTTCAACTCCTCTACATCGGTTTTTTCGAGTTTGTTGATTTCTTCATAGATTTCTGTGAGTTTTGAGTTGCTGGTTGCCCGGAAATACTTTCCTCCGGTTGTGGTGGCAATATCTCTCATCAGTTTTTCATCGATTCTCACTTCCATCATTCGGTAAATGAAACCTCCGTTTGGTGCATAGGCATAGGGCATTTCTGCCATTCCGTTGGTTCCGATTCCGATGGTATATACTTTAATTCCGTATTCTTTTGCAATTTCGGCAGCTGTTCGGGGTTCTAAAAATCCTGCATTGTTCTCTCCATCTGTCATCAGGATAATGACTCTGCTTTTAGCTTTGCTTTCTTTGAGTCGGTTGACAGCCGTTGCCAACCCCATCCCGATTGCGGTTCCGTCTTGTAAAACATTGTCATATTTTACATCTCTGATAGCATTCAGAATAATGTTTTTATCACTGGTAACCGGAGTTTTGGTATAGCTTTCTGCTGCATATACCACCAGCCCGATTCTATCAGTTGGTCTTTCCTTAACAAATTCCGAAGCTACTCTTTTGAGAGCTTCCAGACGGTTTGGTCTTAGGTCTTTAGCCAACATACTACCCGAAACATCAACTGCAATCACGATATCAATTCCGAAAGAGCTTTTGGTTCGGCTTGATACATCTACGGTTTGAGGTCGTGCCAAACCGACAATAATGAGTGCTAAAGCTCCTAAACGAAGTAAAAACAAAACAGGTTTTAGCTTTCCTAACCACGAATTTGTAGCCTTAAAACCTTCGAGCGAACTCATTTTCAGCGTAGCCGATTGTTTTTTTCGGGTGAGAATATACCACACAATCAAAACAGGAAACAGGGCAAAAAGCCAAAAGAATTCAGGATTTAAAAATGTTACGTTTGTCATAATTATCTCGCTTGTCCTAATTCTACCGAGTTTATGATTCGGTCTATGATTTCCACTTTATTCGGGTCTGATTCATCGATAATGGCAACCACCTGCTGAATGCCTCCGGTTTGTTTGAAAACCAGCATTTCATAATAGGCTCTTTTTGTTTTTTTAGTAATCGGGTCGGGCAAATTCATCGAGCCAAAAGCCTTCACACCTTCGATTCCTCCGGGAGTTTTATAGATTTCTTTTTCCATAATGATATTTTTTGCTCCCTGAGCTTCCCACTGCTTGTAATTTCCGTCTAAAATCAAATTCAAATCTACTTCCGTATCTATTCCACCTTGCCCGGTTTGCTTTTTGAGTTTGGTGGTAGAAACCAGAAAATAATAGTCTCCGAAAATTGCCCCTTCCCCAAACATACTCATTTCTTCGACAAACCATTTGATTTCTTCGGGAATAAGTCGGGAAGCATCCATACGTTTCAAAACCTTTGGAGTTTCGATTTTTACAGGCGGATTTCCGTATTCTGAAGTTATCCATTCCGAAGTCAAAAACTCGGTTGTCGGACTTCCGAAGAATTTATTCTTAACGGACGAAATGCCACTCGTAGCCACCCAATAAGCCAATCCGACTACGATGAGAATTCCGGCTGCAAACGAAATATTAGCAATCATTTTTTTCTTTTTCCGCTTTCTTTCTAATGCTAAACGCAGCTCTTCGTTCCGTTCTGCCTCCTCTTCTTCGGGAGTTTTAAGCGGAATGATTCCGTGCATCGTCCGAAGTGTTTTTTCTACCGTATTTCGGTCATTCGTAATTTCGAATTCCAACGGCTTGGACTTGGCAAACTTTACCAAATCAGCCTGTTTCAAAACTTTTTCCAGAGCAACAATCATTTCTTCCGAAAAAGCCAATTTTTTTCGGATTGCCGTTTTCCTCAAATTCTCAACAAGCTCGGCTGTGGTGTTTTCCATTGCCGGAAATTTCACTGCTTCTTCTAAATACGTTCTTGCAATATCGGTCAATTCGGAATAATAATCCTTAACTGCTCCTTTTTCGATAAGTTGTTTTTCTTCGAGTTTTTTAAGTCCGATAGTAGCTTTTTCGATAGGTGTATAGATAATTTCAGGTTTTTTTGTAGTGTTTTTTCTCTTTTTCCAAAGGAAAAAAGCCCAGATTCCAAGTCCGACAACAGCCAAGCTAATCAAAAGCCACAACCACCATTTTGAAGAAGACTTTTGAGTATCTCCTATTACATCTTTAATGTCAAAAAGAGGTTGTTTTAGCGTATCAACCGCTACATTTTTCACCTCAATAAACATCGAATCCGTCAGAAAAGGCTTGTTGTCAATCAGCACTTTGAGCTGCGGAATGACATATCGTCCGGAATCAAACTGCGTAAGTCCGTATTTTTTGATAAGCTCGAATTTTGCCCTGTTCTTTCTGTCAATAATAGTATCCGCAGGATAATCCTCCAAAACCTCCAAAGCTCCGAACAGCTGCTCTTTCGGAAAAAAAACAGTAGAAGTGGTATCTACTTTTGTCTTCAATATCAAATGAAATTGCGACCCGATACGGATTTGAGTCGAATCGGTTGAAGTTTCTATTTTTTGGGCGAAAACACTAAAACCGAGAAAAAGGAATAATATCCTCACCCCCAGCCCCTCTCCAAAGGAGAGGGGAGCCAAGCCCCTGAAAATATTACGTTTTTTATTCTTCATTTCCGTCTTCATTACCATAGTAATAGATGTCAAATTCTATTTTAAGGTTTCTGTCACTTAACATTTTCATTATTTCTGATTTTAAAGTAAAACCTCTATTCCAGTTTTCCATATATCCAGCAACGTCTATCCAAGTTTCATATTTTGATGTTAAGATTTTCCATTTCTCTAAATCCATTGTAAGACTTTGAAGTAAATTCTCTAATTTAATATTTAAATCCGTTTTATCTCTTTTTGAAGATAAATACCATTTTCCCCAATCCACTATTCTTGTCTTGTTAGAATTTCCAATAGGGTGTCTTTCATTTGGATTCCAAGACTTTGTCGGTTCGGCTCCAAGAAGCTCTGTAATCTCTTGTTTGTCCAATTTTTTTGAATAAAAATTTAATCCAACACTAAACTCCTCAAATCCCCCTCCGATTTCTGCAATATGTTCCAATTCGTCAAAGTTTACAGGTTCTCTGTCGATTTCTTTCCCGTTTTCATCAAACCATTTTATTGAACTCATAACTTTATATTTGTTTTTTTATTCTGTCGTCTTAAATCAAAAATCGTTAATCATCAATTTTAAATCTTTACCTCGCTCTAAAATATCCCAACAGTTTTTTTGCATAATCCTCATCTACTCTGGTGTTGATTGTTCCTGCTCCGCATTTGGTAAACACTTCCTGAAAATATTTCACTTTTTCGTGGTAGTATTTTTCGTATTCCGTACGGACTTTTTTCGAGCCTGTATTGATAAGTTTTTGCTTTCCGGTTTCAGCATCAAGCATATTTACCAATCCGATATTGGGGAGTTTCTGTTCTTTTTCGTCAAAAACCCGAATTCCCGTTACATCGTGCTTTTTAGCTGCAATTTTAAGCGTTCGCTCAAAATCATCAGCCATAAAATCCGAAATCATAAACACAATAGCTCTTTTTTTCTGCACTCCGGACAAAAATTTTAAAGCTTCGGATACACTTGTTTTATTACTCTCTGGTTTAAACTCAATAAGCTCCCGAATAATCCGCAACACGTGGGATTTTCCCTTTTTCGGAGGAATATACAATTCGATTTGGTCAGAAAACAAAATCAGTCCGATTTTATCGTTGTTTTGCGTAGCTGAAAATGCCAAAGTTGCAGTAATCTCGGTCATTGTTTCTTTTTTAAACTGCGATTTCGTCCCGAAATCGCCCGAACCGCTTATGTCCACCATAAGCATCATCGTAAGCTCCCTTTCCTCCTCGAAAACCTTAACATAAGGCTCGTTATACCTCGCAGTTACGTTCCAGTCAATAGCTCTTACGTCATCTCCAAACTGATACCTGCGAACCTCACTAAAGGTCATACCTTTCCCCTTGAAAGTCGTGTTGTATTCACCTGAAAACAGATGGTTGCTCAACCTTCGGGTTTTGATTTCGATTTTACGTACTTTTTTGAGTAGCTCTTTTGTATCCATTTTCCTCCCCTAACCCCTCCAAAGGAGGGGAACTGTTATTCTAAATTCGACTTCCGTTCTCCGTAAGTAAATTCTAATTCTTTACAAAAGTCTATAATATCATTTTTTCCCTGTTCTGAAAATCCAACCATAGGAATAAGAAATTCTTCGCCTGCTCCCTTATTGACAACTTTACTATACATTGCAGGAATTTCAGTATCAGATTTTAGATAATTACAATCTAAACACACATCTATTTTATAAATTACCTTGTCATTTTTAAAAAAAACAACTCCCAAATGTGGGTCAAAGCAAAAAGCGGTAACATCTCCGTACGTTTCGTTTTTAGTCAAAATCTGCAAAAAATGATTTAACTGTTTTTGGTCTAAAAATTTCTGTTTCATAACAACATCAACAAATTCGCCATTTTCAATTACACTTATTATTTCGCCTCCAAAACCTTTATAATCATAAGCAATTACTTTATCATAATCTAAAGTATCAAAAGGTTTTCCTGTATTTGTATCAGGAATTACTGTTTCTGCTTTTTTAATATAATTGTGTAAATCTTCTTTGCTGATATACTCACTTTCAACTACAATCAGTTCCGTTTCCTGATTTTCCTGACTAACTTTTTTATTGCAGGAAATCAAAAAAAGAATTGATATACAAGAAAAAAAGAATTGTTTTGTTACCATAATAAAGCATTTTAATTATTCCTCTCTTAACTCCTCCCCTTTGGGGAGGTCGGGAGGGGATTATGGCACTTCAATCTCGTTTACGATTTTGTTGATGATATCAACCGAAGTCATATTTTCGGCTTCTGCTTCATAGGTAATTCCGATTCTGTGTCGCAATACATCGTGAACCACGGCTCTTACGTCTTCGGGAACGACATAACCTCTACGCTTGATAAAAGCATAACATTTTGAGGCTAAAGCCAAATTGATACTTCCCCTCGGAGATGCACCAAAGCTGATAAGCGGTTTCAGGCTTTCTAATTTATATTTTTCGGGATAACGGGTAGCGAAGATAATATCCAAAATATATTTCTCGATTTTTTCATCCATATATACCTCTCGAACAGCTTGTTGTGCCTTTAAAATCTGTTCGGTTGAAACTACCGCATTTACTTTTTCGTAAGCTCCTTTCAGGTTCTGACGCATTACCATTCTTTCGTCTTCCATTTTCGGATAGTCAATAACAGTTTTGAGCATAAAACGGTCCATTTGAGCTTCCGGAAGCGGATAGGTTCCTTCTTGTTCTACCGGGTTTTGAGTAGCCAAAACCAAGAAAGGTCGGTCTAATTTAAAGGTTTCTTCTCCGATGGTTACCTGTTTTTCCTGCATTGCCTCCAAAAGAGCGGATTGCACTTTGGCAGGAGCACGGTTAATCTCATCAGCCAAGACGAAATTAGCGAAGATAGGTCCTTTTTTGATGGAAAACTGATTGTCTTTAATGTTGTAAATCATCGTTCCGACTACATCAGCAGGAAGTAAATCAGGAGTAAACTGAATTCTGCTGAAACTTCCCTGAACGGCTTGCGAAAGTGTATTGATAGCTAAAGTTTTTGCCAGTCCGGGAACTCCTTCGAGCAAAATGTGTCCTTGTCCTAAAAGTCCGATTAGCAATCTGTCAATCATATACTTCTGACCTACGATTACTTTATTCATCTCCATCATCAGCAAATCAATAAAGGCACTTTCTCTTTCGATTTTTTCGTTAATCGCACGAATGTCTAAAGTAGCTGTGTTTTCTTTCATATCGTTTTTATTTGTTTTCGAAAAAAGTTATTTTTGTCTTTGTTACCAAACAGAAAAAAGCAGAAAAAGCAGAAATACTTCTTTGTGTATCCACCTGAAAATATTTCTTTATTTCTCCTGACTTTCCGCTGTTTTCTAATCTCTATGCAATATTGGAAATTTTGAAAGACTATCCGTGTTAATACATCGTTAAAAGTTGTTTCAAATCTTTTGATTTAAGAGCTATTTAAACTTATTTTTTTATAATTTTAAGGACTAAAATATTTTGACAATGAAAACGAAACTTTCTCCTGTAATTGCAGGAACGATGAATTGGGGTTTGTGGGATAAAAATCTCAATACGAACCAGATATCAAATTTGATTCAGGTGTTTATAGAAAACCGTGTTTCTACTTTTGATTTGGCTGATATTTACGGAAGCTACACTACCGAAGTCGATTTTGGAAAAGGATTTAAACAAAGTAAAGTAAAACGGGAGAAAATTCAGCTGATTTCCAAGTGTGGCATTCAATATGTTTCCGAAAGCCGAAACAACCGAATCAAACATTATCAATATGACAAAGACTATATTATCTGGTCTGTCGAAAATTCTTTAAAAAACCTCCAAACCGATTATCTCGACATTTTTCTGCTGCACAATCCGAGTCCTTTAATGGAAGCAGACCAAATTGCAGAAGCCGTTGCCAAACTCAAAGCAGACGGGAAAATTCTTGATTTCGGAGTGTCGAATTTTACGAGTTCGCAAACCGAACTTATCCGTAGCAAAACCCAAGTCGATTACAACCAGATTCAGTTTTCGGCTACCAATTATGAAGCAATGACAGACGGAAGTCTCGATTATATGCAACTCCACCAAATTAAACCAATGGCATGGAATCCGCTCGGAAGTGTATTCAGAGAAAACACACCTCAAACCAGACGACTAAAAGAACTTTTGGCTAATTTAGTAACCAAATACAGTGTGGGTTCAGATACTATTTTATTGGCATGGATACTGAAACACCCTGCCCAAATCATCCCGATTGCAGGAACCATCAACACAGCCCGTATTCAAAACCTGCAAAAAGCAACCCAACTCGATTTAGACAAAGAAGACTGGTTTGCGATTTGGACAGAAAGCATGGGGCACCGAGTGCCTTAATCTCCCTAATACCCTGCCTGAAGCATTGATATTCAGGCAGGTTTATATTGTCAAGGGTTTTTTATATCTTTGTGCTGTTAGCAAAATCCGATGAAACATGAATTACAGAGTATCCTTTCGGGAAAGAGCGAAGTTAGGTTTGGAGCAGCTATCCAAGCAATATCCCGTTACCTTAGAGAAAGCCCGCAAACAAGCACTACAGCTAAAAGCTCAAAGCACTACAAAAAACAAGAAACAGAGATAATCAAACAATATATCTCTGAAAACAATCTTTGGATTAGCGATATTGATTTCTCCCAATACATAAGTGAAGGAGCAGAACAAAAAGTATATCTGAAAGACAAAAGGCATGTTATTAAGCTCAACGATGCCATTTATTATAATTCCTGGGAAGATTACCTCTATAACCTATTGCTTCACAACTACTTCTTTCCCGACACAGCCTATGAATTACTGGGATTTACCAAAGACGATAAAGGCGTATTATATGCTGTTGTGAAACAAGCTTTTGTAACAATTTCTCAAACAACAAATTTACAATACGTAAAAGATTTTTTAATCCGAAACCATTTTTCAAACATCCGAAACAACGATTATATCAACACTGAAATAGGAATTATTTTAGAAGACTTGCACGATGAAAATGTTCTTACTCAAAACGGAGTGCTTTATTTTATAGACACAGTGTTTTATCTGACAGAGAATTTTTGGGAGAAAGAATAGCTAAGAGTTTGTTTTTTATAAACACAGAATTAAGATACTTCCACTTAGAGTCTGTTTAAAATTTATCTAATAATTTGTTTATGCTTATTTTTGGCTGCAACTTCGTTATATTTTCTTGAGATAGAACACCGCTATCTCAAAAAAATATGCCTCGTTTCGCTCAAAAATAAGCTATAAACATTCTCACAATATAAATTTAAACAGACTCTTAATTTTTCGTAATTTAGCTCCAAGCATTTAGCAAAACCAAACCCAATGATTAACAAGCGTCTTCTGATAAAAAACCTTTTGGCCTATAATGACGAAAACAGTTTTTTCGACAGAAAACGTCAGCTGAATCTGCATACCAAAGAAGGGAAAGCCAAATTTTTGAAACACATTTGTGCCTTATCAAATTCAAATCCTGAAAATAATTCTTTTATTGTGGTGGGTGTGGAAGACGATAACGAAATTACGGGAGACGACTTTTTTGATGACAGCCGTATTCAGAATCTGGTCAATGCCGTTTTGGAAAATCCGCCTTTGATTTCGTATGAAAATATTCCGTTTCCTAGGTTGCCCAAAGACAAAGTTATCGGGTTGGTTACCATACGAGCCAATCCGAAACTGACTTCTTTCAAAAAAAGTCTGGGAAATATTCCTTCCGGGAGTGTTTTTATGAGAATCGGAAGCAATTCTGTCCCGATAGAAAATTCCGATATTGAAATAAATTACCAAAACACTCAAATCGTTACCGATATTGAAAACAATGCCCGAAACAGTATCGAGCATACCCTTGGAGCGGTTATGGATTTTGTAACCAACAAACACAAGAATATCAAAACCGAATACAAAGTTTTCAAAGAGGTTTTTGTGATTTGCTGGGCAGGAATCGAGAAAAAAAGACGGGACAAAACGCTTTGGTCACGGGTTGATATCGAACTGATAAACGAACAAATCAAACTGTTTTATTCCACTTTAGACGAAGTAGAAATAACCTACGACAACGACACTTTCACTATCGTGGAATACATTCCGCTTGGGCTGAATGACAAAACCAGCTATTATCCTCTGGAAAAACTGACCATAGATTTTTATGACAACGGCTATTATAAAATGAATACGGAAATGCTTTTTGAGCCTCCGCAATATAACAAAAGGCTCCTTTTTCACATCTATAACAGCAGTTTGAACCTCATCAAAAAAACCGAAACCACACAACCGCTCACTCCGAGAGAATTAAAAGACTTAGAAAACCTGCCTCCTACGCTACTCATTTGCTACCTCAACGGTTTTGAAGAAGCCATAGACCATCTGATACATACAAAAAACTATCTCAAAGTCCATGCCCCCACAGCTTATACGACTTTTAAAGAAGTGATGAGAGTGTTGAGGAAAATTAAATATTAATGCGAATTAAGGGTTGAATCATAATAATTCTTGATTACGAAGCAATTACATTATAAACATTCTCCGGATTCGAGACCTCACAGGTTTTAAAAACCTGTGAGGTCTGTAAATCAACTATTTACAAAATAGATTCTAAACCCTTAATTCGCATTATTAGTAAAATTCTGTGCTACGACAAACCCTCCTGACCAGGCATTCTGAAAATTAAAACCTCCCGTTAAGGCATCAATATTGAGAATTTCACCCGCAAAATAAAGGTTTTTATGAAGTTTGCTCTCCATGGTTTTGAAGTTGACTTCTTTGAGATCAATGCCTCCTGCTGTAACAAATTCTTCTTTGAAGGTGCTTTTTCCGTTGACCTGAAATTGAGCGTTGGTGAGTTGATTCGCTAAATTATTGAGTTGCTTTTTGCTCACATCTGCCCATTTTAAATCATCGGGAATTGTTGAAGCTGCTACTAAATTCTCCCACAATCGGGTTGGAATATCGAAGGCTTTTCGGTTACGGATAAGCTTTTTGGCTTCTTCGGCTTTTACTTTTTTCAGCTCTTCCAGACACTCTTCAAAAGAAAGATAATCGAGCCAATTTACCGAAATCTGAAATTGATAGTTTTTGTCAAAAAGCTCTCTGGCTCCCCAAGCGGAAAGTTTCAGAACGGCAGGCCCGCTCAGCCCCCAATGGGTAATGAGCAAAGCTCCCGATTCTTGTAGTTTTGATTGATTGATTTTAACCGTTGCAGGTGTCGAAAGCCCCATCAGGTCTTTAATACGATTGTCTTTGATATTAAAAGTAAACAAAGACGGAACCGGAGGAATAATCTTATGACCTAAACCCGAGAGCAATTCCCATATTTTCGGATTGCTTCCGGTAGTGAAAATCAAATGTTCACACGTGTAATTGTTGTTTTGGGTTTCTACCTTCCAAAAGGTGTCCGATTTAAAAATTGATTGTACACTTTGAGAAGTCAATACATCAATTTTCAGCTTTTGAGCAGCTTCCAAAAAGCAGTCGATAATGGTTTGTGAAGAATCCGTAACCGGAAACATACGATTGTCTGCTTCGGTTTTGAGTTTGACTTTGTGTTTTTCGAACCAAGCCATCGTATCTTTCGGAGAAAAAACAGAGAACGGACCTCTGAGTTCTTTTTCCCCTCGAGGGTAAAACTTCACCAGCTCAGGAATTTCAAAGCAATTGTGAGTTACATTGCACCTTCCACCTCCTGAAACACGGACTTTGGTCAGCACTTCTTTACCTCTTTCGAGGATGGCAATCTTTAGTTTCGGATTTTTTTCTGCACTATTTATAGCAGTAAAAAATCCTGCAGCTCCTCCGCCCACAATTAGAATATCATATACCTTCATAGATGCAAAAATAAAAAAGGTTCGATTGAAAACCGAACCTTTTTATGAACAACATAATAATATTATTCAACTACTATATCATCAATCTGATAGGTTGTAGTGGTTCCCGAAGGATGTGTTCCGGAATATTCAAAAATGATAAATCCGTTGCCTCCCGCACTAATAGTGTGTGTTCCGCTATTTGTGAAATTATCAGCATAACCGGTTGTAGAACCTGTAGCTATGGTAAAATTGGAGGTAATATCAACCAAAGTAGCCTCAGCCAAATTGGAATGTGCCGTATAATCTGTGGTGTAATATACCTTTAGAGCAGCTCCGTTATTGTAACCGTCTTTGGTTTTAAACGACAAAGTAGCCTCGGTTAAATTTGCCGGAACGATAAAATAGGCTTTACAGGTTGAATTGGTATTGTGAGCAGACATCTGGATATAGTTGTTTCCTCCAAACGAAGTGATAGACCAGTAACGAGGTCCCGATAAAATTTCGTTGATATATTTAGGAAACGTAGTGGTTGGCCCGGGATTATAGTTTACCACTCCTGCATCATAACTTTCGAAATCTTCTGTAAAACTGCTCAAAAATTCAATGGCTGTTCCTCCTAAGGAAGTTTCACTTCCTTCTCCCGGTTCCTCTGGTTCTTCCGGTTCCTCTTCAGAACCTAAAGCAGGACGGTCTAATTTAATATCTCCGTCAACACGAGCTATAAATTGAAAATCGGAGTTGAACTTAGTCATTACACCTCTTATTTTACCACTGTTATACGGAATTGTATATCCTGCATAAGTGGCAAAGCTACCTGTTCTAAAAAGAACTATATTATCATCTTTATCTACAATGTATCTGTTAGTAGCTCCACCTATTGTACTTGGTAGTGGAGCCGGTCTATTAGAAGGAAGACTAGGATCATAATAAGGTTGTCCCATATCAATAAATTGTACACTGTCAAGCTCAATAAGCTTATTGATATAATTATTGTTATTTGCTTCAGCAGCAGTAATTTTATATACTAATTCATCGTCTGTTAAGTATTCGCAAGATTTGAAAATCACCTGAGGCATCTGAACTTCAGGGATTCTTCCTACATTTGGAGATTCTTCTCCTGTAGCCGGATTTGTATATAAAACCCCTAAGGCTAAAGAGCTGTGCTGGATTCTGTAATGGAGTCCGTTGAGTTTGATAAGCACTTTTCTGCCTACTTCAAAACCTTTTATATAATAGTTATAGGTATCTACAGAAATACTCAAACCTTTTCTGTCTTCAGTTTCCAGAGAAATCGTTTTAAAGAAGTTTCCTCCTCCGTCAGACGAAGTGATATAAGCCTCAAGATACAGCTCTTCTACTTCTTCGCCTTCAGGAAACTGTTGCATAGCATCTGTTGCCATCGCATATACTTCTGTTCCGGTTATGTTGGCTGTTTTTCCTATTGTTTCGTCAACACAATCCGAAACACCTCCCGGAGTTGAATAGTCATCGCTTTCTGCACAGCCTACTGCAAAAACAGCTATCAACAAGGAATAAAACAGACTGTTTATTCTATTTTTCATATTATTTTTCATTTAGTAAATATTAATATTATCAACTTGATAAGTAGTGGTTACTCCTGACGAACTTCCTACATATCTGAAAGCAATATAGACAGGACTCTCGAATGAAGACAAGTCAATCGCATCAGAAGCTGAAAAATTATTAGGATATGAATTCGTTGAATAGTCAGGAAGAGCAACATCCATATTTATCCAATTCGCTGCATTGATAGCCTCTGCAGTGTTTTCTCCATTATAGTCTGTAGAAACCAGAACAGAAAGTGCATTGCCATTATGATGTGCTGCTTTATAAGAAAATCTTAAGATAGGGTTTTCTTTTAAATTTAGATTGATAGAGTCAGTAACCAACCAAGTATCCATATTGGATTCGCCCGACCCAAAAGCAGAAAGTTGAGCATATTTTTCATTATTGAAAGACCTCACTTCCCATTTCGCCCCTCCGTTTAGAGAGACATTGCTCCATCCGGTCAAAGTAATAACTCCCACCTCTTCACTTTCAAAATCTTGAGCGAAAATAGGAGTATTCAACGGAGGTAAAAAAGTATCATCATCACTTACACAACCAATAAAGGTTACTATCATTGATACTACAAATATTGAACTTAATATCTTTTTCATAAACTATTTTTTAAAAGTTAATATAAAGATTCACAAAATACGTACGTCCGAAACCGTAGAAATATTTCGGCCCGAAAGAGCGATAACCTCCTCCTTGGTGGTCTCTATAGACTTCCATGAAGTTGGCATTTCTACCCTGCTCAAAACCTCCTGTTTTGTATTCCACATCAAACAAGTTGTTGATACTTGCAAAAAATCCGAAAGTTTTGTTATTGATTCTCCACGATTTTCCTCCAACCACGTTGAAAAGCACCATCGCATCAAATTTTTCTTGTTTGAGGTATTCTTTTCCTGTTTCTTCTACAGAAACCGGTTCTCCGTTTCCATCAATAAAATCAGTATAAGAAAGTCCGAACGGACCATCCGGGTCAAGGAAGAAGTTGTCTGTTCTCATAAGAGCAGAAACATCCAGATAATTATTGTCAAGATAATTGGCATTGGCTCCTATCCACCAGAATTTCGGACTACGATATTCCAGACCTAAAGAGGCAGCCGTTTGTGGCATACCCGGTTGTCTGTAATTTTTTAGTTTGGCTTCACCCAAATCATAAACTCCTTTCAGGTTATCCACATTTACTGCTACATTAGGGTTATTGCTGTAAATATACTGTCCGTAAGAAACCGCAGCCGTAGCTTTAACGGTTTGAGTGATTTGGTATTCTGCTCCTAACTCCAATCCCATATTTTGTTTGTCTAAACCTCTTACGATTTCGGCTACAAATAGGTTTCCGTCAGTTCCTGAACCAATCATTCCTAAGCCTTCTGCAAAGAAAAAACCGATTTCGGTAGCATCCTGAATTTTTGAATAAAAACCTGTCAGACGACCTTTGAATCTCGGTGCTCTGATGATATAGCTTGCATCAAGGCTCGAAACGGTTTCACTTGTAAGGTCTTTGGTAATAGCGTTGTTCAAACGAGCATTAGAGAATGTATTTCTAAGGGTTGGAGCTTTGGTCATGTGTAAAGCATTTACGTCAAATAAATGACGACCTGTCAGTTTATACGTAAATCCTCCTTTGAAACCAAAGTTTTCAAAAAGCACTTTTTCACTTTTCCCGAAAGAAGTTTCCGGGTAAATTCCGTTGTGATATAGCCCTTCTCTTTGATATTGCGAATGAGAATAATTCTGCCCTAAATAGAAGTCAAACTTTTCGTAAGTAAATTTAAACTGTGTAAAGGCTTCGGTTACGTCTGCATGAAGAATGTAGTTATAGCCATAACGGTCACCTACTCCTACTTGTCTGTTTGGGTTGTTCAAATCAGGTTGCTGCTCACTTCCTAAAAAGAAAGGGTCAATATCCAAGAAATAATCTCCACCTAAAAGGTCGATAAGTTCCTGGAAATTCTCTGATTTTAGTTTTCTGTAATGTACTCCTGCATTAAGAGTGATATGGTCTGATAATTTGGAGTTGAAAATAGTATTGGCAGAGAAAAGTTTGTCATCGGTTCTGTCTTCATACAGTACATATACACTACGACCCGGCTCTAATGTATTGTGTGTATTGGCATAATACATTGCATCCCAGTTGATTTGTCTGTTGTTCAGGAATTTTGCCGTAGTCGCTCCTAAAGAATCGGGAGTGTGCACTCCATTGGTGTGTAATGTCGTAAAATAACTTGGTAAGTTTCTGTAATAGGTCGGGTCAGGGTTATCAGCTTTAAAATAATCCAAACGAGAGTTTCCTATTTTCCCAAACTGATAAGCTACGTTGGTATTCAAACGATTGTTTTCGTCGATTTTCCAGTAGTGGCTCAAAATAAATACAGGTTCTTCAAGGTCTTTGTCTCTTGAGTTGCGTTTTTTACCGTCCTGATAACCCCAATATGAGTTATAACGAACTCCTGCAATATCGTTTATTTCTTCGGTATTCGGAGAGTTTTTCCCTCTGCTGTTCTGAGCATAAATTCCGGTAAAGTTAAGGCTGTGGTTGTCGTTGAGTTTCTTTTCAATACTTGCAAAGAAAGACAAAGCATCATAATCTGTTCCCTCAAAATGAGCTTCATTTGCCATACGATAAGAGCCAGAAACAGTATAAGCCCATCCGTTTTTATTCAATCCGGAAGCGTGAGTAGCCATAGCTCTTCCGTTGTAGTTGGTATTGGCTCCCGAGAATGAAATTCGGGTTCCCGGTCTGTGATAGGAAGCTCTGGTGTTGATGTGTTGGATTCCCAGCGAACCTCCGAAAGTATAATCATTCGGTTTTGAACCCGATGTAAATTCCTGGTTACGGGTAGCATCGTTAAGTCCGCCCCAATTTCCCCACTGAGGTCTTCCGTCATATAATTTATTCATCGTGATTCCGTTAATCATCACGGTTCCGTATTCGTTATCTAAACCTCTCACTCTGAAACGAGCCTGACCCCAGTTGAAAGCTGCGGTTTGCTCAAAAACGTCTCGGGAAGCCTGCAAAAGTCCTGAGGTAGTCTCAGAACCGGAGTTGTCGTCTCCCAAATCATTTTCGGTAAGCGTGATAAGACTCAGCTGTTGCTCAATGGTGATGTCTTCTTCCAGAACAATCACAGCCAAATCCAGAATTTGCCCCTCTGCTACTTCAAGAGGAAAGATTTGAGCGGTATAACCATTACTTCTTACTTCTAAAAGATAATTTCCCGAAGCCACACCATCAATCACAAATTTACCTTCATTATCGGTAAGTTTCATCAGATTGGTGTTTTGCAAGGTTACCACCACATTACGCAATGCCTGTTGATTTTTAGCATCAACAACCTGCCCGGTAATGGTAGCCTCTTGTTGTGCAAAAACGGCAAAACTTTGTAGCATAAATAAAATGCCAAAAACGAGTTTTCTCATAAAATTAAATTATATTTATATATTCTTCTGATTAGGAAACAATTTCTTAATCGGGGCAAATGTACATCTTTTCAGAATATTATTTACTTTTGCCCCACATTTTGTCCGTAACTTTACACAAAATTAACCTGTAAAATCATTTAAAAAACAACTTTGAAATTTACTTTAGCAATGAGAATCAAGAACTTAATTACACTTTGTCTTCTGGTTTTTTCCTTTACTATTCAAGCTCAGCAAAAAAGATATAAGGTGCATACCGTAGCTTTTTATAATCTTGAAAACCTTTTCGACACCATCAGAAATCCTGAAATCTATGATGAAGAATATACTCCTGAAGGAAAAAATTCGTGGACACATAACAAATACCTGAAAAAATTAGACAACCTGAGTCGGGTAATTTCGGAAATCGGCACAAATGACCAACAAAAAGAACCCCCTGCTATTTTAGGAGTATCTGAAGTAGAAAACAGAGGCGTTTTGGAAGATTTAACCAAACACCCAAAACTGGCTCACCTGGGCTACGGAATTGTTCATTTCGACTCTCCCGACCGCAGGGGAATTGATGTAGCTTTGCTTTATAGAAAAAAAGATTTCATTGTCAGCAGCTCCGCAAACATTCCTTTATATATAAGCGATGCCAACGGAAAACGGGTTTATACCCGTGACCAGCTTTTGGTAAGCGGTTATCTTGACGGAGAAGAAATGCACTTTATTGTGAATCACTGGCCTTCCCGCTCAGGAGGCGAAAAAAGAAGTAGTCCGTTTCGGGAAGCCGCAGCAGCTTTGAATAAAAAAATTATAGATTCGCTCCAGCAAATCAATGCCAATGCTAAAGTGATGACCATGGGGGATTTGAATGACGGGCCTTATAATAAAAGTGTAAAACAGGTTTTAAAAGCCGAACGAAAAAAAGAAAACACCAAAACTCAGGGGCTGTTCAATCCGTTTGAGGAAATGTCCAAACGAGGGCAAGGGACTCTCGCCTATCGTGATGCCTGGGATTTGTTTGACCAAATCATAATGACAGGAGCTTTCTTAGACACCAACAACAACGATTATTCTACTTACAAATATTGGAAAGCGGGAATTTATCAAAAACCCTATATGGTGCAACAAAGCGGACAATATAAAGGGTATCCGCTCAGAAATGCCAACAACGAAGTGGGCTTTAGCGACCACTTTCCGGTGTATGTCTATATTATTAAAGAGGTCAATTAACCTTAAAAAATATCCTGCGAAAAAGGTTCAGAGAAGTTTCTTTGAGCCTTTTTTTAATAAAAACCTATCTGGATAGTTATTATTGGAATGAAAATAAAATGGTGTAAAAATGAATTCTATTCTAATAATATTGATGTTTATTTTATTAGCAATTCTTATTCCTTTTGGAATAACACATTTTATTTTGAATAAAATTAAACAGAAAAAATGGTATGCTTATTTAACATTATTTCCGTTTTTCTCATATATTTTATTTTTTGTTTATTCAGTTATAGAATTGCTTGAGGTTGATTTGGGATTTTTTAAATATAATGGAGAGGTATTCGATTTAGAAACCT
>JBAYSC010000017.1:0-22339 GCA_041676345.1 Flavobacteriaceae bacterium | reverse complement strand
GAGGTATTGGTTCAAAGGTAGGTGTAATCACCCAGGTACCATTGTTTACATAATTATAATTTGTATTACAATCAGTAGGTTGCTCGAAAGCAGTCCAGGTTCTCCATGCTCTCAGCACAAAATCAACAGTACCAGTAGCACCGTTGGCAAAGTTCATAGAACGGCTGTAGTTGTATGTACCTCCTGTGCCGGCTCCTGAAGTTATACTTGCCTCTCCAACATTCAAAGTAGGCGAATAAATAAATGAACGCTGTTCACTCATATAAGCACCGTTGTGAGCCGTCATACTGTATTGCACCTGTAATCCTGCGATTTGCATACCTGCAGGCACATCAATAGTGATAGTTGCTTCAGGTGTACAGTAATCTGTAGAATTTACGTTTGGAGCAGTATTATGTTGTGTAGGAATATCTCCATCAGAATAAGCTCCCACTACAACAGTATAAGGCCCTACCCAAAGGCTTGTGCCATCTGTGCCACAATCCTGACGAACATAGAACTGATAAGCTCCCGGAACAGGAGTTGTCAGAAGATAAGGATTAGCAACACCTGATACAGTAGGGGTTTCTGTCGGAGTAAATCCTGTTACTCCCCATTCGATATCAAATAATGTTCCTGCACTTATCCAGGATAATTCAGCAGTAGTTAAAGTTAAACTTGTTGCACTTAAACCTGAAGGAGGCAGACAAGTAGGTACATCTACCACAGTAAGGGTATAGTCTTCTGTTTCTCCGTAGAACATTTCTCCACAAGGAGTAGGAGTCTCTTCATTCCATACATCATGAGAACGTACTCTTATTCGGTAATCTCCGTTTGGAGTTCCCGGAGGAATTGGCATAGAGCCAGTAAACACTGTATTAGCTGTTCCGGAAACCTCAAAGGTACCCAAGAGCTCAGACACAGGGTCAAAAATAAGATCCTGATTCAGGTCAATCCAAATAGCAGCCAGTGTATAACCCGGAACCGTGATACTAAAGTTAACCGAGCTACCTGCAGACTGTGTTACGGCTAAGTTAGAATAGTTGCTATAACCGGCAACTAAACCGTTATTCTCGTTAGAGATATTGGTATAGCCGTCTGTGGTTGAGAATCCTAAAATACCATAGCCATCGTAGGTATAAGTTGTTGTAGGAATACAATATCCAGTATAGAAAGCAAACGGTCCTGCCCAGGTGCTTGTACCGTCTGTATCACAATCACGACGAACATAAAACTCATAGTGAGTTTCTGCAGTAAGCCCTGTCAGTGTTTGAGATGTAGCAGTAAGCCCAGAAAGCCCTGTAGAAGGATTTCCTGTCGGAGTAAATCCTGCCACTCCCCATTCGATATCGAACAAAGAACCTGAACTTACCCATGACAAATCAGCCGATTCGTATGTAAGGCCGGTTACTGCCAAATTAGTCGGAGCCGGACAAGCAGGGATACAAGGAGTTAAGTCTCCTACCAACGGAATAGTAACATCGACCGGTGAACAATCTGTAATAGTTCCTGAAATATTAGCAACACCACCTACTGTTACATTATAAGTAGGGTTGTTGTCACAATAAGCCGTAATCATAACTCGTAATGAATATGGAGGGTTTACAGCTAAATATGTTTGTGTATCAGAATAATTATTACCATAAGTACCACCTGAAAGTACTACCTGACCTGAACCGTCGATAAGTTCCCAAGAAGTAGCATCTCCCCAACCTGTACTTGAGAAAGAAACTTCTATAGCACAAGGATTCGGAGGTGGGATTTCTAAAGTGGTAAACGTTACCGGACCTACCCAGTCGCTTGAAATAGAACCACATACTCCTTTAATATATACGTCATATTGGGTTTCGTCATCCAATCCTGAAAGAATGTAAGGCGAAGAAACTCCTGTTACGGTTGTTCCGGTTCCTGAAGTGAAGCCCGGAGCTCCGTATTCGATAGTATATGATCCGGCTGTACCTGTCCAAGTCAATTCAACAGATTCAAAAGTTGCGTTGGCAGCAACAAAATCAGTTGGTTGTTCACACGGAGCGATGTTGTCGTTTACAACCACATCATCAAGGGCAATTCCGTATCCGTATGCGTTGGTTCCTTCAAATGCAATGAAATATTCACTACTTGGAGAAGGAAGAGCCAGAGATACTTCTGTCCATTCATTCACGTTTGTGTTATATACAGCTCCCGGAATAAGCTCCCATGTGCCGTTAGCAGAAGTTTTGTAATATACTCTAAGTTCGTTTTGATCACCTCCCCATGCCTGATTAGCATACCAGAAAGTTACTTCCGGAGTGGTCAATGCAGACAAATTAAGTGCAGGCGATACAAATTTAGTAACATTAGCAGTATAACTACTCATACCGAAAGTTGCGTTTAAAGCTCCCGTATTAGCTGAAGTTACAGCTCCCAAAGGGCTAAATGCTCCTGCCATATATGTCCAGGCAGTAGTTCCTGTTTCAAACTGATTTGACCAGCAGTCACGAGAAGCACTGTCTGTTTCAAAAGTTTCTGTGAACGGGAACGTATTGATAGCCTCACAAGGTGTTGTAAAGTTAAAAGGTCCTGCCCAGGCACTTGTACCGTCTGTACCACAATCCTGACGAACATAGAAGTCATAAGATGTCATGGCTGTCAGACCTGTTAAAGCCTGAGGGCTGGTAACTCCTGAGAAACCTGTAGAAGGCGTTCCTGTCGGAGTAAATCCTGCAGTTCCCCATTCTACATCAAAAGCAGAAGCTGTTCCTGTCCAGGTTAAATCTACCGAGGTAGTAGCAATATTAGCTATACCTAAGTTTGAAGGAGCCGGACAAGTAGGGCAAGCCATAATAGAAACTGTTTCTACAATGATATCATCGTCACCAAAAACCTCTATAGTTCCGGTAGCATTAGTGTCTGTAGTACCACCAACGGTAACAGAATAACTTACCTCATTATCACCATATTCATCTTCAATAGTAATCTCTAATGAATATGGAGGATTTATGGCAAGTATAGCCTCACTAATTGTAAAATCATAATAATCCCAAAAGCTATAAGGTCCTCCTGAAAGAACTGCTGTTCCGTCTCCGTCAAGAAGCTCCCAGGTAGTAGCATCTCCAAATTCAGGGAAAGTCAGATTAACGGCGATTTCACAAACAGGTGCAACAGGTGTGGTATCTTCCAGCGTAGTGAAAGTTACCGAACCAACCCAGTCGCTTTCGTTTAAAGCACATACCCCTCTTACATATACATCATATTCTGTATTGTCATCTAATCCTGAAAGTACATAAGGAGAGGTAACCCCTGTTACGGTTGTTCCTGTTCCCGGAGTGAATCCTGAAACTCCATATTCGATATCAAAAGAATCAGATGTTCCTGCCCAGGACAGTTCCACAGAATCTGTTGTAGCATCTGCTGTTGCTAAACCGGTTGGTTCAGGACAAGCAGGCGGATTGATTTCTAATACATAACCTGTTGTTTGAGGTGATGCCCAGGTAGAAATAACAAAGTAATATGTTGAACCTTCTGTTACATCTAAATCAAAACCTTTTTGTGATGCAGAAGAGCTGGCTACCCCGCCTAAACATTCTACTCCTATATTAGCACAGCTGTCATAAGCAAAAATACCTGCATAAGTGGCTGTTGGTGTGATAGAAACTCCTATAGTTCCAGTAAAAGTAGCCGTATAAGAATAAACGACATCATTTCCGTTTAAATAGGAAGAAGTAGAACCACAGGAAGACCCCGGAGAGCCTTCAATAGCAGGGTTATCAGTATAATTTGCCGTGTCATCTGTAGTCATATAAGGTAATGAAGCGATAACAATAGGGTCAGAGCAGTCGTCTCCCGCCATTGTCAAGTGGAAATCTGCAGGTCCTGCCCAATAGCCTGCTTCGGCAGGGTCACAATTCTGACGAACATAAACGCTGTAATTTCCGCCCGGTAAACCGGATATTGTATAAGGATTGGTACTTACTGCAGTTGCAGAACCTATTTCTTCTCCGATACCCGGAGTGTAGCCTTTAGGCCCCCATTCGATATCAAAAGAAGTTCCAACACCTGTCCAGCCTATATCAGTTCCGTCAGCTGTAGGGTTTGAAAGAACAAGGTCAGTAACATCAGGACAAGTTGGAATTTCCTGATATGTTATTGTATCAATATAAATACTTCTGTAAGTCCCTCCCAAGCCGTGTCTGAATCCGAAATAATCATCGGTTGTGGCTGGTAACACTACAGTATATTCGGTATTTGAACTGGTAAGTGAAATAGACTCTACCAACGTAAATGTAGTCGGGTCTGAGTTGTCACTCAACGTACCTACCTGTAATACATAATTGTTTGATCCTGAACGGGCAACAAATTTAATTCTGTAATTTCCGTTACCCACATTATCTGTTTCAGGTGAAACAAGAATATAATCTCCTGAATTGTCACTGCTGTTGTAGATATAGAAGTTGTTCGGAGCAGAATCAGGAGTGGTAGAAGAAACATAGCCATATCCTGCACCCGTATCAATCATACTCCAGCAAGACGGAAGACTCGGGTTGGTAGTACCTCCTGTCGGGACTGTATCAAAACCTTCATTAAAAGCTGTAGCAAATACAGCACAAGTGGTTGTAAACTCTCCTGAAATTGTAGCAGAATCACAAGTTCCGTTATTGGCTGTAACCGTATAATAATAAGTTGTTTGGTCACTTAAATCTGTTGCAGCATAGGTTGTTGTAGTAATTCCTGTAGCGGGAGCTCCAACCGGAACAGTAAGGTCTTCGTCAGCATACAACTGTATGGTATAGGTTACATCAGCCGGAAGGCTTCCTGCACCTGCATTCGATAAAGTCCAGTTCAAGTCAGCAGTAAAAGCGGTTTCATTTTCAACCGAAGTATCTCCTAAAATAGGGCAAACTCCGATGATTTTACCTGAAATGGCAAAAATATTGGCAACCGGTTCAGCACCTGTCGAAGTTTTCGTAAAGGTAACTCCTGTTACTGATTTGCTGTGGTTTGCCTGATCAATAGGAATGCTAATCTGGAAGATTTTCGCATTTCCTGTTGAAGGTGTAGCAGTAGTAGTTCTCAATACACGACCCAAATTGTCGATAAGAGCAGGAGTCGTTGCTGTACCGGCACCATACCAGTCTGTAAGGGCAATATCTGTAACTAATTGAGACGTACTGTCGTCAAACAATATTTCAGCCGACATAGTCGAATTACCGCTTCCTGAAGTAAACGCAAAATAAATATCAGTAAGCGGGAAAGCCTCCGTAAAAGTTAACGTACCCGATTGTCCCTGTGTTGCCAGCCTCAGAGAGTTGCTATAAGCATAATCAGGCATAATGAAATTCAATCCGGCTATATTCGGACTTTCCAGATTTCGGCTTACAGGCAAGGCATAGGTAATAGGGTTACTTGAAGCCGTTACTTTAAAGCTGTTGCTCATATAAGCATAGTCAACAGCATCTACCGCATTGGTGGTAGAAGTAGTAGCATCACCTATTCCGTCTGCAATAACGTCATCGGTAAATCCGGTAACAGCAATAGGGGAGTAGCTGCTTTGAGCAATAAAACTACTGTTTGCCCAATCAGAATCACAACTTGTGCCTACAGCTTTTACTCTCCAGTAATATGTAGCATTAGGAATAAGCCCCGAAACGGAAGTAGAATATACGCCAAGGTCAAAAATTGTGTTATATATGATGCTAAAATCAGGAGTTGTACTCACTTCAACCGTATAAGTAACTCCGGTAGTGTCTGCATACAAAGCTGATGTCCAATTCAGTACCGCACCGGTTGTTCTCACGTTACTTTCGCCTACAATTATAGGTGTTCCTACACAGGTTGTTGTGTTGGCTGTTACCGAAGTAGCAGAATAGACAATTAAGCAATCAAAATCAGGATCACTGTTATAAGCATAAACATGATAATAGTATTGTGTGTTTGGCAGTGCAGAAGTATCTGTAAAAGAAGTATCTGTACCGTTATAAACCACAACAACTCCATCTTCATATTCCCCGACCGGATAGAACACACCATTGTCAGGAGCATCTGCAAGCGTAGGAGTTGTCGTTCTTGCCACTACATAACCCGAAGCAGTCCCGTCTGGAGTGATAACTCCGGAAACAGAATCAGAACCGGGAGTCAAAGCCAAAGAGGTTATGGCATTTGGCGTAGCACAGAAAGGCGGAGGAGCTAAAATGTTTACCATCATATCTATGGTTACACCATAAGAGCCGGAATAACAAGGGTTAGGAGTGGCTTGTCCTGAGTCTGCTGTCCCGATTCTCATTTTGTGCTGTCCTAAAGCAGCTGAAATGTTTAACATGAAGGACGTGTCATACATTGTAGGGTTAGCATTTGTAGATTCTCCCTGAAACACCAATTCATCATCATTATTGAACTCTCCATTGTCATCCAGATCAATCCAGATATTAGTATGATAAGTATAACCTGTTGCAAAAGTTACTGATGCTGCATTCTCTATACCGGCTGTAATATCAATAATAGAGTCGGTATAGTTATAATAGGTTACATCAGTAACTGCAAAACTTGTACTTCCCATACTTACATTAGTAATTCCTGAACCGTCATTTGATGTCGGTGCAGAAGTACAATAAAGAAGACTTGTTCCGGTAGTAAAAGTTTGCTCCAAACAACCTATTGCTTCTCCAATGTCATTTTTAGGTACAACTTTCCAGTAATACGTTGTGTTAGCATCAAGAGGAACAACGGGTGTATAGTTCAAAGACGTTACATTGGTTACAAAACCAGGGTTTGTCGTTGTTCCGAAATATACATCGTAGTTGGTAGCTAAGCCTCCGTTGTCTGCCCAAGTCAGAACAGGATTTCGCACCACGTCTGTTGCTATATCTGCAGGAAATAAATCAATTGCACAGTTTGGAATTACAGTAGTTGGAAAAACCAACTGCAATTGTGGTACTACACCAAGGCGTCCTGATGCAGTAACAGTTGATATTGCAGACAGATCATAATCAGTACCATCACGTCTAACATACATAGATGTGTTAGCATCACTTGTAGTAACTCTATATGCAGGGGTACAAGAGTAGCCCGGGGCATTTTCGTGTACAGCTATAATCAGATTACCTCCGGTATAGTCGAATGTATTTGAAAAATCTATATCAAACCAGCCACCTGACGGGTCAACGGAAATTTCTCCCGAGAAAACCTGTGTAAAGTTTGAGATAGGCTCCCAGTCTGTGGTTGAAGTAAACGAAGTTTTTGTGGTGTTTGCCACATAAACTGTCCATTCGTCCCAGTTAGCATAAGTTGTTCCTGAGGAGTCATAATAAAACCGAAGTTTCATAATATCACCCCCATCAGGCATACCAATCTGAGCAGCAGTATAAATTTGCTGGCTAAAAGAATAAGCCCAACAAGAGGATGTGGGAACATTGGTATTGGTTGTTATTCCCGTACCGACTGTGACGGTCTGAGCAAAACTCATTTGCCCCATCAAAATTCCGAAACAAAACGTAAGCAATCCGAGCCATCGTTTTGTTTTACTCGTTCGTGGATCCGAACGAAAAACAGTAAAATTTCTCATAATAAATATATATTAGATAGTTAATGAAACGCTAAAGTAGAAAAAATATATATACAAACATTATTTTGTTAATAACAATATCAACTTAAAGCAATAAAGTAGTTAAAATTAAATATGTTTTTATAAACAAAAAAGCTTTAAAACAGAAAAACCCGCAAAATCAAAATTTGATTTTGCGGGTTTGATAACAAAAATTTAATGATTTACAGATTATTCAGTTTATTCACTAATTCTGTTGCTTTTTGCTCCAACTCTGTATTGATTTGTTTAAAGTGTGCTTTTTTGTTTGTTACTCCTTTGGCATTCACCTTAGTGATGAGAGAGTCAAACGTATCAATAGCTTCGTTGATTAAAGCATCTGATGCTTCTGTGGGTTTTCCGTTTTTTACCATTTCAGAGATATAGACTGCTTCAATAATATCTCCCAACACATAGTTGATGTCTTTTTTTAAATTTCTTACACTTGCCATTTTTATTTTTGTTTAAAGTTTTATTTTGTTTAAAGTTATCAGTTGTCGGTTATCAGTTGATGATTGTAGATTAACGATTTAAACTGACAACTGATAACCGATAACTATTTTAATATCTGTAATAATCTGCCTTAAAAGGTCCTTCAACAGGCACTCCTATATATGTAGCCTGATTTTCGGTTAGCGTTTCGAGTTCCACTCCAATTTTTTCTAAATGAAGCCTTGCTACTTTTTCGTCTAAATGTTTCGGAAGTGTATAAACTTCGTTTTTATAGTTTTCGGAGTTTGTCCAAAGCTCAATTTGAGCCAGCGTCTGATTCGTAAAAGAGTTACTCATCACAAAACTCGGGTGCCCGGTTGCACAACCAAGGTTTACCAAACGACCTTCAGCCAGAATGATAATGTCTTTTCCATTTACGTTATATTTATCCACCTGAGGTTTGATTTCGATTTTTGTCGAACCGAAATTTCCGTTCAGCCAAGCCATATCAATTTCGTTGTCAAAATGCCCGATGTTACAAACAATGGTTTTGTCTTTCATCTTCTCGAAATGACGACCAACAACAATATCTTTATTCCCTGTGGTAGTAATCACAATATCTGCATTGCCTACGACCGTATCTAATTTTTTAACTTCAAAACCGTCCATGGCTGCCTGCAAAGCACAAATCGGGTCGATTTCTGTTACCGTAACAATACTTCCTGCTCCTCTGAACGAAGCTGCCGTACCTTTACCTACGTCTCCATAACCGCAAACCACTACCCGTTTTCCTGCCAACATTACATCGGTTGCTCTGCGAACGGCATCTACGGCTGATTCTTTACAGCCATATTTGTTATCGAATTTCGATTTGGTAACACTGTCGTTTACGTTTATAGCAGGCATCGGAAGTGTTCCGTTTGCCATTCTTTCATACAGACGGTGAACACCGGTCGTGGTTTCCTCAGAAAGTCCTTTGATTTCTGAAACCAATTCCGGAAATCTGTCCAACACCATATTGGTAAGGTCGCCTCCGTCATCCAAAATCATATTCAGAGGTTTTCGGTCTTCGCCAAAGAAAAGCGTTTGCTCAATACACCAGTCGAATTCTTCTTCATTCATTCCTTTCCAGGCATACACCGGAATTCCGGCTTTGGCAATAGCAGCAGCAGCATGGTCTTGTGTAGAGAAAATATTACAAGAACTCCACGTAACTTCTGCACCAAGCTCTACCAGAGTTTCGATAAGCACAGCCGTTTGAATGGTCATGTGCAGACAACCTGCTATTCGGGCTCCTTTAAGCGGTTTCTGACTTCCGTATTCTTTGCGAAGAGCCATAAGTCCGGGCATTTCGGCTTCAGCCAATTCAATTTCTTTTCTACCCCAATCTGCCAGGGAAATGTCTTTTACTTTATAAGCCACATAAGGCAAAGTTTTTACACTCATTTTTGAAAATTTTTTGCAAAGGTAAGGCTTTTTAGTTGAAAGTTGAAAATCGAAAGTGGAGAGTTCAACTTTTGATTGATGATTGCAGATTAACGATTTAAGATTGCAGATTTAAACCAACAACCGACAACTAAAAAAACTTTCAATTTTCCATTTTCAACTCTCCACTTTCAGAAGCACATCTCTGAGTTCGCTTAAAATCATTGCAGTAGCTCCCCAAACAATGTTGTCGTTAATAATATAGGAGGGAACTCCCGGAAATTCCGAATAGCTTGCCTTTATATTATGAGTGTGCACTTTTAGATTCAGGAAATCGTTTAAGGGAATTTCGATAATTTCTGCTACTTCGTCTTCCTGACGAATGAAAATCGGTTCGAAATCCAGATGTCCGATAAAGGGATAAACCAGAAAATTACTCGGAGGGACATAGATTTCAGACAGTTCTCTCACCAGTTGAATTTTGTTTTGCTCAACGCCAATTTCTTCAAAGGTCTCCCGAACGGCTGTGTTTTGAAGCTCTAAATCCGTTTTTTCAAATTGACCTCCGGGCAGGGCAATCTGGGAAGAGTGAATGCCTCTGGGAGTACGTTTTATCAGAATCAGATAGGTTTGATTTCCTTTTGGGTAAAACAAAGCCATCACACCTGCTTTTTTCGGATTCAAATCAGCATAGTTCCAGAGTTTGAGCATTCTTGCCCTTTCCATCGGAGCCATTTTCAGATGCGATTGCTGTGCCGGTAAGCGGATGTTTTGTATTTTTGGAACGTTTTTTAAAAATAGGTCGAAATCCATAAAGTAAGTTTGCCAACTCGTAAAAGTAGAAAAAAAATGTATAGCAAAGAAGAAGTACAAGCGTTAAAAAAAGAATTCTGGACAACATTTGCGGAAACCTATCCCAGAAAATGGCTTTTGTATGACACCAAAATCAAAGATTTTTCTTTTAAGTTTTATATTGATAACAAAAAGGCGGAGGTGCTTTTGGCTGTCGAACACAAAGACCCGGAACTCCAAAAAAAATATGTCGAAAAATTGGAATCTCTTCAAACCCTGCTTCTGGAAGACTACCTGCCCGAAGCTGTTTTTGATAAAAATCACCGTCTCGAAAACGGAAAAGTAATTGCTAAAATCTGGGTCGAAAAACCGCTTGGTTTCCACAACAAAAATAATTGGCAGGATATTTTTGATTTTTTCAACGAAAAAATGGATGCTTTTGAAAGGTTCTTTTATGAGTTTGAGGACTTTATCAGATAGTGTTCAGTTTTTATTTTTTAGTGTTCAGTCAGTAGTACTTACCCGTTACCCTGAACCTGTCGAAAGGCTTACATTATACGATATACAACCCTACAATATACAACCAAAAAAGCACCAACTTTCGTTGATGCTTTTTTAAAATTATCTTTGAAGTAAATTATCTTACTACCAATTTTCTTGTAGCTGTTTTTCCTTCTTCGGTGATTTTTACGATATAAACACCTGCATTAAGGTTTAGGTTTACAGCACCGTTTAAAGTTGTAGTGTTTGCAACTTGTTTTCCAAGTACGTCAAAAATAGCTACTGATTTTTCAATGCTGTTGTTTGAAGTTACATAAAGTGTATTCCCGGAAAGTGGATTCGGATATACAGAAAGACCAGCGATGCTGTTATCTTTTACTGAAACAAATGATCCTTCTACAAGGGTTACATTATCTATAAACAAATCACTTCCTCCGTTGTAGTTTCTGAAACTTGGTCTTAGGATTGTTGCACCTGTCGGAGCTGTTGAAGTTATCTCCATATATGTCCATTCTGATGTAGCATTTTCAACATAAGTATTATTGGGCAAGAAATTTTCGTCAGTTATATTCTGTAAAGCAGCATTATCATCTCTCCATTGTCCCCAGAATCTGAATTTTGCCGTATCACCTGTTTTGTACCAGAAAGATACACTATATGTTTCTCCTGCTGTTACAGGTATATCAGCTACACCTGCTGAGTTGTTGCTTGATGTAGGAGCTGTTATTTTTACAGAAATATCTCCGTCCTGAGCATCTCCTGTAACCTTTGAAATGGTTCCGTTATCCAATAAACTTTGGGTCATAAACCAACCTTCTGGAGCAACCATTGCATCTGGCCAGTCTTCTAAACTACCGTTTGTGTTTAGTGGAGTTTGTGCCAAAGCAACGCTTCCGATTAAAGCTAAAGCTAAAGTGTAAAATTTTTTCATAGTATTTCTTTTTTTAAATTTAGGTACTGCAAAGGTAGTAAAAACTTTTTTATATATGAGGTTATGAGTTGGAAATAACATTAATTTAATACTAAGAGCCTGTTTAAAATTCTTTGCTTTGCAATGCTTTTATCTCATCTCTAAGCTTGGCTGCCTGAATAAAATCGAGTTCCTTAGCAGCTTTTTCCATAGCTTTTCGTTTTTCTCTGATACGTTTATCAATTTCCGTTTTAGAAAGCAATGATATATCTTCTTTCTTGTTTATAACCGATAAATCGTAGTGGAACGAAGTAATCGGGCTTTTGGCAAGCGGGTTTTCAATACGCTTATTCAAAGGCTTCGGAATCAAATTATTAGCTTTGTTATATGCCATTTGTTTGCTTCGTCTGTAATTGGTTTCATCAATGGTTTTCTGCATACTGTTGGTGATTTTGTCAGCATACATAATGGCTTTTCCGTTTACATTACGGGCAGCACGACCAACGGTTTGTGTAAGCGAACGATGACTTCTCAAAAATCCTTCTTTGTCTGCATCGAGTATGGCTACCAATGACACTTCGGGTAAATCCAAACCTTCTCTAAGGAGGTTGACTCCTATAAGTACGTCAAAAAGTCCTTTTCTGAGGTCTTGCATAATCTCGACCCGTTCCAGCGTATCAACATCAGAATGAATATAACGACATCTGATACTCACTTTGGTCAAGTATTTCGTAAGTTCTTCAGCCATACGCTTAGTAAGTGTCGTAACCAGAACTCTTTCGTCTGCTTCGGCTCTGAGCTGAATTTCTTCAATTAAATCATCAATTTGATTTTCGCTGGGGCGAATTTCAATAACAGGGTCTAAAAGTCCTGTCGGGCGAATGATTTGCTCTACATAAACCCCTTCTGATTTTTGCAATTCATAATCAGCCGGAGTAGCACTCACATACAAAACCTGATTTTGCATCGCCTCAAATTCCTCAAACTTGAGCGGACGGTTATCCATAGCAGCAGGAAGCCTAAAACCATATTCCACCAGATTTTCTTTTCGGGAACGGTCGCCACCATACATAGCATGCACCTGCGAAATCGTTACGTGTGATTCGTCAACCACCATCAGAAAATCTTTCGGAAAATAATCGAGCAGACAGAAAGGTCGTGTTCCCGGAGCTCTTCGGTCTAAATATCTCGAATAGTTTTCAATACCGGAGCAATAACCCAATTCCCGAATCATCTCTAAATCGAAATTCGTTCGTTCTTCCAAACGCTTGGCTTCGAGATGCTTCCCGATTTCTTTAAAATATTCTACCTGCTTTACCAAATCCTGCTGAATATCCCAAATCGCTTCTTTCAGCACATCGGGTGAAGTAACGAACATATTGGCAGGATAAATCGTGATTCGGTTGCGGCTGTCGATTCTCAGGGCTGTTTTCGGGTCAAACGTTTCGATTTCGTCAATTTCGTCTCCGAAAAATAGAATCCGAAAAGCCTCATCAGAATAAGCCGGAAAAACCTCGACCGTATCGCCTTTGATTCTAAAGTTTCCGGGAGCGAAATCGGCTTCGGTTCTCGAATACAAGCTCTGCACCAACCGATGAAGCAGTTTTGTTCTGGAAATCGTCTGACCTTGTTCGAGTTCGATAACGTTTTTCTGAAATTCAATCGGGTTTCCGATACCATACAAACAGGAAACTGAAGCTACAACCAGCACATCCCTACGACCTGAGAGTAGGGAAGAGGTGGTGCTGAGCCTCATTTTTTCGAGTTCATCGTTAATCGACAAATCTTTTTCGATATAGGTTCCCGTAACCGGAAGATAGGCTTCAGGTTGATAATAGTCGTAATAGGAAACGAAATATTCTACCGCATTATTCGGGAAGAAATTCTTGAATTCGGCATAGAGCTGAGCAGCCAAAGTCTTGTTGTGAGCCAAAACCAAAGTCGGTCGCTGCACCTGCTCAATGACATTGGCAACGGTAAAGGTCTTTCCCGAGCCCGTAACTCCCAGCAACGTCTGGTATTTTTCATCATTTAGAATGCCTTTGCTCAGTTTTTCAATTGCCTGAGGCTGATCGCCTGTGGGTTTATAATCGGATACGACTTGGAAGTTCATTTGGGATTTGGGAATTAGGATTTAGAGTGACTAACTTCTATCGCCTTTTACGATTTTCAACACAAAAACATAGAGACTATCATCAAAAAATACATCTTTGATTTTGGAATTCAAAAAAGGCATTACTTGGTCGTAATCACCAAAAATTTGAGTACTCAAACTGTTTTCGATTATGGTGAATTCGGAGTTTTTCAATTCTTGGATAAAATCTAAAATAGGCTCACGATATTCGTTTTTTATAGGGTAAAGACTGATGTCAACAGATACTTTCATAAACAAAAAATTTATCCAAAAGTACGGATAAATTTTTTAATCTGTTCGCCTGAAAAACTAAACATTCCCGATAGCGATCGGAACTGAGCACTAAATACTAAATACTGAACACTAAAAACTACACTTCCACCTTATATCCCACTCCTTTGATGGTTTTAAAAAGGTCTTCGCTTATTTTTTCACGTAGCTTTCTGATGTGTACATCAATGGTTCTTCCACCTACCACCACATCGTCACCCCATACTTTGCTGAGAATTTCGTCTCTTTTAAATACTTTTCCGGGTTTTGAAGCCAGCAGATAAAACAACTCAAATTCTTTTTTAGGGAGTATGATTTCTTCTCCGTCTCTGATGATTTTATATTCTTCCCGGTTGATTTCCATGCCTGCAATGTGGAGGGTATCTGCATGTTTGTCATCTTTTAAACGCCTTAACAATGCTTTTACTTTGCTCACCAAAACCTTGGGTTTAATAGGTTTGGTGATGTAATCATCTGCTCCGACATCAAAACCTGCCACTTGTGAATAATCTTCTGCCCGGGCGGTGAGAAAGGTGATGATAACTTCGCTTAGTTCGGGAATTTTCCTGATGTTTTCCACGGCTTCAATGCCGTCCATCTCGGGCATCATCACATCCATAATAATCAGGTGTGGCAGCTCTTTTTTGGCTTTGGCAATAGCTTCTTTACCGTTGCTTGCCGTTATGATTTTATACCCTTCCTGAGAGAGATTATACCCGACAATTTCCAGTATATCCTGCTCATCATCAACCAGAAGTATTTTAATGTGTTTCTTTTTCATTTACGCCATTTTGTTGTTTTCGAGTGTAAAATTAAGCATATATTAATTCTTTTCGGGCTTGTTTACAATAATTTAATGCAAAGTAAACTTTGTGCTAACTTTAAGAAAACCAAAGATAAAAAATAACTCAAAATTAAATTTTAATCGGCTTAATTTTTGTAACTATGCAATATAATTTACAAAAATCGCCAGTAAGCGAATACAATTTATGAAGAACAAAAAAAAACATTTTGGTAAAAAAAACAAAGATTTTACCTCAAAAATACTGAAAATTCTTTCTAAAGAACCCAATAAATCCTTCAATTACAAACAAGTAGCATCAAAGTTGGAACTCGATGACACCCAAAGCAGAAATCAGATTATCAAAGATTTGAAACTGTTGAAAGCCAAAGGAAATCTCGAAGAACCCGAGGTGGGGAAATACAAAATCATCACCGGTTATGACTATCTGGAAGGTGTTGTGGATATGACTTCCAGAAAAACCGGCTATTTTGTTTGTGAAGAATTGGAAGACGATGTTTTTATTCCGTTTAATAACCTTAATCATGCTCTTGACGGGGACAAAGTCAAGGTTTATATTTATAACCGAAGAAAAGGCAGAAGACCCGAAGCCGAAGTTGTCGAAATCCTCGAAAGACACAAAACGGAGTTTGTTGGGGTGATTAACCTTCAAAAGAATTTCGGTTTTGTTCAGACAGCCAACCCCAAAATGTACACCGATATTTTTATTCCGAAAGATCAATTGGGTGAGGCAGAAGACGGAGATGTGGTGCTGATAAAAATGACAGACTGGGCTGCCAAAGCTGATTCTCCTTTTGGAAAAGTACTGAAAGTATTAGGAAAACCGGGCGAACACAACACAGAAATTCACGCTATTTTGGCAGAATATGGTCTTCCGGCTGATTTTCCGGTTGAAGTTGAGGCCTTTGCCAACAAATTAGATACTTCGATTACTCCAGAAGAAATTGCCAAACGAAGAGATATGCGAAAGGTGTTGACTTTCACAATCGACCCCAAAGATGCAAAAGATTTTGATGATGCTCTTTCGTTTGAAAAACTAGAAAACGGAAATTACGAAATCGGGATTCATATTGCAGATGTTTCTCATTACGTTCAGGAAGGAACTATTTTGGATGATGAGGCTTACAACAGAGCTACTTCGGTTTATTTGGTGGACAGAGTGGTTCCGATGCTTCCCGAAGTGTTGTCGAATTTTGCCTGTTCCCTCAGACCCGAAGAAGAAAAATATACGTTTTCGGCTGTGTTTGAATTGAATGAAAAAGCGGAAATCGTTAACCAATGGTTCGGTAGAACAGTGACTTATTCAGATAAACGTTTTTCGTATGAAGAAGCACAACACATTATCGAAACTCAAAAAGGCTTGATTCCGGCTGAAGTTTCCCTTACCGGAAAGGAATACGAAACCAATCAAAATATCGTTGAAGCTACTTTGACGTTAGATAAATTGGCAAAAACCTTACGTAAAAAACGAATGCAACAAGGAGCAATTTCGTTTGATAAAGTAGAAGTGAAATTTCATCTGAACGAAAAAGCAGAGCCTACAGGAGTTTACTTCAAAGAAGCCAAAGACTCCAATCATTTGATTGAAGAATTTATGCTTTTGGCTAATAGAAAAGTAGCAGAATTCATCGGTAAACAGAAAAAAACATTTGTGTATCGTATTCACGATGAGCCGGATGAAGAAAAACTCTTTAACCTGCAAGGTGTTATTTCCCGCTTCGGATATTCGATTAATTTGAAATCAAAGAAAGATATCACTCGTTCGCTCAATAATCTTTTAACCGAAGTTCAAGGTAAAAAAGAACAGAATTTGGTCGATACGTTAGCGATTCGAAGTATGAGTAAAGCGATGTATTCGACAGATAATATTGGTCACTACGGTTTGGCTTTTGACTATTATTCGCATTTCACTTCGCCTATCAGACGTTATCCGGATGTGATGGTTCACAGACTGTTACAACATTATTTAGATAACGGAGCTTCTGTTAGTGAAGAATTGTATGAGAACAAATGTAGCCATTGTTCTTCGATGGAAATTTTAGCATCAAATGCAGAAAGAGATAGCATCAAATATATGCAAGTGAAATATATGCAAGACCATCAAGATGAAGAGTTTTTGGGAGTAATTTCGGGAGTAACCGAATGGGGAATTTATGTGGAAATTATCTCCAACAAATGTGAAGGAATGGTCAGAATTCGGGAAATTAAAGATGACTATTACACTTTTGACGATAAACAGTATGCATTGGTAGGAGAAATCAGTAAAAATGTGATTCAACTTGGTGATGAAGTATGGGTTAAAGTCAAAAATGCCGATTTGGTGAAAAAACAACTCGACTTTGAGTTTTTAAGGAAAAATGAGTAATTAAATTAAAAATTTATTTTATGGAAGTAGTTGGTATAATTTTAGATTTATTACTGATAGTTTTGTTATGTTATGGGATTTTTTTTAAAAGTTATTTTACAGAAAAAGGGAAAAATCTAGCAACAAAAGAAGATATTAGTGATATTACTACTAAAATAGAAAATATTAAACTTCTTAATTCTAAAGAATTAGAAGAATTTAAGGTAACAATAATTAATAAAATAGAGCTAAGTAAGGCAATTATAGAATCTAAAACTTCCGTTTATAAGGAACTAGTTCAATTAAAATCTCTTTTGTTAATGCGTAGTAATAATCTTGGAGATGAAAAAGAACAGATACCAGCCATTTTTGAATTAATTGATAGGGTTTTATTAAAAATAAATTCTGATGCATCTTTTTCAGAAGAGATTAAAAATAAATCTATTGCTTTGCAAATTGAACGTAATTCATTTATGGGACAAATTGAGATTTTGAGAAATAGAGGAGCTACCCGTTATTCTATTTCTTTAGATAGTCTACTATCAATAATAGATAGTTTGCAAGTTGAAGTATTGAAATAAAATTAAAATTAATGTCATGAAAAAAGTATTTATATTATTATCACTAAGTGTTACTTCTGTATTTTTTGCACAAGAAATAACCAAAGATTTAGGTCGTTTTAACGAAGTAAAAATCTATGACAGAATCTCAGCAGAACTTATTCCGGCTGAGAGAAATTACATCGAAATTTCAGGAAAACGAAGCTCCGAAGTTGAAGTTATTCAAAAAAATGAAGAACTCAAAGTGCGGATGCCTATCACAAAACTCCTGAAAGGGGAAGATATTTCGGTAAAGATTTATTTTACTCAAGTCTTGGAGGAAATCGAGGCTTTTGAAGGCAGTTTAGTAACGTCTGACCATGTTATAAAAGCTAACGATTTAGAAATTACAGCCAAAGAAGGTTCGCAAATCAATCTGGAAATCCAGGCAGAAGAACTGGATGTAAAAGTGGTAACCGGAGCTGAAATTATGCTTAGAGGTTCGGTAGCAGGCGAAATGGAAGCCGAAATTGCCACAGGCGGAGTGCTCGATGCCAAAAAACTGAAAACCAGGCGTACGGAAGTATCCGTTAGTGCAGGTGGTGAAGCAGAGGTTTTTGCGACAGATTTCGTAAAAGCCAGAACCAAAGCAGGAGGAACCATTCATATCTACGGAAAACCCGCTAAAATCGACCAACAAACTTTTGCAGGAGGAACTATTACGGAGAAATAAAAAGTGAAATGACCCGACAAAGCCGACTTATAATTTTATTTTTCATTTTTTCGTATTCGATTTTTTCGCAGGAATTATTCAGGGGAGGAGAAATTAAAGAAAAGAACTATTTAGAAATAATTGATTTCGAATTAGTAAATAATAAAATAATAGTTCCTGCTCAGATAAACGGGAAAACCTATAATTTTTTGCTTGATACCGGAGCACCTAATGCTATTTCAGAAAGATTGTTTGAAGAATTAAAAACGGAAATTATTACGAAAATCCCGATTAAAGATGCTAATGAACGGATTGATACGATGAGAGTTACGAGTTTGCCAAACTTAGGATTAGGTAATTTTACTTTTGAAAACTCAGTTGCTTTAGTAACCGATATGCATAATCATGAATTTTTGCAGTGTTTTGATATAGATGGTTTTATAGGAAGTAATCTCTTTGTAAATACAGTAGTGAAAATAAGTCTTACAGAGAAGAAATTATACATTACTGATGCAGTAAAAAAATTAAAACCATCAAGCAAAGGAATAAAACTTCAATTGATTGGGCATCAGTTTTCTCCTTATGTAAAAGTAAATATCAAAGGGAAAAATAATCAAAAAGGAACAGAAGCTGTCCTTATCGATACGGGAATGGATGGTTTATATGATATTTCCAACAGAGCATTTAATATATTTAAGGAAGGAAATTTTTTCAGCAAAATTCTGCCAAGTGAAGGTACGGGAGGCATCGGAATGTTTGGCAGTGCAGAAAAAGGAGTCCAATATCAAATAACAATACCGGAATTTAGTATCGGAAAAGCGGTTTTTATTGAAATCTCAAGTTATACGATGAATGACAGGAATTCCAGAATAGGACTCGATTTGCTCCAATACGGAGATATTATTCTTGATTTCAAAAAGGAAAAATTTTATTTTGAAAACACTTCCGAAATACAACTTAAACAACCTTCAAAAGTAGATTATACTTTGAAAGACGGAAGTTTAGTAATTGATTTCGTATGGGACGAACAGCTTAAAAACCAAATTCAACACGGAGATAAAGTGCTTCGTATCGACAACCTGAATGTCAAGGATATGGAACTGTGTGAGCTTCTTGGTTTAAAGCAGTATATAAAGAGTAAAAATACTTACGAAATAGAGGTTTTGAATAATGATAACCAATTGGTAACTATACAGTTTTAGTTTTCAATAACTCCAACAGAATTTTAAACTCTGTTGGAGTTAAATAAGATTAAGATTCCATTTTTGCAGAAAGCTCAAACCAACGTTCTTCTTTTTCTTCCAACGATTTGATAATTTTTTGGAGTTCGTTGGCTTTGGTTTCGATTTTATCGTCTGTTACTTTTCCGTCAGAGAATTCGGTTTCAATTTGCTTTTTTTGGTATTCCAAATCTTTGATTTCACGTTCTATTTTCTGAAATTCTTTCTGTTCGTTAAAAGACAAACCTTGTTTTACTTGTTGCTCTTTCCAGTTTGATTTTTGAACTTCATCAACTCCCCCTTTGGGGGCTGGGGGGCTGTCTTCATAAATCCTAAAATCAGAGTAATTTCCCGGGAAATCTTCAATTTCTCCTTCTCCTCTAAAAACAAACAAATGATCCACGATTTTATCCATAAAATAACGGTCGTGCGAAACTACCAAAAGACAACCCGGATAATCCAAAAGGAAGTTTTCCAAAACATTTAGCGTAACAATATCCAAATCATTGGTCGGCTCATCGAGAATCAAAAAGTTCGGGTTTTGAATCAAAACCGTACATAAATACAATCGTTTTAATTCTCCTCCACTTAATTTTTCAACATAATCGTGTTGTTTTTTTCTGTCGAATAAAAAGCGTTCTAAAAGTTGTCCTGCCGAAATGGTTCGACCTTTGGTAAGCGGAATGTATTCACCAAATTCTTTGATGATGTCAATTACTTTTTGTTCCGGTTTCGGGTTGATGCCACTTTGGGTGTAATAACCAACTTTGATGGTTTCTCCGATAACTACTTTTCCCGAATCAGGCGGAATAGTTTGCGTCAAAATATTCAAAAAGGTCGATTTTCCGGTTCCGTTTTTACCGATAATTCCGATGCGTTCGCCTTTGTTGAATGTATAATCAAATCCGTTGAGAATTACTTTGTCCTCATATTTTTTAGAAACCTTGTGAAGCTCGATAATCTTGCTTCCCATTCGTTCCATATTAATCTCAAGTTCTACCTGATGTTCTTTTCGTCTGGAATGTGCTTTTTCTTTGATTACATAAAAATCGTCCTGACGGGATTTTGACTTGGTCGTTCTTGCTTTGGGCTGTCTTCGCATCCAATCCAATTCCTTTACGAAAAGGTTTTTGGCTTTGTCAATCGAAGCGTTTTCAGCTGCAATTCGTTCTTCTTTTTTGGTTAGGTAATATGAATAATTTCCTTTGTATTGATACAGTTTTCCGTTGTCAAGCTCGATAATTTCGTTACAAACTCGCTCCAAAAAATAACGGTCGTGAGTAACCATAAAAAGCGTAATCGGCTCTTTGGCAAAATAATTCTCCAGCCATTCAATCATTTCTAAATCCAAATGGTTGGTAGGTTCATCCAAAATCAACAAATCAGGTTTGTTCAGAAGAATAGTAGCTAATGCCAAACGTTTTTTTTGTCCTCCCGAAAGACTTTTTACTTTGAGTTTTAGGTCTTCTAATTTAAGTTTGAAAAGGATTTGCTTGTATTGTGTTTCAAAATCCCAAGCGTTGTGCAAATCCATTTTATCGAAGGCCTTTTGGTAGGCTTCTTCGTCTTCAGGGTTTTCGAGTGCTTTTTCGTATTGTTCGATAACTTTCAGCACCACATTATCTGAAGCAAAAATGCTTTCTTCAATGGTGAGTTCGGGGTTTAGTTTTGGTTCTTGCGAAAGGAAAGCCATTTTGATTTCTTTCCGCATAATCACCTGACCCGAATCAGGCGTGTCTTCGCCTGTAATAATTTTGAGAATAGACGTTTTCCCGGTTCCGTTTTTGGCTACGAAAGCGATTTTTTGGTCTTTGTTGATTCCGAACGAAAGGTCTTCAAACAAGACTCTTTCACCATAGGATTTTGATATATTTTCTACTGAAAGGTAATTCATATTTTAGTTGAAAATTAAAAGTTACAAAGATAGGCTTTTAGTTGGAAGTCGTTAAGCCAAAATTTGAACGTAAAATTCTAAAAATTATATTTTACTTTTGTAACAAAAATCTTTATGGAGCTAACTAATAACATTATTATAATCATAACCTTGTTGGTTTTTGTTTTTAGCTTGCTTCTGTTACAAAAACTAACCAAGTTCGATTTTCATCTTAAAGCAATAATTATTGTTTTTATTTCTTTATTTTCTGCAATGATTTTACTTTCAATAAAAGGTAATACAGAGTTTGAAAAACTGAAAAATGATTATGCCTTTTCTGAGGGGACTATATTAGAGTATATAAATAACGAAGGTAAAAAACCAACAAAAAGATTGATTCAAAAAGTAAAATATAAGTATTTGGTTGATAACTACATTTATACCAATCAAATTAATGAATATTCAGAAATAGTTTTTCCTTATTTCAAACCAAATTTAGAAATGAAATATTTGGTTATCTATGAAAAAAATAATCCTCAAAATAGTTATATATTGTTTAACTACCCACTAAATAATACAATCCAAAAAGACGAATATATAAAGCTTTTTGAAAAAGGAATCCCTGAAAATGTATTTGAAAAATAAAAGAAACTATATCAAAATCGATATAGTTTCTTTTAAGATGTTTTATTTAAAAAGCAAGTGTAACTCCTACTAAAAAATTCCTTGTAGCTTGCGGATAATATCCTGCCACATCAAATGTTGTTTGATCTACATCATACGAATAGAAATATCCGTTAGAGATATATTTTTCGTCCAGAATATTGTTTACTAATGCTAAAATAGTGATG
>JBAYSC010000016.1:0-23750 GCA_041676345.1 Flavobacteriaceae bacterium | reverse complement strand
TAATAACTCTTCGTTTTACCGTAACAGGTTGTTGCTTGTTATGAGCCGAAATCCCGTTTCTGAAATCAATCACACTGTAATTTATCAGGTCAGATTCATAGACAATCGCCTGCAAAGCATTGGGTTCTTCTTTGCCTTTGAGCAGCATAAAAGGCTTCCCGACTCTGATGTTTTTCAGATTGATGGAATCTCTTATTTTCTCGACCACATTGTGAATTTCTGTAGCCGAAAGCCCTTGTTCACCAAGAATTTTTCCGAAAGTGTCTCCGGATTCGATGGTGTCATAAACCACCTGATACTCCTCAAGAACAAACCCGAAACGCTCTATTTTTGGCTTTTCTACGATTTGTTCCTGCTCAGGATTATCTTCTTTTTTATTACACGAAATTAAAAATACTACAAATAAAATACTGCAAATTAACTGCTTCAAAACAAAATTATTTTGGTGTTATACGTCTTTTCCCCAATTCTCTAATTCTTCCTGGCTCCAAAGTTCAGGAAAAAATATTCTTCTTTGATACATCGGGTGCATATATTTTTTCCAATCGCTTCCTCCGGTAGCTTCCTGAGGTCCTGAGACCGATTCGATATATTTTTTTGCCGTATTGTAATGCTGCATCACCCAAGTAATGTTTACCGTATAGTCATAATGTCTCATCGCTTTTACCAAATCTGCATTTCTTTGGTCTTGCTCAGGGAGCTGTTTGAATTTCTGCCAAAGGTTTGCCGTATTGTATTTTTCCATATACTCCAAAAACACTTTTTTGTATTTTTTCTCAAACTGATCAAGCAAATATGATTTTTTTCCGGTATGGTAATCTTTTCCGGCTGCCTGCCAGTAGAGGTGCTCAAAGGCATGTTCAAAAGGAGTATTTCGGTCAATAGTAGCTCTGAAACGGTTGTCGATAAGGTTAATCAAATCGGTCGAACAGAATTCAATCAAACGATATTGAGCACTCTGAAAACCGCTTGCAGGGGTGAGTGTATTTCGGAATTTCATATACTGTTCGTCTTCCATTCCGTCTTTCATAATGGAAAACGAAGTGGTCAGCATATCAAAATACCGACTGATTCTCATCAGTTTATCCGTAAACATTGCGGTTGTCGGGCTTGGGTTGTCACAAATCTGGTGCATTTCCCACAGTATCATTTTAAAGAGCAATTCATTCACCTGATGATACATTACAAACACCATTTCGTCAGGCAAAACCGTTCTTTGAGTCTGTAAGCCCAAAAGAGCATCGGTTTGGATGTAATCCCAATATGTGATAGGTTTTGCCCAAAGCAAACCTTCTAAATGTGTAGATGTGTTTTGCCCGATAGCATCAAACTTTTGGTTGAGCATCTCGAGCTGAGTGGCTATTTTTGTTGAGTCCATGTGGTTAGTTATTTAGTTGTTTGTTAATTATTTACTTAGTATGTTGAGCGGATATTTTAGTCCGCTATATTCGGTTAAATCAGCATTGATGGAGCCTATTACGATATCGGCTTTGATTCGCAGGGGTACTTTGTTTTTGTCGTCAGAAATCCAGACCGTAAGACTTTCTTCTTCTTTAAACACCCGTCCTGCCTGAACCATCGGTCTGAAAACCATAGCCGGAACCTGTCCGAATTTGGTTTTTACGACTTCTCTCCCAATAAATTTGAGTTTGAACTTCATAATTTCGTCATCAAAAAACATATCGACTTCAATTGACTGTCCTTCTTTGAGCTTGTCGATATCTTTGTGATTTCTGAAATAATAGAACATCGAAACCACATCCTGAACATTTACGGGAACATCAATAACTTTATCCCTGTTTTTTATCAGATTCCGAAGAAAAACCGTGTTGCTGTTGAAGTTAAAATAGGCTCTTTGGTTTCTTCTGTAATTTCCTTCACTCACATTGCGGACAGCCATATAAGGCTTGCCCGTTTCTTTATCAAAATAACTCTGATAATGGTCTTCTACTTTGAAAAAAGCCTTTGACAATCCGGTATTGGCTCCATATCCTTTGGCATAATAAACCGATTTGTTATTATAGGTGGCCTCGGTTAGTTCCATCGTGGCATACCCGGCTGTGAGAAACCGACTATAGCTGAGTTTAAATTTAAAAAATTCACCTGTTTTATAAGGAGTTTCTGTTTTTGCTACGGGAGATTCCTGAGCAAAAGCAGATAAAAATAAAACGGCTGTCAATAAAAATATATTCTTCATAATTTTTTTCCTTTTTTGGAAAAAGGTATGCAATTAACGTTCCAAAACCTCCCCCATCAGTATTCCCGAGACATTCCACGAACTGAAACTTCCTCCTTCGGGTGCTCCCTGAGGAATTTTAACCTGAAGGGTATGTGTGCCTTTTTCCAAATCGCCCAAATCAATCATAATCGGGTTTGTAAGCGTTCCCGGGCACCAGTTGGAGCGGGAATAATCGGAAGACGAAAGTCCGTTATTAAAATTTCCAGAAGCCGGATTATACAAGCGATAAGAACCGCAATCCTGCCTCCAGGGCACAAACGAGAAAGCTTCTTTTCCGTTTAAGAGTATCGTATTTTTTTTCGGAAGAAACTCATCGCCTCCGCCCCAACCTCCATGACCTGTGGTGATGTAACGGAGTTGGGCATTTTTTATCTCATTTTCCAGTGTAAAAGTAACTTCCAGACCTTTTTCGGAATCAAACATGGTGGCATATTCCTGACCTGCCATTTCCATGACATTGGTCGTGTTGAAAAGAGGCATCAGCAACATTTTTTTCTGAGTTTGACTTTCTTCTTTGTGAATGGTCAGGTTCAGGCTGACTTTGTGTCCGCCTTTGTCATAATTTCCGATAAATGCACCTATATAAACTTCTTTACCCGAAAGGACAGGCAAGAGTTCCGAAATGTCTTGTCTATAGGTTACCTTATCATGCCAATCTTTGTTTTTTAGCTTAATGTGGTTGTAATGATGAATCCCGAAAGGTGTAAAAAACCGCATCAATTCGACAAGAGGTGTATAAGCTTCGGTTTTAATCACACCTTGATATTTTTTAGAATTTCCGTTGGTGTAACCCGGAAGCTCCTGAATTCCTTTTTCCAGAGCATCCAAAAACGAGGTTTTGCTATCGGTCGGGATTACAAAAACCGAACCCGTACGGTCATAAGCATCTCCGTTGGATTGGGTAGTTAATTCCACAAAAATTTGGCTTCCAAACGGAATTTCATCGAATTTTATTTTTCGTAAAGCGATGGTTCCGTTGGCAAATCTCAGGATGGAATCGTTTGATTTTGAAGCATCCGAAAAGTTAATAATTTCATCTTCAAAAACCGAAAGGGTCGTGAAGCGGCTTTTCCACAACAAATCTCTGTAGGTGAGATTGTCAACCTTTTCAGATTGATTGAGATTGGGTGTAATCCCGGCTTTTTTGGGTGTTTCGATTTTTGTTGCCTGAACCACAAAATTTCCGTTTCGGTTGTATTCCAAAATCAAACCGAGGTTTTGCCCCAGAATTACCGGAGAACCTTTTATTCCCAACTCCTCAGTAAACCAAAGGTCTATGGTGTTGGAGTTGATAACGGTTCGGGCTTTTTTACAAACATAGCCCAAAATGGTTTTCTGCTCATCAAAAAACTCGAAGTGCTGTTTTTCCAGACTCACGGAATCAAGCAGATAAAAACTTTTGCCTTCAGCCGAAAAAGCCTGTTGGATGTAGTTTTTCGGGTTTTTTCTATCAATAAAAGTTTCCTCATAGGGGAAATCTTTCGTTTGATGTAAGATTTGCTCTGAGGTTATCCGGGTAGCATCCACATTGGTAAGCACTATAATAAAATCCTGATTTTCAATCGGATTTCCATTATAGTTTCGCTCATAGGTGATTTTGTAGTTCTTTTGTGCCTGAACCATACCCACCCAAAAAACCAGAAACAGGGTCAGAGCAATTCTCATTTGTTTTTATCTTAGAAAGGCAAATCGTCGTGTTCGCTTTCGTTTACGTTTTGAGCCGGTTCAAAAGCATCAGCAGGAGCTGCCGTTACGGGAGCGGGGATGTTTTGAGCAGGTGCTTCTGCTACCAGTTTTTCGATTTTCCAACCCTGAATGGTGTTGAAATAAACCGTTTCGCCTTGAGGATTTACCCATTCTCTACCTCTGAGGTTGATGGAAATTCTCACGTCATCTCCGGGTTTAAAATTGTCGAGCAGACTTGTTTTGTCCTGCACAAACTGTATCGAAATATGCTGCGGATACTGCTCTTCAGTAGTAACCACAATGTCTCTTTTTCTAAATCCGTTTGAGCCTACTTCTTTGGTAGTGTCAACCATTCTTACTTTTCCTGTTACTTCCATTTTTATGAATTTTATTGTTATTTATTTTTTTAGGTTATTGTTGGCTTGCCAAAAGCAGTTTCCAAGCCTCTAAAATTTGTTCTTTACTCAAATATTCCTTTGCTTTTTGATATACTTTTTCGGTGTCGTCTGCACTTAGAATTGCTTTTGCTTCAAAAGAATTGTTGACAAAAGTAATGATTTCCTCCTTTGTAGGCAAGGCTTCAATATTGCCTAACATTCCCAAATCATTTCCGGAGAAAAAGCCGCTTTCTTTGATAAAATCCGGAATATTATCTACCCCGATTCCCAATGTTACAAGCGGTTTCGGCACTTCAAACATTCCCATATTGGCTCTGGAATACCAATTGCCTCCCATACGGGAAACCAAATCAATTTTATGTTGATCGATACTTCCGTTTTCGTCTAAAACCTCTTTGCTGACATGAAGCTTTACCACTTCACAAATCACCAGATTTCCTGCTCCGCCTCCGTCTCCCAAATGAATAATATCGTTGACTTTACACTCAAACTGGACCGGAGATTCTGCCACCCGAAAAGGCTTCACTACATCAGATTTTATAGGTGTAAGACCGGATTTGATAAATTCGTTTACTCTGTCTGCATATTCTGTGCTGGCAAGCGACACTTGCTGCACGATATCATAATTCACCACACTAATCACCACTTCCCGAGTGTCCTGAACGTTGATTAGCGTGTGCTTTATAGTGTTGTTGCGAACCCTTCGGGCAGGTGAAAAAATCAAAATCGGAGGATTAGAACTGAATACATTAAAAAAACTAAAGGGCGATAAATTCGGATTGCCATTTTTGTCTAACGTACTTGCCAAAGCGATAGGTCTCGGAGCAACGGCTCCTTGCAAATAACCTTGTAATTTTACAGGATTTACCTCCTTCGGGTCAATAGAAATCATATTTTTTCGGTTTGAAGCAAAAGTAATGATTTTTTGCTAAATAGCAGGTGGAGAAAACGGTCGGATTTCTGGCATTTTTTAGCTTTCGCACAACATAAAGTTTTAAAGAGAAACCTCTGAAAGCTCTTTACCGATACGGTGTAATTCTTTTTCTATTTCTTTTCTTCTGGCTTTACTGGGAGTTTTAGTACCATTAATATAGGAGGCTATCAATGGCTGAGAAATCCCTACCCGTCTTGCAAAAGCAGAAATATTCAGCTCCTGCAACTTGCTAAAAGCTCTTCCAAACTCTGTTTTGGGTTGAAAAAAACCTTCAAAACTCAAGTCTTCATTTAATTCTTCCCAATGTATTCCAAAAGCCGAAGTAGTATAGTTCTCCCTTTGTTTTTTGTCGGCATTTTTCAATCTCGAATAATCAGAAAAATATTCAATTCCTGTTTTGTTGTCATGAGTTTCTATGTGTATGGCTTCATCAGTAAGCCATATTTTTTTGATATCTGCAAGTTTCATAATTATTTGTTGTTAAAATAGGTTATCCAATGCTCTATGATTACTTCTTTGTTTTCTTCTATAATGGTTTTTATTATTTTCAGTTCTGCATTTTTAAATCCCTGATTACTAATTAGCAACACATCTGGAACTACATTAAATTTTGCTTCCGAGCCACCTTTTGATATATGTATGTGTATCGGTGTGTGGTCGTTGGAGAAAAAATAAAACCTAAATCCCAATAAAATGAAAACAGTAGGCATTGCTATATTTATTACCACACAAATTTAGGCTATAATTTTATAACCTGCAAATTTTTTAAAGAATTCCGGAAAAATCAAACTCTTTCTTGTCAGGGTAAAATGAACACAATATGTGTATTTTTAATTTGATTTGAAATGATGTACTTTTGTCAAAGTCTTATTTTTTACAATATAATGAACAAAATCACACAACTTTTCAATATAAAACATCCAATTATTCAAGGCGGAATGATTTGGAACTCAGGTTATAAATTAGCCAGTGCCGTCAGCAATGCAGGCGGATTAGGACTTATCGGAGCAGGCTCAATGTATCCGGAAGTGCTTCGGGAGCATATCCAAAAATGCAAAAAAGCAACCGACAAGCCCTTTGGGGTAAATGTTCCGATGCTGTATCCGAACATTGAAGAAATCATGAATATTTTGGTGGAAGAAGGTGTGAAAATCGTTTTTACTTCTGCCGGAAATCCGAAAACATGGACTCCTTTTCTGAAAGAAAACGGAATTACGGTCGTTCACGTGGTGAGCAGTTCTAAATTTGCCCTGAAAGCTCAGGAAGCAGGTGTGGATGCTGTGGTAGCAGAAGGTTTTGAAGCAGGAGGACACAACGGACGTGAAGAAACCACTACCCTCACCCTTATCCCGATGGTAAAACGTGATATTTCGATTCCCCTTATTGCAGCCGGAGGAATTGCCACAGGCAAAGGAATGTTGGCTGCGATGGTTTTGGGAGCAGACGGAGTACAGATGGGAAGTCGTTTTGCAGCTTCGATAGAATCTTCAGCTCATGAGAATTTCAAACAGACTATTTTAAACACCAAAGAAGGTGATACTTTGGTTACTTTAAAAGAATTAGCTCCGGTTCGGCTTATCAAAAACAAATTTTTCAATGATGTAATGGAGCTATATTCGAAATGCCCGACTCCGGAAGATTTGAAAAATCTTTTGGGCAGAGCCCGAGCCAAAAAAGGAATGTTTGAAGGCGACCTGGAAGAAGGCGAACTCGAAATCGGACAAATTGCAGGACTCATTGACAGCATTAAACCCGTAAAAGAAATTATCGAAGAAGTGATTGCGGAATTTGAAAAAGCAAAACGAGAAGTTGTTGATTTATGATTGAAGATTAACGTCCCGATAACTATCGGGATTTGATTGCAGATTTTAAGCCGTAAGTACCATTAACTCATAACAAATAACTACCATTGAACTACAAAGAAGCCTTACATAACCCCATTTTTACAACCATTTCCGAAGCAGCTCAAAGCCTCGGGCTGGAAAGTTATGTCATCGGAGGGTTTGTCCGTGATTTGATTCTGGGTAGAAATCACAAAAAAGATATTGATATTGTGGCTGTGGGAAGTGGTATTGCTTTGGCTAAAAAAGTTTCGGAGCTATTGCCCAACAAACCCAAAGTTCAGGTTTTTAAAAACTACGGAACAGCCATGCTTCGCTACAAAGACATTGATATTGAGTTTGTTGGAGCCAGAAAAGAATCCTATAATTTTGACAGCCGGAAACCACTTGTCGAAAACGGAACCTTAGAAGACGACCAAAACCGAAGAGATTTTACCATCAATGCTTTGGCTCTTTCGCTTAACGAAAATAATTTCGGGCAACTGCTCGACCCTTTCAACGGGTTGGAAGATTTGAAAAACAAAATCATCCGCACTCCGCTCGATGCTGATATTACGTATTCTGACGATCCTTTACGGATGATGAGAGCTATCCGATTCGCTTCGCAACTTCACTTTGAAATCGAAGAAAAATCATTGGAAGCCATTTTCCGAAACAAAGAACGAATCAACATCATTTCCGGAGAACGAATCGTGGAAGAGCTCAACAAAATTTTGCTTAGCGAAAAACCTTCTGTCGGATTTTTATTGTTGTATAAAACCGGACTTTTAGACATCATTTTACCCGAACTTACTGCTCTGAATAGTGTCGAAGAAGTCGAGGGTCATACACACAAAAACAATTTTTATCACACTTTGGAAGTCGTGGATAACATTGCTCCAAACACTGATAACGTATGGCTTCGCTGGGCTGCACTTTTGCATGACATTGGTAAAGCACCCACCAAAAAATTCAACAAAAAACAGGGCTGGACATTCCACGGACATGAATTTTTGGGCAGCAAAATGGTCAAAAAAATATTTGTCAGACTCCACATGCCTTTGAATCACAAGATGAAATACGTTTCCAAATTAGTGATGATGAGCTCCCGCCCTATTGTGATTGCAGAAGAAACCGTTACCGATTCAGCTGTGAGGCGATTGGTTTTTGATGCAGGCGAAGACATCGAAGATTTGATGACCTTGTGTGAGGCAGATATTACCACAAAAAATCCGAAAAAGTTCCAGAAATACCACAACAACTTCAAAATCGTTCGGGAGAAAATTGTGGAAGTGGAAGAAAAAGACCGCATCCGAAATTTTCAACCTCCGATTTCGGGAGAAGAAATTATGGAGATTTTCAATCTGAAACCTTCCCGGGAAATCGGAATTTTGAAAGAAGCCGTAAAAGAAGCAATTCTGGAAGGCGAAATTCCGAATGAATATCAGGCTGCTTATGATTTCGTACTGCAAAAAGCGGAAAAATTAGGTTTGAAAAAACAATAATTTCTACGACCTTTTTTTGCTACCTGCACAAATATTTTTTCGCAGGAGAATAATTTCTATAAAAATATTTCTATATTTGTTTCTCATTAACCCATTCGTTTACACTCTTTTATAACAGTCGTAAGCGATTCTTTCGTTAAAGAAAGAAAAAACCGAAACAAACTATATGAAAACAAAATTATTCCTGATAGGTTTGGCACTCCTGCCTTCTTGTCTCTTTTCGCAAAATTTTGAGCTTACCCAATCTACCGATTCTAAAATTTCGTTTACTCACACTCTTGAGCCTTTCAGAGAAGCCAAAGTGACTATCAACAACTCCGAATACCAGAATTTCGGTTCGGTTTCAAAAGTGGTTTTAGCTCATTTGGGCGAACCTGCTTTGCCTTATTATGCCAAAGCGGTTTTACTTCCGAATACGGGAGCTGCAAATATGACGGTTGAGCATGACGGCTATTATGAAATCCACGATATTTCGGTTGCTCCTTCCAAAGGAAATTTAACCCGAAATATCGACCCGAAAGATGTTCCTTACAGATTTGGAGACGTTTATAATCAGGATGCTTTTTATCCGGGAGAATTGGCTGTGATGAACCAGCCTTTTGTCTTGAGAAAAACCCGTGGAGCGGGGATTTCGCTTTTTCCTTATCAGTATAATCCGGTTACCAAAACACTGCGGGTTTATCAAAACCTGAGAGTTACGGTTACTGTTGACGATTCACAAATAGGAATCAACGAAATTTCTCCGAAAGGTTTGCCCTTAGAACAAGATGCTTTTGCTCCTATTTATGCCAAAACCTTTCTGAATCCTCCGCCTTTGGTTACCAATTATAATGTTTTGCCCGAAAACGGAGAATTGCTCATTATTGTTCCGGGTGACTATGCAGAAAGCATCGCTCCGCTGGTGGACTGGAAAATCAAAAAAGGAATCAAAACTACGGTAATTCAGGTGAACCCGAATCCGACCATTACAGCCACAGAAATAAAAACGATTGTTCAGGATTTTTATCTCACCAATCCCGATTTGGCAAATGTGCTGCTTGTGGGAGATTCAGACAAGCTGGCTTCTTACACCTACGGCTATATGGGTGGTGAAGAACGGTGGAGCGACTCTTATTACGGACAACTCGAAGGAGGAGAAAACGACCTTTATCCGGAAGTTTTTGTAGGCAGATTCTCAGGAGATTTATCACAAATTCAAACTATGATTGCCCGAACATTGGAATATGAAATCGCTCCGGGTGAAGGAGACTGGATGACCCGGGCAATAGGTTTAGGCTCCAATGAAGGTGGTGGTTTCGGAAATGACGGAGAATCTGATTTTCAACACCTTAGAAACATTCGTTATCAGTTGCTGGATTATGATTTCAACCACGTTTATGAGTTTTATCAGGGCTTTCAGGGAGAAGAAGATGCTTTTGGAGAACCTACCGATGTGATGATCAATCAGGCGATGAATACAGGTGCGGGACTTTTTAATTATACAGGTCACGGCTGGACAGAAGGCGTTTCTACCGGAAATTATACGAATTGGTCTGTCAGCAGTTTAGACAATCCCGGAAAATATCCGTTTGTGATTTCGGTGGCTTGTAATAACGGAACTTTTGTGGGAGCAACTTGTCTCTCGGAGGCATTTTTAGGTGCAGGTAACAGCGACCAGCCCAAAGGAGCAATTGCTATGGCAGCTTCCTCTATTTTGATGGCCTGGTCTGAACCGATGCAAACTCAAGACGAAATGACCAACATACTCACCAAAGTATATTCCAACAACGAAAAAGAAACGTTGGGAGGTTTGTTTTATAATGCTCAGATTTCGATGCTTACCGAATATAACAGCTCTTATACAGCCAAAGAAGTGATGCAAACCTGGATATTTTTCGGAGATACTTCGGTTGCTTACCGGTATAGAGAATCACAAAACATCACAGCTGTTCACCCTGCTGCTGCTGACGAAAATATGACATCTCTCACTATTGAATGTGAAACAGACGGAGTGCTTTTTGTGGTTTCGCAAGACGGAATCATTCTGGGAACGGCTGTTTCAGAAGGCGGAATAGCAACAATTGAAGGGCTTGTTTTGAGCTCTGATGCTGATTTATCGGTTGTGGGAACCAAACAGAATTATATTCCCTATCAAGGAACCGTTTCTTTATCGGGACTGAGCAATCAAGATTTTGAAGGAAATAATATCCACGTTTATCCGAATCCGGCTCAGGATTATTTGCATATCGAATGGGCAGGTCAAAATATGACTTCTATCGAGCTTATAGATGTTTCAGGAAAAGTAGTATTGACAGTGCAACCAACCCATCAAAATAGCCACACCATAAATACTTCTGCTGTAGCTGATGGATTTTATTTGTTAAAGTTAGCAAACGAAACGTCACAAGACATCCGCAAGATTGTCATTAAATAGTGGGTAGTTTTCAGTCGCAGTTTTCAGTAATTCCTGTCAACTGCGACTGAAAACTAATTTAGCCCAACCAACCTTCCCGGTCAAGACTTCTGTATTGAATGGCTTCGGAAATGTGGTGTGGTTGTATATTTCCCTGACCTTCTAAATCAGCAATGGTTCGGGCAACTTTCAGGATTCGGTCATAGGCTCTGGCTGAAAGACCAAGGCGTTCCATAGCGGTTTTTAAAAGGTTCTTCGACTCTTCGTCCAAAGCACAATATTCCCTGATTTGTTTGGTATTCATCTGAGCATTATAATGCACTTTCTCCAGATGTTCAAAGCGTTTGGTCTGAATTTCTCTGGCTGCGATTACTCTTTTTCTGATTTCGCTACTGCTTTCAGGCTTGTGATTTTCTGATAATTTCTCAAACGGAACCGGAGTCACTTCGATATGAATATCAATTCTGTCCAAAAGCGGCCCTGAGATTTTACCCATATAGCGTTGCATTTCGGAAGCAGAAGAAGCAGCAGGCGAACTTCCGTCATTAAAATAACCACTCGGACTCGGATTCATACTGGCGACCAACATAAACGAACTCGGATAAGTAACCGTAAATTTGGCTCTGGCAATGGTAACTTCCCGGTCTTCCAAAGGTTGTCGCATAACTTCGAGTACACTTCGCTTGAATTCGGGTAATTCGTCTAAAAACAGAACTCCGTTGTGAGCCATCGAAATTTCACCCGGTTGCGGAAAACTCCCACCCCCAACCAAAGCCACATCAGAAATGGTGTGATGCGGATTTCTGAACGGTCGTTGATTCATAAGCCCCGTATCTTTGACTTTTCCTGCCACACTGTGAATTTTTGTAGTTTCGAGAGCTTCCTGCAACGTCATCGGAGGAAGAATTCCGGGTAAACGCTTTGCCAGCATGGTTTTTCCGGCTCCGGGAGGTCCAATCAAAATGATGTTATGCCCTCCGGCTGCTGCGATTTCCATACAACGTTTGATGCTTTCCTGACCTTTTACGTCAGAAAAGTCAAATTCGGGAAAATCGAGGGTTTTGTAGAACTCTTCACGAGTGTTGACAATAGTGGGCTCCAATGTGGATTTCCCTTCAAAAAAATCAATTACATCACGAATGTTTTCCACTCCGTAAACATCCAGATTGTTTACCACAGCTGCTTCTTTTGCATTTTGAACAGGCAAAATAAAGCCTTTGAAACCTTCCTCCCTGGCTTTGATAGCAATAGGCAAAACACCTTTTATAGGTTGCAGACTTCCGTCTAACGACAGTTCACCCATAATGATATAATCGGCTATATTATCAGCTTTGATTTGTGAAGATGAAATCAGGATTCCGATGGCGAACGTAAGGTCATAGGCAGAGCCTTCTTTTCGCATATCGGCAGGAGCCATATTGATAGTAATTTTCTTGACCGGAAGGTTATAACCGATATTTTTCAAGGCGGCTGCAATGCGGTAACTGCTTTCTTTTACCGCATTATCGGGCAAGCCTACCAAATGATAGCCCACACCCTTGTCGATATTGACCTCAACGGTAATGGTTGTGGCTTCTACCCCAAAAACAGCACTTCCGAAAACTTTTGTAAGCATAATCCTTTAGATTTCAACAAAGTCAAAGATATGAAAATTGTATTTGTAATTTTCTTTTTGTCATAAAAAAAGCAGAATCTATTGCTAAATTCTGCTTATTTTTTGGAAAAGTTTGATACACGACAAAAATTAAAAAATAATAATAAAATACTGAAAAACAACAATTTACTATTTATGAATTTGCTGTTTTCTCACAAATATTCTGTTTTTTCTCTCGCAAAGTCGCAAAGTCGCAAAGAATTTTTCTTTAATACAATCAGTCGCTTTGCGACTTTGAGACTTTGCGACTTTGCGAGAAATATAACCTGCAAAAGAATTATAATTTACTTTGCAAGAAATAACACTTCATTTTATAGTAATCTAATTTTTAGTGAATTATTTTTTTGTGTGTGAATTAGAAAAGTTATTCGTTTGCTTGTAATTCTGTAAAATATTCTCTGATTTTATACAGCAGAATTAACTGTAAAATCATTACCGGAAACCACAAAAACAAACTGATAAAGATTAAAATTACCGTTAGCATCGTGGCATAAAGTACAATGGTGAAAATTCCTGTCAGGGTGGCATATTGCCCCAGATGTTTTTGCAGTTTTAAAAGTCCGATTCCGAAAGGAATTCCCACACAGCCATAAAAACCCAGCACAAAAAGGCTGTAATATAAGGCGGTCGATTCGCTTGCATTAAACATAAAGGCATATACTCCGCTACTGATGATTTCCACCACCATAAAAAGTATGGCTGAAACTTTCAGCAAAGTGTTTTTTAGTAATTTTCCGGTTGTAAAAAACCCCAGATAAAACACAAAAGCACAAGCAACACAAACAAGGTGAGCCGTCATATACAAAGGTTCGGAAACCTGAAACCCGATGAGTTGCTCTGACTGGAGATACATCATCAAATCAACAAACATAGCAAAAGCCAAAGCAATCACAAACACTATACCTACCCAAAAAGAAAGGTTGAGAATACTAATGTGATTTTTTGAAATGCTGATGGTATTCTCAAAATCGGTTTTGATTTCTTCCCAATCATAATCGAGGGCTGTGAGAATGGTTTTTAGGGTATAACTCCTCGGAGTTACTTCTCCGGATTCGATTCGCTGAATAGTTCTTACATTGATGTTGCACTTTTCGACTAAATCTTCTTGAGTCAATCCTTTTTCTTTTCGGAGTTGGGAAATTTTCTTCCCGAGTTCAGGTTGTTTCATAACATTTGGTTTTAAAATTTTCGGCAATACTACAACAGGGGAAATTTCAGCACAATTATTTCGATGTAATTATACCCGACATTTACCCGACATTGGTTGCATAACTTAGGATTTGCAGGGTTTTTCTCCGTTCAAAAATACATTTTATTTTTGGTTGGCTCTGAGGATTTGAATAAAAAAATCCCTTTAGGTAAAAAGGGATTATCAACTTTTCCAAAGTTCAAAACTTTGGAAAAGTTTAGCTCTTATTCTCTCACCAAACTCAACAGTTCCAAAGCTCTTTTAACCGTTTTGATATTTTCAAAGGAAAGTAATAGGCGAAGCCCATTTCGGATTTCTTTTTCTTTCAAAAACAAAAAACCTCTCAAGCCAAAAACGGAATGAAAGGTTTTTTGATGTGAAAAGGTTATGGTTTTTAGTTATGCAAACGTACAAGACGGTTTTGAGGTTGCCCATTATATTCTGTAAAATTTCCTCCTGCCAAAATCTTTCCGTCAGGTTGTAGGATAATTGAAGAAACACGACTATTAAACCCTACTTCGATAGTAAAAGAAGTATCAAGGCTTCCATTTGAGTTAAGACGTGCAAGATTTTTTTGAGTTTGCACGTTGTATTCTAGGAAACCTCCTCCTACCAAAATCTTTCCGTCAGGTTGAAGAACAATTGAACTAACAGAACTACTAAAATTTGAGCCACTACCTATACCAAACCCTGTTCCTATATCAAAAGAAGTATCAATACTCCCATTTGAGTTAAGACGAACAAACTTGTTTCGAGATTGTCCGTTGTATTCAGCAAAATTTCCTCCTGCCAAAATCTTTCCTTCAGGTTGTACAGCAACAGTAATAACATTACCACTAAATCCTGTTCCTATATCAAAAGAAGTATCGAACCCTCCGTTTGAATTAAGACGTACAAGTCTTTTTTGAGTTTGCCCGTTGTATTCTGTAAACTGTCCTCCTACTAAAATTTTTCCGTCAGATTGTAAAACAATGGAGAAAACAGCAACATTAAATCCTGTTCCGATATTGAAAGAAGTATCAAGACTTCCGTTGGAATTCAAGCGAACAAGACTATTTTGAGTTTGTCCATTAAATTGATTAAAACTTCCTCCTACTAAAATTTTCCCGTCAGGTTGTACGACAATTACATCAACAAAACCATTATTAAATCCTGTTCCGATGTTAAAAGAAGTATCAAGACTTCCGTTGGCATTCAAACGTACAAGCTTATTTTGAATAATCTCCTTGAATTTTGTAAAATGTCCTCCTACCAAAATCTTTCCGTCAGGTTGGAGAGCAATTGAAGAAACACCCAATGAAGAACCACTAAACTCAGTTCCGATAAAAGAATTATCAAAACTTCCATTTGAATTAAGACGAACAAGACATCTTGAAGTTTGTCCATTAAATTTATTAAAAGTTCCTCCTACTAAAATTTTGCCATCAGATTGTCGGGCAATTACATTAACAGTATTATCAAACCCTGTTCCTATATTAAAGGATTCATCAAGTGTTCCTGCGAGAATAGATGGATTGTTGTCATCATTTCCACCCGAGTCTTCGTTGTCATCGCTACCACAAGAGACTATCGTAAATAGCAAAATCATAAAAGATAATTTTAAATAGTTTTTAGTTGTCATACTTTAAAATTTATATGGTTAAAAAATGTTTGAATGTGTTAGTTACTTAATCAGTCGTAAACTTTCTCCTCTTTCTGTCAGCTTATAATAAGTATTACTATTTTTAGTAACTTCTTCAATAATATTTTTTGATTTCAAGATGTTGATAATAACGAAAACCTTATTTTTATCAAGTTGGGTGCTTTTAGCAATACCATTTAAGGTTCTGAATTTATATCTTGAGCCTTGCATATTAGCAAGTATTTTATCAGCGTTACTTATATTTTTGTCTTTTTCAGTTTGAGTTAAATCAGAAGGTTCCTCTTTGATTTTTTCTTTTATTTCTTTAATATCTGTTTCTGTTAGTTCTTCTCCTGTTACTAAAGGCTCGGTTTGTGCTTTTTCAATTTCCTTTTTAACATCTTCAATGTCAAATATTTTTCTCCCTAAATTATCAATAAGTCTCTTTGAAAATATTGAAGCAATAAGCATATAACCTCCCAAAACTAAAAAGGTAGTATCACATTGCTCACAATTATCAAGAAGTTTACTTGATGTTAGTTGAAAAAACAAGGGTACAAGACTTGCTCCGATTACACCTAATAAAATGTCATACAAGAAATTCTTTTGCGTATTTTCTTTACTGTCTCTACCTGCAAAATAATTAACAAGCCCTCCTAAAAAACCTGTAAGCAGGATAAGGATAATAATTGTCCAAATATTATGACAACTTGTCGTATTGGATTGGGCATATTTTGAAACATCATTGATAATAATTAAAACTGTATCAATTTTTTCAATGTCTAATGTATCCATATAATGCTACTCTAAATTTGGATTATCTTCTGTTATCACTCTGACTTTATTGAAAATGATTAGCAAACATATTGTGATAGAATCAAAAATGCAGCAAAAAAGTTGTGCAAATTATGCCTAAAAAGTTATGCTATTTTTATGTACATTTGTCAAAAAACAAAAGAAAAATGGGAGTAGGTCTGAACATAAAAAAGTTAAGAAGCAAAACCAAATATTCTCAAAAGGATATTTCGGATTTTTTAAGTATTGACAGAAACACTTATGCTAATTGGGAAAACGAAACCAATGACATCAAATCGGAGTATATACCCGAGCTTGCCAAAATATTTGGAGTGGAAATCAAAGACCTGTTCGAGAATGACACAAAAAACATAGAAATCAATTTCAATAAGCAGGTACACTCTGACAGCTCTACAAACAACAGTGTTGTTTTAGTTCTTCCCAATAAAGAAATGGTTGATAAACTTGTAGAAGTTTTAAAAGATAGGTTATAAAGGTATTTGTTGGCTTCTGCTAATCACTATACAGTCGTAGAGAAAGTGGAGAAATAATATTTAATGCAGATGAAATCCGTAGGATTTCCAAAGTATTAAATTTCAGAATTATATGGAGAAGAAATAAATACAGTCTGTATCAACACACAAAAAGGAGAGAATTTCGGACAGTTTATAGCCATTCCTGACAAACTTATCAAACAATACGAAAAGCGTTTGCAGGAAAAAGACGGGATGATTGAGTTGTTGAAAAAAGAGTTGAAATAATCTTCAACTTTTCCAAAGTTTGAAACTTTGGAAAAGTTTAAATTTTATCCCTTCACCAAATTCAACAGTTCCAAAGCTCTTTTAACCGTTTTGATATTTTCAAAGGAAAGCAACAATCGTAATCCGTTTCGGGTTTCTTTTTCTTTCATTTTGCAAAGGGTTGGATTTTGTTGTACAAACATCAAAACCTTTCTGAATTTTTCTGACTGATAAAAATCCGATTGTTGGTCGGAGATGAAATAAGCCACCATTTTGTTTTGTTTCAAGATGATTTTTTCGATTCCGAAATCGGTTGCAATCCATTTGATTCGAAGGCTATCGAGTAGCGATTTGGCTTGTCTTGGCAATGGTCCGAAACGGTCAGTGAGTCGCTGTTCGTAGTTTTGTAATTCTTCTTCGGTTTTGAGTTCCGAAAGTTCGTTATATAAATTCAATCGTTCCGAAACCTGATTGATATATTCATCCGGAAACAACAATTCCAAATCGGTATCAATCGAAAATTCTTTGACGTATTTCTTATTCTCAACCGAATTTTCATCTTCGTACAACTCTTTAAACTCATTTTCTTTGAGTTCTTCGATGGCTTCGTTCATAATTTTTTGGTAGGTCTCGAAGCCGATTTCGTTGATAAATCCGCTTTGTTCTGCGCCCAACAAATCTCCTGCACCTCTGATTTCGAGGTCTTTCATCGCAATGTTAAATCCACTTCCCAATTCGGAAAAACGAACCAAGGCATCTAATCGTTTTCGTGCTTCTTCGGTCAAAGTTGAGAACGAAGGTGTGATGAAATAGCAAAAGGCTTTTTTGTTGCTTCGACCTACTCGCCCCCGCATTTGGTGTAAATCTGACAAACCGAAATTATTGGCATTATTGATAAAAATCGTGTTGGCATTCGGAACATCCAATCCGCTTTCGATAATGGTTGTCGAAACCAAAACGTCAAATTCTCCTTCCATAAAGCCGAGCATCAGTTCTTCGAGTTTTTTTCCGTCCATTTGTCCGTGTCCGACTGCAATTTTTGCGTCAGGCACAAGTCTCTGAATCATTCCTGCTACTTCTTTGATATTTTCAATTCGGTTATGAATGAAAAAAACCTGTCCTCCACGTTGAATTTCGTAAGCAACCGCATCTCTGATTACTTCTTCACTAAACGACACTAATTGCGTTTCAATCGGATAACGGTTAGGCGGTGGCGTAGTAATTACTGATAAATCTCGAGCTGCCATAAGCGAAAACTGCAACGTTCTCGGAATTGGAGTAGCCGTCAGTGTCAACGTATCGATATTGTGACCTATGGTTTTGAGTTTATCTTTTACGTTTACTCCGAATTTTTGCTCTTCGTCAACAATCAAAAGCCCTAAATCTTTGAACTTTACGTCTTTGCTCACTAATTGGTGTGTTCCTATAAGGATATCTACTTTTCCTTCTTCAAGAGCTTTGAGTGTTTCGGCTTTTTGTTTAGCAGTTTTGAATCGGTTGAGGTAATCGACTCTTACAGGCATTTCTTTTAGCCTTTCGGAAAAAGTTTTGTGATGCTGAAAAGCCAAAACCGTAGTCGGAACCAGTACAGCAACTTGTTTTCCGTTATCTACAGCTTTGAAAGCTGCCCGAATGGCAACCTCCGTTTTTCCAAAACCAACATCTCCACAAACCAATCTGTCCATCGGTCTGTCAAGTTCCATATCAGACTTTACATCTTGAGTGGCTTTGGATTGGTCGGGAGTATCTTCGTAAATAAACGAACTTTCTAATTCGTATTGCAAATAACTATCGGGAGCAAAAGCAAAGCCTTTTTCGGTTCGTCTTTTGGCATACAACTGAATCAAATTAAAGGCAATGTGCTTCACTCTGGCTTTGGTCTTTTGTTTCAAAGCCTTCCAAGCACCCGAACCTACTTTATAAATTTTAGGCGGAGTTCCGTCTTTCCCGTTGAATTTGGCAATTTTGTGAAGCGAATGAATACTCACATACACAATGTCGTTTTCTGCATAAACCAACTTGATGGCTTCCTGCATTCTACCTTCGACTTCAATTTTCTGCAAACCTCCGAATTTCCCGATTCCGTGGTCGATGTGAGTGACATAATCTCCGACTGTGAGGGAATTTAATTCCTTTAACGTAATGGTTTGCTTCTTGGAATAACCGTCTTTGATTTTAAACTTGTGATATCGCTCAAAAATCTGATGGTCTGTATAACAAACAGTTTTTAAATCTTCGTCTATAAATCCTTGAAAGAGTGGAAATACAAACGATTTATAATTCTTCCAATCTTCATTATCTTCACCTGAAATCGACTGAAAAATATCGTCAAAACGCTTACTTTGAGCTTCACTCGAGCTGAACAAAAAGTTTGTATAACCTAACTTTTGATTCTCAATCAAATTATCTCGCAACAAATCAAATTGCTTGTTAAAAGACGGTTGCGGTTTGGTGTTGAATTGAAATGCTGCTTTGATGTCAAAAACAGGTTTTCCGGAAAGTTCTACATACGTAAAAAGTTCTGCTCTATCCAAAAACGCTGCTTTGGATAGAAATAATTCATCAGGAGATTGATGTTTGATATCGGACGAAAATCCTGCAAAAGTTTCTTTGGCTTTTTCGAATACTTTATCTAACTGATGGGTGAGTAATTCGGTATTTTCAGCAAAAATGACTGTTTTATCAGAAATATATTCCAAAAAACTCTCTCGTTTTTCTTCCGAAAGTTTGTTTTCGATATTCGGAATAATGGTAATCTTTTTTTGCGGTTCAACCGAAAGTTGGGTTTCTACGTCAAAACTTCTAATCGAATCGACTTCATTTCCGAAAAATTCAATGCGATACGGATTGTCATTCGAAAACGAAAACACATCGATAATTCCTCCCCGAACCGAAAATTCTCCCGGTTCTGACACAAAATCCACTCGTTTAAAGTTATACTCAAACAGCGTTTCGTTTATAAAATCAATTGAAAGCGAATCTCCCACACCCATTTTCAGGGTATTTCTGTCTAACTGCTTTCGGGTAACCACTTTTTCGAAAAGTGCTTCGGGATAAGTTACAATAATACACGGTTTTTTTCGGGAGTTGATTCGGTTGAGAACCTCCGCTCTCAAAAGTACGTTGGCATTATCGACATCTTCGATTTGATAAGGTCTTCTGTGCGAACTCGGGAAAAACAAAACGTCTTTTTCACCTATCAATCCTTCTAAATCATTAAGGTAATAAGCGGCTTCTTCTTTGTCCTGAAAAATAAGTAAAAACGGATTTTCACTTTTCTCGAACAACGCCTGAACCACAAACGAAGTCGAAGAACCTACGAGTCCTTTGATGCTGATTTTGTTGGCTTTGGTTGAAATTTGCCCTGAAATCTTGTCGATTTCGGATAAACGAGAATACTTTTCGGAAATAACTTGATGGGTCATTTTGCAAAAGTAAGTCTTAAAGTGATAAAGTCAAAAGTGTTTTAACTACAAAAACTTTGCGTCTTCCGTATGGTTGTTTGTGATATAAGTTATCAAATAGCGGTTGTCTTTGGTTTCGAAGAAAATATACCAAGTCGTATGATTATTGGCTTTGTAAAAAACATATTTTGAGCCAAATCGGATAAGCTTTTCGGGAGTTTGTTTGTGAGGGAAATTTATAAGGTCGTTATCTATAAATTCTATTAGTCTGTCCACATAATCGTAAGAACTTTCCAAGAAAGAAAAATACTCCTTCTCGTAAAGAATAAAAACAAGACTATTCAGCCTTGCCTTTACATCTGATAAATACTGGATAGTTATTTTTCCCAAGGTAAAGATTTAAGAAATTCTTTTGTGCTTTTTTTCAGTTCGTCAGAAGTAATGCTTTTTGCCCATTCTTTTTCAAAATCAAAAGGCTCAGCATTTCCTTTTTGGATATTTTTAATCTGCTGAATAACAACAGGATTATCCAACGAATTTATCCATTTGATGATTTCTTTTTTTTCTACAGCTATATCCATTTTTCCCGTTTTTTGAATCTCAAAGTTACGGATATTTTTCTGAAATTGAATATTGGATAAAAATTTACAATAAAAAAATGTAAAAATATTTTGACTATATGTAAAGTTTGTTTTACATTTGTTCCGAACTTAAAATTATAACTTATGAAGACATCCTATTTATTTCCGTATCGGTTTAAGAGAATTAGTGGAATTGTGTTTTGGATTACTCTACTATTATTTATTATTGGATACTTCAATTCTACCATCTTTTTTGAAAACGAATATTTCAAAACCAAAGTATTTGCACTTGCAGAGACTGGAATTTTGGAAAAAAATGTTTTTTTTGGAATAATAGAAAACAGTGTTTTAGACGAAATCCTGTTTTTAATTTTGATAGTAAGCGGACTTATTTATGCTTTTTCTAAAGAAAAAACAGAGGATGAAATGGTAAGTAAAATCCGTTTGGATAGTTTGGTATGGGCTACTTATTTCAATTATATTTTTATTTTGTTTTGTTATGTTTTTATTTATGGTTTTGTTTTTTTAAGTGTGATGATGATAGCTCTATTTTCTCATTTGTTGTTTTTTATCATCCGGTTTCGATGGATGATGTATAAACAAAATAAATTGGCTACAGATGAAGAATAACATTAAAATACAAAGAGCCATTGCCAACATAACCCAAGCTGAATTAGCCGATAAAATCGGAGTAAGCCGACAAACCATCAACGCTATGGAACTGGGGAAATATGTTCCTTCGACCGTTTTGGCTCTCAAAATTGCTAAGGTTTTCGGGAAAACCGTAAATGAGATTTTTGAATTGGAAGAAACTGATTAAGTCCCTCCTAACCTCCCACAAAGGGAGGAATTAAAAATAAAATCTAAATTATTATGAAAAATATCGCTTTTACATTTTTGGCAGTTGTTTGTTTTATAGGTTGTAAACCAAAAATCGACAACGAAACTTTAGTTAAACAAACCATTGAAAAATATAAAAAACATAACAGTATTTCGTATGACATCACCTATACCATGAAGTTTTTTGATGAGGATGAGCCTTTTGAGGTAAAGTCACATGTATTGATAAAAAAAGTTGAAAATGACACCGTTTTCAAAAGTAAATTTCTTTATAGTCGAAAAGATTCACTCACAGAGGTTTCCAAGTATTATGACACTGACTTCCTTTATGTAATTAACCATCGGGAGCAAAAAATCACTCGTTATAAAGAAGAGTTTTCTCCTATAAAAGGTGCTATAGATGGTAATCTAATCGATACTTATTTTTACAATATAGAAAAAATTGAAAAAAAGCTAAACAAAGAAGAAATACAGGTTTCTTTCAAAGATTCTACCGACTTTTTAAAACTTACCTTTCAATATTCTGATTTTGAAGATTATTATGGAATGGAAGAATCTATTTTCATCAGAAAATCAACTAAAACTATTGAAAAGATTACCTATCAAGCGAAATATAAAAACCAAATTCAGATAAACAAATGGTCGTTGAGCAACATTAAGTTTGATGAGGTTCAGGAAAGCAGTTTTGAAAAAGTGGTAGCTCCTTATTTTGAAGAGTATGTAGTAGAAGAGTATAAACCCCTTACAGAAGAAGATTATAAACTTCTTGAAAACGGTACTCCAGCTCCCGAAATAAAAGGAAAAATGTATCCGAATTATACTGAAGAAATTACGTTGAAATCAGATAAAATAATAGTCCTCGATTTTTGGTACACCACCTGTATGCCTTGTATTAAAGCCATTCCGCATTTGAATAAATTACAAGAGAATTATAAAGATTATATTGAAGTTGTTGGAGTTAATCCGTTTGAAGGAAAAGAAAATCAAAAAGAAAAAATCGAAGCCTTTTTGAAAAGAGAACCTATAAACTATCCGATTTTATTTACGGAACATACCTTTACAAATAAATATAACATAAGGGTTTATCCTACCTTATATATCATCGGGAAAGATGGAAAAGTCAAGTTTTCTAAACTCGGAACTTCTGATAATTTGTATGAAGAATTAGAGGCGGAGCTCAAAAAAATAATCCCATAAGAATTACTTTTCGTTTTCCATCAAAGTATCCGAATACACCTGAATCACCTCCTCAAATACATCAAAAATTTTGTGAGGATTGTCTTCGGTTACCATTTTCTGGCGGTATTGTTTAAAGTCCGGGATGCCTTTGAAATAGTTGGTGTAATGCCTCCTCATTTCTACAATTCCGAGTCTTTCGCCTTTCCATTCCATAGACCAAATCAGGTGATTTCGGGCAGCTTCGACTCTGTCGCTAACCGTTGGTGAAGGTAGTTTTTCACCTGTTTTGAAATAGTGTTTGATTTCGTTGAAAATCCACGGATACCCGATAGCTGCCCGACCAATCATCATTCCGTCAAGACCAAAACGATTTTTGTATTCCAACGCCTTTTCGGGGCTGTCGATATCTCCGTTTCCGAAAATCGGGATGTGTAATCGGGGATTGTTTTTGATTCGCTCAATATGTGTCCAGTCTGAATGACCTTTATACATCTGAGCTCTTGTACGGGCATGAACGGTTAGAGCCTGAACACCCACATCCTGCAAACGTTCTGCTACTTCATCAATATTTATCGAGGTTTCGTCCCAACCCAAACGGGTTTTTACCGTTACCGGAAGATTGGTGCTTTTCACAACTGCTTTGGTGAGTCGAACCATCAAATCTACATCTTTCAAAACTCCTGCCCCGGCTCCTTTACACACTACTTTTTTTACCGGACAACCAAAGTTGATGTCCACCAAATCAGGTTGCACCGTTTCTACAATTTTAGCCG
>JBAYSC010000015.1:0-24381 GCA_041676345.1 Flavobacteriaceae bacterium | reverse complement strand
GGAATCTCGCTACTGGACAAAACACCTCTAAATCAACTGTTTAATAAATCTAATTACAATAATGTCAATGAACTAAATTATAATCAATTGGAAATCAAATTGTTTTAACGAAACACTAATGATTATATTTTAAAACTAACAATGAATTATCTTCAATATCATAAATTAAATTATGTAATTTTTCCATCTTATCTAATTGTCCCCATTTCATCTTTGCTATATATGGCTCTGAATAAGCCATTCCTATCAAATCTATTTTAGTAATTCCGATAATTTTATTTTCAGCATTGACAAACGTAAAATAATACTGAAATTCAGGAGTACCAAACTCTCCCCAAACATAATTGGCACTATCATTCAAAATAGTAAGCAATTCATCTACGTGATTTTGGTCTAATCTTCTTTTATATTTTATCAATCCGTTTGAATGTAAAAAAACTTTATCAGGTTTTGTTCTTGGGAATGTTATTGCATTTTTGTTTTCAAAATCACATTTCTCTTTGTAATCTTCACGCATAGATACATCTGTCTGATAACTCTCGTAAAATTCATCTTTTATAGTAATGTTGGGAGAGTTATATGAATATGGATTGAAAAACATAACAGCAAGAATAACAATTCCTGTAAAAATAATCAGATATGTAATTTTCTTACTAAACATTTTTTAGATTGCTTCGTTCCTTGCAATGACAGACTTCGGACTATTATTCAAACTCAATTAACAATTGCCCTTTATCTACGGCTTGTCCTTTGTTTACAGCAATAGATTTGATGATTCCGGCTCTTGGAGAACTAAAGCTGTTTTCCATTTTCATCGCTTCGAGAATCAAAAGGTTGTCGCCTTCCTGCACTTCTTGCCCTATTTCAACGCTTATTTCCAAAACCAATCCGGGCATCGGAGCTTTGATAGCGTTGACTTGTTTGGCAGCACCCACTTCAAATCCCATTTCTTTGATGAGCAAGTCCAACGAATCAGCAAGATTTACTTCGTAAGTATTTCCGTTTACTTTTACGGTATAGTTTTTTGATAAAAAATCAGCTGCAATAATCTCTGCTTTATAAGATTGATTATTTTTAAGGATATGAAATTGAGAATCTCCAACCGAAACAGCATCTAAATTTCCGACAGAAGTTTCGTTTAAATCAAAAGTATCGGTTTTATTTACCGTTGCTTTGTATGTAGTCATAATTAACAAAATTGAAAGCGGTAAAATTATAAAAAAATCCCGAACAATGTCCGGGATTCTGTGAATAAATTTGCAGTGACTCTGATTATCTCTTCCTAATTAACCTTACTGATTAGCCCAATTACAAAAACTTTTCGACTTCAGTTTTAAGTTCGTCTAAGGTGAAGGTTTTTTCATAGAAAATCCGTTTGTCTTTGTTGTAGATAATGGTTACGGGAATAGCTCCTGACCAGTTTTTATCTACTTTGGGAATCCAGGTGTTGGTGTCGGGGTCGTTTAAAATCACCACTTCCGATTGAATGTTGTATTCGGTCATAAATGGAAACAGGCGGGATTCTATCATTTTCGGAAAATCCAGATTCACCAGAATTACGTTTACTCCTTTGTGCTTGTATGAGGTGTTAATTGATTCAAAATGAGGCAATTCCTCCACACAAGGCTGACACCACGTAGCCCAAAAATTAACCACATAGACCTTGTCATCTTTCCGGTTCAGGAAATATTCCAGATTGTCAAAGTCATAAGACGGAATTTTATATCCGTTTTGTTCGTATATTTTCAGTGGTTTTGCCTGAGAGGTTCCTTCTGCAACCGTTTTGTTTTGCTGACAGGAAAAGAGTAGAAAACTTCCTGCAAACAATACTGCTTTAGACCATTTCAACATCGTTCCTTTCTTTTTTTGAAGGGTAAAATTACAAAGGGTTGGTGGGCTAAAAAAGTTTTTAACAAAGATTTATTGTATTGGACTCTGAGCCAAAACCCTACCTTTTCATACTAAAATGACCTCTTTTGATGACTCCGTTTTTTCGCTCTACGGTAAACCAGTAATCGGTGGAATGGAGCATTTTTCCGTTATAGGTGCCGTCCCAACCGAATTCATCGCCCCTAAAGACTTTGAGGAGTTTTCCGTAGCGGTCAAAAATACTGATTTTCATATCGGGCTCGAATGTAGATAAAGGAATCCTCCAAAAATCGTGAATTCCGTCTCCGTTGGGGGTAAAATACCTCGGATAATTCAGCAGCAAAGCCTCCGAAACGGCATCTCCGCAACCGTTTATGTCCTGCACAAAAATCGTATAGTAGCCCGTTTGCAGACCGGAAAAAACATTACTTTGCTGATAAAAAACTCCGTCAAGCGAATAGCTGTAATTCCCGATTCCGCTTACTTCAACCGTTATGGAATTGTTGAAATATGTCCAGTCCTGAACCACTATGTTTTCGATAACCGGAGCCGATGAAGCCGAAACCGTAAAAGTTATTTCGTTTTCGCAAACCGCATTTCCGATGTTGTTGTAAACGGTAACCGAATAGGTTCCGCCTGTGGTAATTTCGATAGAACTTTCGGTAGAACCGTCATACCAAAGATAGTTGTCAAACAAGCCTTCGAGGCTGATTGTGAGATTTTCCTGATTTTCACAAAGGGCATATTGGGTCTGAATAGCTGAAACCTGAGGGGTTTCTACTACGACCAAATCGAAGTAAGCAATATTGAAACAACCTTCGATCAGGTTGTTTTCTATACGAACATAAATGGTGTAAATTCCCGGTTCAACACTATAATAATCGGGTAACGGACTTTCATTGTTGTAGGCATCGTCATAACTCAGGTGATAGCTGAAAGTGAAATAATCCAGCGAAAGTGTCGAAGCCACAAGGTGGATATTTCGGTCGGGCAGATATATTTCATACATTCCCGTTTCGGAATCGGTGCAGGCAGGAATAGTATCGGTTTGCCCGTTGGCTACCATAAGTTCCACATCAGCCAAATCAAAATCCCGGTTTCGTATGTTCCCGCAAGGGTCAGTTACCTGAAAGGTATAAATGCCAGGTTCTAAATCAGTAAAAATATTGTTGGTTCCGTTGTCCACAAAAAACGGCTGTCCGTTTTTCTGAATAATGTAATAACTGAGCGGCTCGATGCCTTCTGCCTGAATAAAAATATTTTGTAAATTATTGTCTGCCCCTTCACAGATTATCCGATAGGCATTGGTAATGGTCAGGCTCATATCATAGGTAAACTCATAATAAGATTCTTTTATGCATTGTCCGGCTTGATATGGAGAATCTGAAAGTACAGTTGTAAAAACTTTTACAATTCTGAAATCTCCGAAAATCCCGACATTCAGAAGTTCATAAATAGGTCCATACATCAATACCTCTATCGAATTTTCATCAGTAGGGACAGTTCCGCTGGTATAGGAAACTCCGGTATAAGGGTGTCCCCACTCTCCTGTGGCTTCGTTATAATACTGTAGCCAATGACTTTCAGAAGGGCTTAAAGGATAAGGTCGTAATAAACTATGGTCGAAAAATATATCGAAAATATTGCAATGTTTCACCACTTCAATATAAGGATACTGATTATAAATATCACCTTTGACAGTAACAGTTACTGCATTACTATACCCGCAAGAATCAGTCGCCTGTACCAGATAATCTCCCATAGGTACACTCGGAAAAAAAAGTACTCCATTTGTGGTAATATGTGCTATTGCATCATAAGGTAATGAATAAGGGAAATCACCCGGAGCTGCAATAATAGAAGCTTCAACTATATGACCATTAAGACTATACATTCGCAATGTTCCGTGTAGATCTTCACAAGCAATATAACTTGAACTTAAAAAATCAATTAGAGTTTGTTCAGGAATCTCAACTTCGACTTCATATTCAAATCCGCAAAAATCAGTGAAAACGACCGTATAAATACCCTCCGGATAATTTTCTACTCTTATATCTCCGTCTTCATTGATAGTATCATCTATGTTTACAGGATAAGGTCCGGCTTCGGGAGGACCGCTTATAATTTCACCCGAAACTATCATTCGGTCTGTCTGGAATTTTATCAAAAAATATCCCGCAAATTCCCCACAACCATTATTTCCAAAACCTAAAATAGGGTCATCGGGCAGATATTCGGAAGTAAAATCAAATTCCTGCTCAAAGCCACAATCGTCGGTTATTTTGATCGTATATTCTCCAAAAGGCAGCTCATTATCCATCATTCCATACAGAATATAATTTTGTGAAAAATAAGGGTGGTTTTCGTTATAGTCCAAAGGGTTAAACCCGTCAGGAGACTGAGTAAATTCAACCGTAAACGGGTATAGCAATCCTTCTACATTCAGCGAAAAATATACATTTCCACATTCATTTTTTCCGATGTCAAAAAACGCTTGCGTGACAAGTTCTTTTTCGTCTTTGATTGTTTCTTCACAATGGTCAAGAAAAGATACTTCAAAACTCCCCGAAATTCCGTCATAGGGATAATCAATATAAAAAGCAGCTTCAACAATCCCTTCAGCAATGTCTTTTATAACCGTAAAAACCTCTTCTGTTCCGTCTGAAAAAACTGTCGTAGCCGTAATTTCCCAATCGGAAACAGCCTCAGAAGAAGAAGTTGTATAATAAATACGTACCGTATCACAATCAACCAATTCAGGAGGGTTCGACACTAATCCTAAATGACTCAAAGGTGCATTTTCAATCGTATGTGTCCTCACATACCCTTCCCCACAATCGTCATAAATCCGGATTTGATAGGTTTCATGGTATTCAAGTCCGGTAAAAATATTGGATTCCTGTAGCGGATAGGTCTGAGGTCCTGAGAAAATTTCATACGAAACCGGATTTCCGTCAATGGTTACTACTTCGATGGTTATGCCACAATTGGTAGGCGTTTCAACGATATAATAAGTCAGTGGCACGACAAAATTTTCAATGGTTATTTGTTGAGTTTGAACCGTAGTGTTTCCGTTGAGGTTTTCGAGAGCTTCGATGATATAGGTTCCGTGGGCTAAAAATTCCACAAAAGTCGAAGTGGTTACCAAAAGCGGAGTGGTCGTATTAGGCAGTTTGTAAATGACAAAAGTATAGGCTGCCTGAGGGTTTTGATTGTTCAGCTGGAAAGTGAGTGTGGCATTTCCGGTACAGGTTTCATCGGTTTTGGTTACGTTAAAAGAAAACTGAGCCCATCCCGAAACAGAGACAAGCATAAAAAACAACCCAATAAACACACGTAGTTTTGTTTTCAAATTAACACCTTTTAATCAAACGGTTAAAGATACAATTATTTTAATATCCGTAGAAACTAAGACATTTATTTTTTATATTTTAACTCAAAAAGGACATTTTGACATTTTCAAGCGACTAAAAATCAATATTTTATGACATTTTGACGGCTTGGGAAAATCGGAACAAAACTTGAAGAAAAGCTGGGTGGCAGATGATAGGTGTCGGATACTGGAAGTAGGGTTTTGAATTGAAGAACTACACCATTAACCAATAACAATTAACGATTAACAAAATATGAACTTAAATAATTTCACAATCAAATCACAGGAGGCTATTGGCAAAGCACAGCAAATAGCCCAAGGTTTTCAGAATCCTCAAATTGAAAATGAGCATATTTTCAAGGGAATTTTGGACACAGACGAGAATGTTACGCCTTTTATCTTAAAGAAATTAGGGGTAAATGTTTCGTTGTTTACACAGGTTTTAGACAGCACGATTCAGAGTTTTTCAAAAGTTTCGGGTTCAGAGTTGATGTTGTCCCGAGAGGCAAGTTCCACGCTTACCGAAGCGATGAATATTGCCAAAAAAATGAATGACGAATACGTTTCGATTGAACATTTGATTTTGGCTATTTTCAAATCGAAATCCAAAGTTTCTCAAATTCTGAAAGACCAGGGAATAACCGAAAAAGGAATCGAAAGTGCTATTGCCGAAATCCGAAAAGGCGAACGGGTAACTTCTGCAAGTCAGGAAGACACCTATAATGCTTTGAGCAAATATGCCAAAAATCTGAATCAGTTGGCTTATGACGGAAAATTAGACCCCGTTATCGGACGTGATGAAGAAATCCGTAGGGTTTTGCAGATTTTGTCAAGACGTACCAAAAATAACCCGATGTTGGTCGGAGAACCCGGAGTTGGTAAAACAGCTATTGCAGAAGGTTTGGCACACCGAATTATTCAAGGAGACGTACCTGAAAATCTGAAAGATAAAATTGTTTTTTCTTTGGATATGGGAGCACTCATTGCAGGTGCAAAATACAAAGGAGAATTTGAAGAAAGATTAAAATCCGTTATCAAAGAGGTAACCTCATCGGAAGGAGATATTGTTTTGTTTATTGACGAAATCCATACTTTGGTTGGTGCAGGAGGAGGTGAGGGAGCTATGGATGCAGCCAACATTCTCAAACCCGCTTTAGCTCGTGGAGAACTTCGTGCTATCGGAGCGACGACTTTGGATGAATACCAAAAATATTTCGAAAAAGATAAGGCTCTCGAAAGGCGTTTCCAAAAAGTAATGGTGGACGAACCCGATACCGAAAGTGCTATTTCTATCCTTCGTGGAATTAAAGAAAAATACGAAACGCATCACCAAGTGCGAATCAAAGACGAAGCGATTATTTCGGCTGTGGAGCTTTCACAACGATATATTACGAATCGTTTTCTTCCCGATAAGGCGATTGACCTTATGGACGAAGCCGCTTCAAAACTCCGAATGGAAATCAATTCAAAACCTGAAGAATTGGACGTTTTGGACAGAAAAATAATGCAAATCGAAATCGAAATCGAGGCTATCAAACGTGAAAATGACGAAACCAAACTGAAAGCATTAGGATTGGATTTAGCAAATCTGAAAGAAGAACGAAACGAAATTTTCACCAAATGGCAAGGCGAAAAAACGTTGGTAGATAATATTCAGCAAACCAAACTCGAAATTGAGAATTTCAAACTTGAGGCAGAACGTGCAGAACGTGAGGGAGATTACGGAAAAGTAGCCGAAATCCGTTACGGAAAAATCAAAGAAGCACAAGAACGGTTAGACAAATTGCAACAGCAATTAGCCGAACAGGGAGAAAATTCGCTTATCAAAGAAGAAGTAACAAGCGAAGATATTGCGGAGGTTGTAGCCAAATGGACGGGGGTTCCCGTAACCAAAATGTTGCAATCCGAAAGAGAAAAATTACTCAATTTGGAAGACGAACTCCATAAAAGAGTAGTCGGACAGGAAGATGCGATTGTGGCAATTTCTGATGCCGTCAGAAGAAGTCGTGCAGGATTGCAAGACCCTAAAAAACCGATTGGTTCGTTCCTGTTTTTAGGAACTACGGGAGTCGGAAAAACCGAACTGGCAAAAGCTTTGGCAGAATATCTGTTTGATGACGAAAATGCAATGACCCGAATTGATATGAGTGAATATCAGGAACGACACAATGTTTCGAGATTGGTCGGAGCTCCTCCGGGATATGTCGGATATGATGAGGGAGGACAGCTTACAGAAGCGGTCAGAAGAAAACCGTATTCGGTTGTGCTATTGGACGAAATCGAAAAAGCACACCCTGACACCTTTAATATATTGTTACAGGTTTTGGACGAAGGAAGATTAACCGACAATAAAGGAAGACTTGCAGATTTCCGAAATACGATAATTATTATGACCTCGAATATGGGCTCACATATTATTCAGGAGAAATTTGAGAATGCAGGAGGAAACTTCGAGAGTGCAGCAGAAGCGGCTAAAGTTGAAGTTCTCGGACTTTTGAAACAAACCGTACGACCTGAATTTTTGAATCGTATTGACGAAATCGTAATGTTTACTCCGCTTAGCCAAAGCAACATCAGACAAATCGTTGAATATCAGTTGAAAAATGTAGCCAAAATATTGGAACAACAACATATTGTTTTAGATGCCACACCCGAAGCTATCGACTATCTGGCACAAAGAGGTTACGACCCTGAATTTGGAGCAAGACCCGTGAAAAGAGTGGTGCAAAGAGAAGTCTTAAACGAGCTTTCTAAAGAGATTCTGTCAGGAAAAATAACTACGGACAGTATTGTCTTATTAGATAGTTTTGAAGATAAATTGGTTTTTAGAAACAAGTAACTTTTTTCATATTTTTAGTTTAATGAGAAAATCCCCTGCCAATTATTTTTGACAGGGGATTTTTGATTTTGAAGTGATTTAACAATTTGAGTCTGTTTTTACTCTTCCATAAATCTTGTCATCACTGCTTCGCTCACTCCCATATTCGAAAAACCTCCATCGTGGAGCAGGTTTTGAAGCGTAACTTTTCGGGTGAGGTCAGAGAACATGGTTACTGCATAATTAGCACAATCTAAGGCAGTTGCATTTCCAAGAGGCGACATTTTGTCTGCATAGGCGATAAACCCTCCGAAGCCTTTTACTCCCTGCCCTGCTGTGGTAGCAGTCGGAGATTGAGAAATGGTGTTTACCCTCACTTTTTTGTCTTTTCCGAAAAAATAACCGAAACTTCGGGCAATCGACTCCAAATAAGCTTTATTGTCAGCCATATCGTTATAATCAGGGAACACACGTTGGGCTGCCATATAAGTTAGAGCTATGATACTTCCCCACTCGTTCATTGCATCTTTTTTGTATAAAACCTGCATCACTTTGTGAAACGAAAGAGCCGAAACCTGCCAGCCTTTTTCCGTGAAATCGTAGTTTTGGTCGGTATAATGGTTGCCTTTTCTCACGTTTACAGACATCCCGATAGAGTGCAAAACAAAGTCTAATTTTCCTCCCAGAATCTCCTGAGCTTTGTCAATCAGATTTTCTAAATCTTCAACCGAAGTGGCATCGGCAGGGATGATTTGTGAACCTGTTTTTTCAGCCAATTGGTTGATGGTTCCCATACGCATGGCAATCGGAGCGTTGCTCAACACAAAAGTTCCACCTTCTTCGTGAACACGTTCTGCCGTTTTCCAGGCAATAGAATTTTCATCCAATGCCCCGAAAATAATTCCTTTTTTTCCTTTAAGTAAGTTATACATAGTTTTATGTTTAAGGTTTTAATGTTTTGCGAATTTGCAAATTTGCGAATTTGCTTTCCGTAAGCAAATATAGTAATTTAATTCAATAATGTTTTAGCATGTTGCAAAGCAGATTCCGTTGGGTTTTTGCCCGACAGCATTTCTGCTATTTCTTCGATTCTTTCCTGATTAGACAATAGCTTTAAATCAGAAACCGTATCTAATTCTGTAACAGACTTATACACTTTATAATGATTATTTCCTTTTGAAGCTATTTGTGGTAAGTGAGTAATGGAAATCACTTGTCTGTTTTTACTCATTTGCTGCATAATCTGAGCCATTTTCAAGGCAATTTCACCCGAAACTCCTGTGTCGATTTCGTCAAAAATAATCGTAGGCATCGCTTTATATTCCGCTAAAATAGCTTTGGTTGCCAACATAATTCTCGAGAGTTCTCCTCCCGAAGCCGTCTTTTTCAAAAGTCCGAAATTGCCACCTTTATTGGCTGAAAACAAGAATTCGAGCTTATCTTTTCCGTTAGAGAAATAATCTTCTGTCGGAATCAATTTAATATCAAAACGGGCATTGTTCATACCGAGTTCAGCCAATAAAATGGTGATTTTTTGATCAAAAACCGTGATAGCTTTTTCCCGGTTTTGGTGTAATTGCCGAGCAATCGTGTCTAATTCCGTTTGGTTTTGGGTAATGAGTTTCTGTGATTTTTCGATAACAGCACTCAGTTCGTCCACCGAAACCACTTTTTCTTCCAGATTGTTTTTGATTCCGATAAGTTCTTCGACCGAATTTACTTTGTGTTTCTTTTGCAGGTCATACAAAAGCTGTAGCCTGTCTCCTATTCTTTGAGTGGCTGACGGGTCGTCAAAAACCGATTCCGACAGATTATTTACTTCCTGTAAAATATCTGAAAACTCGATCTGAACGCTGTTGATTCGCTCCCAAAGCTCTTTATAATCTTCCGACAAACCTGAGATTTTAGAAAAGTCTAATTTTATTTCGTTCAAGTTTTGAAGAATTCCGCTTATTTCATTATCCGAAAGATTGAGCGTTTTAGACAAAACCTCTTTGATAACCTCTGTATTATTGAGTTTTTCGTACTGAGTTTCTAATTCTTCCTGTTCGTTTTCTTTCAGATTAGCATCGTTTAACTCGTTAAAAACAAACAAATTATACTCCTGTTCTTTCAGTGATTCCGATAATTTGGTTTGAGCCTGCTCTAAAGCCTTTTTGTTCTTTTTGTACTGCGATAGTTTTTGAGAATATTCCGTGAGTAAATCTTCGTTTTCAGCCAAAATATCCAACACTTCAAACTGGTATTTCTCTTCAGATAGCTCACGGGTTTGGTGCTGCGAATGAATATCCATCAGTTGGTTTCCCAATTCGTCCAACTGCTGTAACGTAACCGGGCTGTCGTTCACAAAAGCCCTTGATTTTCCGCTGGGTAGGATTTCCCTGCGAATAATCGTTTCGTTTTCGAAATCCAAATCTTGTTCTTCAAAAAAGGTTTTCAAACCATATTTTTCAACCGAAAAAACCGCTTCAATCACACATTTTTCCTCTTCATTTTTAAGTGAAGATAAATCGGCTCTTTTTCCCAAAACCAAGCCCAAAGCTCCCAACAACATTGATTTTCCTGCTCCGGTCTCTCCCGTTATAACCGAAAAACCACCTGATAAATCAATATTCAGATTTTCAATTAACGTGTAATTCTTGATAGAAAGTGAAGAAAGCATTTATGATTTTTGATTGAAGATTAACGATTTTTGATTGCTGATTTTCCAAAAGCAAAAATAGTAAAATTTAAAACACAGATTTTTACAAATTTTTATTTGTAGAAATTGTGTAGATTTGTGTTCTATACAATTAAAAACTAATGGAAAGAATCAGAATAACGAAAGAAAACATCAAAACTTGGATAAAGTTTGAAATATTACTTCAAAAAGGAAAAGTAAAATTCGACTCAAACGGACGACTTAGATATTTACACGGTGCACCCGTAGGAGACCTTATTCAAATAAAAACAGATAAAAACGGACAGGCTATTTATAAAGAAAGTGCAGATGAATGGTTTGACCCAGAAAGCCCCAAAGCAAAAGAATTTATTTGGATATAGAATATTGTAAGATAAAACATAGCAAATGCACCACATCTCCCTCACCCAAATCATCCTATACGTTTCCAATCAGGAAAAGAGTAAAGATTTTTATGCTAAAATTTTTCGGAAAGACCCCGATTTACACGTTCCGGGAATGACGGAATTTATTTTGTCCGACAGTTGTAAGTTAGGTTTAATGCCCAATAACGGAATTGCAAAAATCCTTCAGGACAAAACTCCACACCCTGAAAGTGGAAACGGAATTCCACGATGTGAACTTTATTTTTATGTCGAAAATATCGAATCGGAATTTCAAAATGCCTTGGAAAACGGAGCTTTGCTCATCAGCCCGATTCAGGACAGGGATTGGGGTGATAAAGCCTGTTATTTTGCAGATTTAGACGGACATATCATTGCTTTTGCTCAGAAAATAAATCGCTAAACTATGAAAACACTAAAATATATCATTGCTCCTTTTTTACTTATTTCAGGTGTTGTGTCTGCTCAAGAATCAGAAGTTACGTTATTTGACACAAAACTAAATCAGTTTTTGAATGTCAGGGATTTTTGTATTTCTGAAAACGAAAATGAAGCTTTTTTCACCATTCAAAGCCCTGACGGAAAAATCTCTCAGGTTGTTTCTATCACAAAAGAAAAAACAGGTTGGTCTGAGCCTGTTCTGATGCCTTTTTGTGACGAAAATATGTATATGGAACCTTTTCTGACCTATGACGGAAAACGTTTGTTTTTCGTTTCAGACCGACCTAATAACAGCTCCACAGACGGAAAAAAGAACTTTGACATTTGGTATGTAGAACGTAAAAACCAAAGCGATAAATGGTCTGAACCCATAAATTTAGGAAGTCCTATAAATTCTGAATTAGATGAATTTTATCCTACATTAAGCGAAAACAGCAATTTATATTTTACATTAGATTCCCCAACCGGAATGGGAAAAGACGATATTTATATGAGCCAATGGAATGGAAAAAATTATGATACTCCGGTTTTGTTAAGCGATAAAGTAAATAGCGAAGGCTACGAATTCAATGCTTTTATCTCTAAAGACGAAAGTTTTTTGCTCTACACAAAATACAATGCAGCAGGAGGTCTCGGAAGTGGTGATTTGTATATTTCCAGAAAAGATGCTCAGGGAAACTGGCAGCAGGTAGAGAATTTAGGTGAGAAAATCAACACGGTGGCTATGGAATATTGTCCTTTTTATGACCAAAAAAGTCAAACGTTATACTTCACCAGTCGTAGGAATCTACTATCTCCGAGAAAATTTGCCAACCTTGCTGAATTTCAACAATATGTGAATTCATCCAACGGATTGAGCAAAATATATAAAATCAAGATTCAGTTGTAGAACTAAAACAAAGGCTCTCCGTTTAAATCGGTTGTAAGCACTTCGCTCATATAATCAAACAGCGGTCGCATAGCCAAAAATGTAGCGATAATTTCTTTTTGAAAATCAGCTGAAAACACTTCTTTGTCTGAGAATTTTCGCATTACGACATATTGCTTTTTCTTGATCAAATCAATGGCAGGATGGTTTTTGTCAAAACCTTTGGGAGCTGTTTTTACACCATCTTCACCTTGAAGTTCTCCAAAATAGTTTACAAAGGTTTTGCCTGAAGTAATTTTTTGAATTTCTGTAGTATCCATTTCAAATTCCTTACGAATCCTCAGTAAATCTTCATTATTCGGAGCCCAAAAACCACCTCCTACAAAACTGTTTTCAGGTTCGAGATGAACATAATAACCTCCTCTCAATAAAGGTTTGGTTCGGGAAAACGAAGCTCCAAAATGGGTTTTATAAGGTAATTTATCTTTCGAAAAACGAACGTCTTTATAAATTCTGAAAATATGAATTCCGTCAAGGCTATCGTGCTTTTGAAATTCTGAGTACACCTGATTGAAAAATAGTTTGTTTTCCTTTACAATCGCCTCATAAGTCGGTTTGTGTTGAGCAAACCACTCCCGGTTGTTATTCTCTCTGACTTGTTTTAGAAATTCAAAAGCTTTTTTCATAGGAATGTCGTTTTAATATCCATACTTACCTTTCCAACGATTTTTCAGAAAATCTTTGGTTTGGTTTTCTCTGGAGTTGTTCTGAGGCTCATAAATAGCTGTATTTTTGATTTCGTCCGGTAGAAATTCCTGTTCTACGAAATTATTATCAAAATCATGAGCATATTTGTAATCATCTCCGTAACCCAGCTCTTTCATAAGTTTAGTCGGAGCATTGCGAAGGTGCAACGGAACCGGTAAATCTCCTGTTTGACGTACGATTTGTTGTGCTTTTCCGATTGCTAAATAAGTAGCATTACTCTTAGGCGAAGTAGCCAAATAAACAGCACATTGACTCAAAATGATCCTACTTTCCGGATAGCCAATGGTGGAAACTGCCTGAAAACAATTGTTGGCAATCACCAAAGCGGTTGGGTTGGCATTTCCGATATCTTCACTGGCTGAAATGAGCAATCTTCGGGCAATGAACTTCAAATCTTCACCTCCTTCAATCATTCGGGCAAGCCAATAAACAGCACCGTTTGGGTCGCTTCCTCTGATAGATTTTATAAAAGCCGAAATAATATCGTAATGCTGTTCTCCGGTTTTGTCGTATAAAACCGTATTTTTTTGAGCTAAGCTCATTACCAAATCATTGGTAATCAAAATTTTATCATCAGACGAAGCGTTGACAACCAACTCAAAGATATTGAGTAGTTTACGACCATCACCTCCTGAAAGTTTCAATAAGGCTTCGGTTTCTTTGAGCTTGATATTTTTGGTTTTCAGGTATTCATCAACCTGAATCGCCCTTTGCAGAATCGCTTCCAAATCTTCCTTGGAAAACGGATTCAACACATACACCTGACAACGGGAAAGCAAAGCGGGAATCACCTCAAAACTCGGATTTTCGGTGGTGGCTCCGATAAGGGTAATCCAACCTTTTTCGACAGCTCCCAAGAGCGAATCCTGTTGCGATTTGTTGAAACGATGAATCTCATCAATAAACAAAATCGGATTTTTGGAGGTGAAAAGTCCGCCACTTTGTTTGGCTTTTTCGATTACATCTCTCACATCTTTCACCCCCGAATGTATAGCAGAAAGCTCATAAAACGGTCGTTTGCTCTGTTCTGCAATAATCTGAGCCAGAGTAGTTTTTCCCGTTCCGGGAGGTCCCCAAAAAATCAAAGACGGAATAAAACCTTTTTCGATTTGATAGGTAAGCGAACCGCCTTTACCAACCAAATGCGACTGGCTGATATACTCCGATAACTGCTTCGGACGAACACGTTCTGCTAAAGGTTTATTCATTTTGATTGCAGATTAGAGATTGCAGATTGATGATTAACGATTTATGATTTCAGATTTTGGGCTTCGATACTTCGACAAGCTCAGTACAGGCTTGCTCAGTCTAACGGTCTGAACACTAAAAACTGCCTACTGAACACTCGTAAGTATATCTTTCAAAACCACTTTGTTTTCGTAATTGATAACTTCCACAAAAACAGTTTTTTTCTTTTCGATTTCTCCTTCAATAAGGTAATATTTTCCGCCTTCCATCGGGATGTTGCTTTTGGAAAAATGCACATCGCCTTCTTTGAAGATTTCTTTTAACTGTATGGTATCAAGCAATCCTTGTTGCATTTTCTCGGAAGCCATATCGGAATAATGGAAGGGTTTGCTCCGTAAATCCTTTAAAACCCTGCAATTCGGCAGATAGCAATACGACATGTCTTTGTCTCCGTATTTACCTTTAAAAAAGAAAATCAAAAACAAAATCCCTACTAAAAGCCCCAAAAGATAATAGGCCAAACGATTGATAAAATTCATAGTTACATACTAAAAAATGAGTTGCAAAAATACGGTTTTATTTTCTGAAAATCTGCTGTAAAACCGCTTTTTCGTCCCAAGGTTTTGAAGGGTTATAAGTCAGCTCTCCGTTTTTGACTTCGAGCGGAGAATCGAAATTGTTCGTATAAAGTCCGCCTGTGCCTAAACCCTGAGGCATCGGGTTGTTTTGTAAAAACGTAAATTGAGCGATAGCATTCAGCCCAATATTGGATTCTAAAGCTGAGGTAATCCACCAACCAATGTTGTATTTTTCAGCCAGCTCCATCCATTGTTTTGAGCCCCGAAATCCACCCACCAAACTCGGCTTTAAAATGATGTATTGCGGCCTTATTTTTTGAAGTAATTTTTCTTTGTCTTCATAAGAAAATACGCCTATCAGCTCTTCATCCAAAGCAATCGGGAAAGGAGTTGTTTTACACAATTCTGCCATACTGTCAGTTTGATTTTTTTTGATTGGCTGCTCAATGCTATGTATTTTAAAACCAGCTAATTGATTTAATTTATATAAAGCTTCAGTTTTATCAAAAGCACCGTTTGCATCGACCCGAATCTCGATTTTATCCTCATCGAAGTTCTCTCTGATATATCGCAATAAATCGAGTTCATAGGCAAAATCTATAGCTCCGATTTTGAGTTTTATACAGCTAAAACCCTGCTCGATTTTTTCCTCGATTTGGGCTTTCATAAACGCTTTTTCACCCATCCAAACCAAGCCATTTATAGGGATGTTTTTCTCTCCTTTTGTGAAGCCCGACTCAAAAATTTCAAACGGATTTTTTTTCGCTTCAAGCGAACGAAAAGCCGTTTCGACTCCAAACTGAATCGACGGAAATTCCAATAATTCTTCCCAAAGTTTTTCTTCTCCCAGACAGATATTTTCGCAAGTCCATTTTAGTTTGTCCTGATAATCATCTCTGTCATCAATACTCAATCCTCTCAAAATGCCACACTCCCCTATTCCGATTTTACCGTTTTGTTCCAAAACAATAAACCAGGTTTCTTTTTCAGTCATTACACCTCTGGAAGTGCCACTCGGACGTTTAAAATTGAGAATGTATTTGTGGTAGGTTGCTTTCATGTTGGATGTTGGGTGCTGGATGTAAATCTGTAATAATCAATCGTTAATCATCAATCAATGTTTCAGTCATGGATTAGAGGATTAATTTTACATCGTGTTATAATACAAAGCCTTTACGATTCCGTCTGAAAGCCCAATTTTAGGGACATAAAGCTGTTTTGCTCCGCTCCATTTCATAGCATTGAGATAAATTCGGGTAGCGGGAACGATAACATCTGCCCTATCCGAATTCAGGGCCAAATCCATCACTCTGTCGTCATAACTCATTTTGCTCAACAGGTTGTATTGGTTTTGCAAATAGAAAAGTGAAAGCGGTTTTTCCTGCGATTTTCCCGACATTTTAAAGAGTTTGTTGATGTTTCCTCCCGAGCCGATAAGCATCACATTTTTATAGGGAGCCGTAACGGTTTTTATCCATTTTTCGATTTCGCTCCACACCACCTCAGAAACCATATTGTTCAGAAAACGAACGGTTCCTGCTTTGAAGGATTTTGATGTAATGATTTTTCCTTCCGAGAAAAGCGTAAGCTCTGTGCTACCGCCTCCTACATCAATATACAAATAGGTTTCATCGGTTTTGAGAAACTGATACAAATCAGACGAAGCGATGATTTTGGCTTCTTTTTTTCCATCAATCAGATGGATTTTGATTCCGGTTTTTTTCTTGATATGCTCTACGATTTCGGTTCCATTGTCTGCCTCTCTCATAGCCGAAGTAGCACAAGCCATATATTTTTCTACTTTATGTACTTTCATCAAAAGCGAAAAAGCCTTCATCGTATCGACCATTCGCTTTACGTTTTCTTCGGAGATTTCACCAACCGTAAAAGAATCCTGCCCCAAGCGAACCGGAACCCGAACCAAAGCACTTTTGTTGAACTGAGTCGGTTTGTCTTTCTGTTCTACGATATTGGAAACCAAAAGCCGCATCGCATTGGAACCCACATCAATAGCAGCATATTTTTTTATATTTATCATAGCCTAAAGTTCGTTTTTTTCGACCACTACTTCCAATTTATTTCTGTAATAGTCATACATTTCATATTGAGCCCGAAATTCCCGCTGCTCCCCTCTTTCTCTATATTTATTACTCAAATCTTCGGAGTGAATTCTTGCTTTTACGTTGGCTTTCCACCCGATTTCAAAAATATCAATCAGTTCCTGTTTGATTTTTTCGTCATAAATCGGGCAACTTACCTCTACCCTTTCGTCAATGTTTCGGGTCATAAAATCAGCAGAAGAAATATATACATCAGGATTCCCCTGATTGGCAAAAATGTAAATTCTCGAATGTTCCAGATAATTATCTACGATGCTTATGGCTTCTATGTTTTCGCTCATTCCTTCCACTCCGGGCACCAGACAACAAATCCCTCTGACAATAAGCCGAATCTGTACTCCGTTTTGGCTGGCTTCATAGAGCTTGTCAATCATCAGATAATCTGTCAGGCTGTTCATTTTCAGGAAAATATAAGCTTCTTTGCCTTCGATGGCATTGAGGATTTCACGGTCGATGAGTTTATAAAACCGCTTTCGGGTGTGATGAGGCGAAACAATCAGGTGTTTGTAGCTATACAATTTATAGTTTACGTCTAAAAATTCAAAAACTCTGTTTGCTTCTTTGAGAATTTTTGAATGTGACGTAAGCAGGGTAACATCGGTATATACCTGTGCTGTAGATTCGTTGAAATTTCCGGTAGAGAGGAAACCGTAGCGTTTTATTTTTCCTTCTTCCAGACGTTCGATCACACATATTTTTGAATGTACTTTCAGTCCTTTTATCCCGAAAATAAGCTCCACACCTTCTTCCTGCATCAATTTCGAATAGAAAATATTACTGGCTTCATCAAATCGTGCCTGAAGCTCCACCTGAGCAATTACCCGTTTTCCGTTTTTAACGGCATTGATAAGCGAACTCACAATCTGGGAATTTTTTGCCAGGCGATATAGAGTGATTTTAATCGTGGTTACTTTCGGGTCGAGAGCTGCTTCTCTTAAAAACCGAATGACATACGAAAAAGTCTGATAGGGCGTATGAATCAGAAAGTCTTTTTTGGCAATCCGTTCCAGAATGCTTCCTTCGAGACTTAGTCCCTTTACCGGAAGCGAGTGTTTTTTGCCGTAGAGCAAATCGGTTCTGCCCAAATCGGGAAATTTCATATAATCCCGTCTGTTGTGATAGCGACCTCCGGGAATAATGCTGTCCGAAGAATCGATTTCCATTTTATTTAAAAAGAAATTAAGTGTATCTTTCTTAATATCAACATCATACAAAAACCGAACAGGTTCGCCCAAACGCCTGTCTGCCACTCCGCTCGATATTTTTTCCATCAGGCTTTTTCCCATATCTCCATCAATATCGAGTTCTGCATCACGGGTGATTTTTATCATGTGAGCCGTAACACTTTTGTAGTCGAATATATTAAAAATACTGTGCAGGTTATAGCGAATCACATCGTCAAGCATAATGATATACTGTTTGTCGTCTTCTTTAGGGAAAACCACAAAACGGTTTATAGCAGGCGGAATTTCGATAATGGCATAGCGTATGTCGCCTGTTTTCATCACCAATTTTATGGCAAGATAACCCGAAGTGTCTCTGAGAAGCGGGAATTCGTCCAGATCGTTCAGGATAATCGTAACCAGTTCGGGCGAAACTTTTTGTATGAAAAAATCCTTTACAAAAAGTTCCTGCTGCGGAGAAAGTTCTTTTTCGTTGACAATAAAAATGTCGTGGAGTTCGAGTTCTTTTTCGATACTTCCTAAAATTCGTAAACTTTCTGTTTGCTGTTTGATTACGATTTCGGTAATTTCGTGAAGGAGTTCGTCTGAAGATATTCCTCCCAGCATTTTCCTTCCTGATTTTCCCTGAAGCTGCAACCGCCTTATGGCTGCATAGCGAACTCTGAAAAATTCGTCCAGATTATTTGAGAAAATTCCCAGAAACCGTAGCCTGTCTAATAGGGGAACTCTGGTGTCTGCTGCCTCCTGAAGCACTCGTTCGTTAAAAGACAACCAACTTTTTTCTCTGTCTATATATTTGTATTCTCTTTGGGTATTGAGATGCATCATATCATTTTCCGTATAGTAACAACAAATATCGGAATTAGTTTTGATATAAAAACAGGCACAGGTTTAAAAAAATGTTAGGATTGCCCGATTCAGCTCCTGAAATCTTTCGGAAAAATTACTTTCTGGATTTTTCCGTTTCTGATAGCATCCCATTCGTCCTGCTCAAAAACAAACGAGACAAAACCACAGGTGCAAACATTTTCCAAATAGGTATTCCCGAAAGTGTTTACGAAATCAGTAACAGCCGAGTTATGCCCAAAAACAATCAGATTGTCGTAGCTGTTATCACATTTTTTAATTTCCTTTTCCAGTTGTGATTCGTCAAAAGTATATAAAGCCTCTTTTTGAACGATCAAATCCTCCGGATAGGTCAGGTGTTGGGCAAAAATACGAGCCGTTTCGAGGGCTCTTTTGGCAGGGCTCGACCAAATAATATAAGATTCAGGTAATATTTTCTGTGTTTTTTCTGCCATCAGGTGGGCATCCTGAACCCCTCTGTTTGCCAAGGGTCTGTCTTTGTCGTTTAAGGCAGTCTCCCAGCTTGATTTAGCATGTCTGATAAGTATAAGTCGTTTCATAGTTTTAAGGTAGTTAAGTGGGTTGGTTCTATAGTTCAATCATATTTTTTCTGTTTTTTAAAGAGCCAATATACTAATTATTCGGAATTAGCAAAAATAAAAAGATATTTTTTTTAGTTAAGAGCCTGTTTAAAATTTATCTAATAACTTGTTTATGCTTCTTTTTGGCTGCAACTTCGTTATATTTTTTTGAGATAGAACACCGCTATCTCAAAAAAATATGTCTCGTTTCGCTCAAAAATAAGCTATAAACATTCTCACGATATAAATTTAAACAGGCTCTAATATTTTTCAATTATAATAATTTCATTGAAATTTTCCACATTAGATACTACTTCTACTCCTTTAACTTTGCTTTTATAATAAGCCACGTATCGCTTGTTTTTATCTCTGGATTCCTTGTCGAGAGTCATCGTGTTAAACAAAATAAACCCGTTTTCTTTCAATAAAAAAAGTATTCTGTCTTTAAAAAACTCTTCATACAGAAAATTAGGCATTTTGGTGTCCCGGAAAATATCAATAATAATCAGGTCATATTTTTCACGGGTTTTCAATACAAATTCAAAAGCATCATCAATAATCAGGTTCAGATTTTCGATTTGGTCGAGCCTAAAAAAGCGGTTGGCTATTTCGATGATGTTTTTGTCGATTTCCACTCCTGTGACTTTCCCTTTAAACCCGATTTCTTCGGTCAGGGTTTTAATCACACTGCCTCCTGCCACACCCAAAACCAGTATGTGCTCCATTTTTAGCAGGGTCGGAAAACCTATTTTTTTTAACCCTAACCGCAACACCCGTTGCAGACTTCCGTAAGAATAATTCGCATTTTTGGAATCCAGCAGCAATTCGCCTCCCGAAAGGGTAACTTCGATGGTCTGGCTGATATCAGAATGGGTTTTAAAGACGGTTATCGGATAGAGATAACTCAACAGTTTTTTAAATAGCATCACAGGGTTTCAAATATCAGCCTAAAATAGTAATTTTACCGAAAATAAAAGCTATGAAGCAAAAAATTTATCGCTTTATTTTTTTTCGCCTGATGGGCTGGAAAATTTCAGGAGTCGATAACCTGAGGGTAAAAAAATGTGTGATGATTGTGGTGCCGCATACCAGCTGGCATGATTTCTATATCGGAGTGTTTGCCCGGGGCATTACAGAATTAAAAATGAATTTTGTAGCCAAAAAAGAACTGTTCGCTTTTCCGTTTGGAGCCTATTTCCGATGGATGGGCGGAGCTCCGCTAAATCGGGGCAAAAACGAAAACAAAGTAGATGCCATTGCCAAAATTTTTGACCAAAAAGAGGAATTTCGTCTGGCTATTGCTCCCGAAGGTACTCGAAAAAAGGTAACACAATGGAAAACAGGGTTTTATTATATCGCCCAAAAGGCAAAAGTACCTGTGGTTTGCGTTGCTTTTGACTGGAGCAAAAAAGAAGTGAAAATTCATACTCCTTATTATATAACCGATTCTCTAAAAAAAGATATGCAAATGCTGCAAAAGCACTTTGAGGGAGTTATCGGGAAAGTACCTCAAAACAGTTTTTCAGCCAATGTAACTTCTAAATCCTCTCAAAATGACTAAAATAATCGGACTCACAGGTGGTATAGGTAGCGGAAAATCGACCGTTGCAAGTTATTTTCAGGAGCTTGGTGTTCCGGTTTATATAGCCGATACCGAAGCTAAAAAAATTATGGAAGAGGCAGAAACCATAGAGCAGGTGCAAAAACTTTTTGAAGAAAATGTTATAGTCGAGGGCAAACTCGACCGAAAAAAAATAGCTTCGATAGTTTTCAACAATCCGGAGAAATTGGAGCAGCTAAACCAGGTGATTCACCCCAGAGTAAAACAGGATTTTAAAAACTGGCTGAAAAAACACCAACAGCATCGGTTTGTGATTAAAGAAGTTGCCATTTTGTTTGAAACGGGTTCCGAAAAAGAATTTGATGCTATTATTTTGGTTACGGCTCCCGAAAAAATCAGAATTGAAAGAGTAATGCAACGAGATAAAGTTACAGAAGCTCAAGTTATGGAAAGAATAAAAAATCAGCTTTCTGACCAAGAAAAAATCAATAAAAGTAGCTTTATAATAAAAAATTTACTGAAAAAAGACACTAAAAAACAAGTTAAAGAGCTTATTATTCTATTAAATAAAATATAAATAGAAAGTTTAGTGTTAATTTTTAGTTAATCACAAGAAATTTAAAATGTTAAATTTACTATATTTGTAGTCGATGAATAATATGTTGTTTCGCACCCTTGTTGTGCTGATGAGTTTATCGCTTTTGGGAATTATTTTAGTTCAGTTATATTGGATAGATTCTTCCTTGGAGCAAAGCGAAAAACAATTCCGATATCAGGTAAAACAGGTTATCGGGAATGTTTCAGATAAACTTGAGCAAAACGAAATGAAGAGCTATCTCTCCAGTTATTATAATTTGAGAGACAGCATCGGAACAGAACCCAAAAAACAAGAATTGGTTAAATATTGGGTTGTTCAGTGGGATACATCCACCAACGAAACCATTTCGTATCAAAGCACCATCAGTGCCGAAGATTTCAATATTGATCTTTCGTTCTTTGACAAAAGAATAGATTCTGTTCCGGTTAGAAATTATGTTTCCAAAAGGCATACGGAAATATACAGACCCGGAAATATTAAGGATTCCCACATTCAGATGAAAGCTACTCCCGATGAAATTATAGATCAGGAGGGTGAACTTTCGATATTGCACAAATCACAGTTTGAAATTTATTTCAAAGACATTGCCGGATTGCAACCCGTCTCTAAAAGAATTGCTACCGATGATGTGCAGAACCTGCTCAACGAGCAATTCAAAAACTACGGCATACAAACTCCGTTTGAATTTGCTATTTACAGCAATGATTTGGCTACCAAAGTAAAATCGGGGAGTTTTAAATATGACAAAGAATCTACCTATTCTATTCCGGTTTTTGATGATTATGAAAACTCCAAAGACAAAATTGAGCTGCTGGTGAGCTTTCCCGACAAAAAGAGATACCTCTTTTCTGAACTCTTAGGCATTGTGAGTATCAGTATTGTTTTCACCTTAATTATTATTGTTGCTTATATCAGTGCTTTGCATCAATATATCAAACAACGTCAGATTTCGCAGATAAAAACAGACTTTATCAACAATATGACACACGAGTTTAAAACTCCCATTGCCACGATAAACCTGGCTCTGGATGCTATAAAAACTCCAAAAGTCAGAGACGATAAAGAACGTTGGGAACGCTACCTGCAAATGATTAGAGACGAAAACAAACGAATGCACGCTCAGGTGGAAAACGTTTTGAGAATTTCAAAATTGGAAAAACAGGAATTGGATATACAAAAAGAATCCGGGGATATTGCCGAAGTGATGGACAATGCTATCGAGCACGTGAGACTGATTGTTGAAAACAGGGAAGGCAGCATTACCAAACACTATAAAGCAACCCGAACCATTGCTTTGCTCAACAAGGTTTACTTTACGAGTGTGCTGGTAAACATACTCGACAATGCTATCAAATATTCACCCGAAGCCCCTGTAATTGACGTTTATACAGAAAATATAAAAGATTTTATACTGATAAAAATACAGGACAAAGGAATCGGGATGAGCAAGGCAGCCCAAAAACGGGTTTTTGAAAAATTTTACAGAGAACACACAGGTGACATTCACAACGTAAAAGGTCACGGTCTGGGGTTGGCTTACGTAAAAACCATTGTTGAAGACCATAGCGGTCAGGTTTTTGTGGAAAGCGAAAAAGGAAAAGGAAGTGCCTTTATCATTAAAATACCCGTAATAAATTAAATTTTAAAAAAAAGAAACAAACTAAATATAAACACTATGGAAACAAACAAGAAAATACTGTTGGTTGAAGATGACCCGAATTTCGGGGCGATTTTAAAAGATTATCTGACATTGAATGATTTTGATGTAACTCTTGCCAAAAATGGTATGGAAGGTTTTGAAAAATTCAAAAAAGACTCTTTTGACCTTTGCATCCTTGATGTAATGATGCCCTACAAAGATGGCTACACACTGGCAAAAGAAATTCGTGACCGAAACAAAGAAATTCCGCTTATCTTTTTAACGGCAAAAACGCTGAAAGAAGATGTAATGAAGGGTTATAAAGTGGGTGCAGACGACTATCTGAACAAACCTTTTGATTCTGAGGTTTTGTTGATGAAAATTCGTGCTATCATACACCGAAAAGCCTCTGAAGCAAGCAAAACGGATATGACTAAATTTGAATTTAAAATCGGAGATTTCTTTTTGAATTCAAAACTTCGTTTTCTTTCTTTTAGAGACGAAGAGCCTATCAAACTTTCTCCTAAAGAAAATGATTTGCTCAAAATGCTTGCCCTTCACGAAAATGACCTGATGCCTCGTGAGCTGGCTCTTACGAAAATCTGGAGAGATGACAACTATTTCACTTCCAGAAGTATGGATGTCTATATTGCGAAATTGCGTAAATACCTCAAACGTGACGAAAATGTAGAAATTGTCAACATTCACGGTGAAGGTTTCCGTTTGGCAATCAACGACCCGAGTTAAAAAAGAACTCATTTAAACTTTTTTGATTGAAGCGAAAAATGAATATTTTTGTTCTGTTTGAAGGCTTTTTTGCACTGCATAGCAGCGCTACGGAGTAAGAAAAAGACAAAAAACAGGGCAAAAAGAACATTTTTTTAGC
>JBAYSC010000014.1:0-24921 GCA_041676345.1 Flavobacteriaceae bacterium | reverse complement strand
GAGATAAACTGTCATCGGTTTTGGATATTACCTATAGAAATCCGACCCGTTTCGGAGCCAGAGCAGAAGCCAGTTTCTTAGGCGGAAGCCTTACGTTGGAAGGCGTTTCAAAAAATCAAAAATGGAGCGGAATCGTCTCGGGTCGTTATCGGGATAATTCCCTTTTGGTAAACTCTCAGGATACCGAAACCAATTTTAAACCTACTTTTGCTGATGTTCAAAGCTACATCACCTTTACACCCAACAAAAAATGGCAGTTTAGCTTTTTGGGGAATATTTCTTCTAATACCTATGATTATCAACCACTTATTCGCAGGACAAAATTCGGAACGGTGGATAACCCAACAGAGCTTTCCGTTTTTTATGAAGGTCAGGAAAAAGACCAATACACTACCTATTTCGGAGCTTTAAAAACGACTTATTTGGTCAATGACAATTTCAGTCTGAAGCTTATCGGCTCGGTTTATCACGCTACCGAACAGGAACATTTCGATATTTTAGGGCAATATCGCTTAGGCGAAGTAGATTCCAACATAGGGTCAGGTGATTTCGGAGATGTAGAATTCACAAGAGGAATTGGCTCACAACTCAATCACGGACGAAACAACCTCGATGCCCTGATTGCCAATATCGAACTCAAAGGATTTCATTATTTAGACAAAAATCAGTTGGAATGGGGAGCAAAATTTACCCGTGAAGACATTCGTGACCGCCTTGTGGAATGGGAGGTTATCGACTCAGCCGGATTTTCGCTCAATCCACCTATCGGGTATGATAAAAACGACCAACCTTATAACGCTTACACAGGTCCGCTTGTGCCTTATCAGAATGTAAGAGCGACCAATTTCACCACGATTGACAGGCTTTCGGGCTTTGTACAATGGAACAGACGAAGCTATATCGGCAAACACGAAGCCTGGTTTAATTTGGGTGTCAGGGCTCACAACTGGACAGTTTGGAAAAATAGAGAAGGTGATATAGATCCAATTACTGGTGAACCAATTATAGAAAGAAAAACCAAACTTTCCAATCAAACCGTTTTTTCTCCGAGAGGTCAGTTTGCCCTAAAACCCGATTGGGAAAAAGATATGATTTTCCGTTTTTCGGTAGGGATGTATCACCAACCTCCGATGTATCGGGAGCTTCGCAACCAAATGGGAGAAGTGGTTGCTGACGTAAAAGCACAGCAATCAACTCATTTTGTGTTGTCACACGATTACAGTTTTAAGCTTTGGGACAGACCTTTCAAATTGGTTTCGGAAGCGTTTTACAAGTCTATGACAGACGTAAATCCATACACTTTAGAAAATGTAAGAATTCGATATAATGCTGCCAACAATGCTGAAGCCTATGCGGTTGGATTTGATACTCGACTAAACGGAGAATTTGTTCCCGGAACAGAATCATGGTTCAGTTTCGGATACTTGCAAACCGAAGAAAATATCGATAATCGAGGCTACATTGCTCGACCAACAGATCAAAGACTCAAATTCGGAATTTTGTTTCAGGATTATATGCCAAACATCCCGAACGTAAAGGTTTATTTGAATTTGGTTTATAACACAGGACTTCCGGGAGGTTCACCTTCGTATGCTGACCCTTATGTTTATCAAAACAGATTGAAAGATTACCGTAGAGCCGATGTTGGTTTCTCGTATGTGTTTGTAGACAGCTCTAAAGACAACCTACAAAACAATGGTTTATTCAAAAACTTCCAAGAGTTCTCTGTAGGATTAGAGATTTTCAACCTCTTCAACAATCAAAATGCGATTACGAATACTTGGGTAAGAGATGTTTATACTAAATTCCAATACGGGATTCCAAACTATTTGACGACTCGAGTATTTAGTTTGAAAATGAGTATGAGGATATAATAATTTGAGTAAGATTTCGATTTCACATATAAAAAATCTCCGACACATAAAACGGTCGGAGATTTATATTTTTAGAAACTTTTATGTCTTTAGGAAAGCTATTTTTTGATAACTTTAAAAACTTCTTTTCCTTTTTCTGTAACCACTTCTACGAAATACAAACCGTTAGAAAAATCGGATAAGTCTATAGATGATTTTTCTATTTGAAATTCAGGAATTGTTATTTTTTGGCTTGAGATATTATAAACAGAGATGTTGTCAACAATACCTTCAGTTTCTAAGAATACTACTCCTGTGGTTGGATTCGGATATAACTGAGTGTTTGCTCCGATAAAATTATCAGATGACATCGTTGCAGGAAGTACGATTCGCCAACCTTCTTGTTGACCTTGAGGATTAATACCGTCTCCTATAATGGTTTTACCATCAGGGGTAATATCAATAGCTGCGGTAAGTGTCCAACCGGGCAGTTCTAAACCGTATGTGTTTTCTAAAACATCTTGTAATTTTTGAGTTCCATTTTCTTCTGTCCAGATAAAAGCATGAGCGTCAGATACATTGTCCTGACTCCATCCTACTACAATAGAACCATCATCTGAAACAGCTAAAGCTTGAATTGTAAAACCTCCTAAAGATTCTAACTCAATAAATCCATCTGATTCAGACCAGATAAATCCATGGCTGCTGCTACCGGAATTATATTTCTCTCCTACAACAAACAAACCATTACCCGATATATTCAGAGGTTGAATATTTCCGCCAATGGGAACCTCAGCAATCTCTATAATGTTACCTTCTTCCAAAATAGCAGCATATTCAATATTATCAGCAAGTATAATTGCAGTGCCTATTATCCTAGTACCATCATCTGATATTGCCCCTGCATTACTAAAAAAGATTTCCGAAGTCGATAAACTTTCCAGAACTCCATTTTCCCACCGAAATCCATGTCCGGTCATATAGCTTAATCCTACAACTACTGAACCATCTCCTGAAACTCCTTTAGATTCTGACCAATAATCTGTAGCTACAAAATCACCTAAGGCCTCTATCTGCCCGTCAGCTGCCCATCGTACAGCTTCCCAACCCGAGGAAAAAGCATTGTCTGACATACTGTAACCTACAATAGTAGAACCATCAGCAGATATGTCGGTTGCAAAAGACCAAGGAATAGTGGAGTCTGTTGTAGGAAGCATTCCAATTCCTGCTATTTCTCCGTTTTCCCAACGAAACCCCTGAAGAACTGCAGTTCCTGCATGTGGTCCATTTTGAATAATAGAATAGGATGCTCCCACTACTATTTCCCCATTATTAGAAATTCCATAAGCAAGAGTCATTGCATTAGGAGCATCAGTGATGAAGCCGAGAGGTTCGAAAGTGGCTTCTTGGGAATAAGAAGCATGGGTTATTACAAATGCGATAGCGAATTGTACAATACGTTTTAATAATTGTGTTTTCATAGCTTTTTAGTTTTTAATGATTAACGAAGGCAAAGTTCAACTAAAAAAGACCCTATGACCAAAAAATCGGGGTTGAAAAAAACTGTCATCGTACTAAAAAAATTATATGGAAATAATTCCTTGATTATAATATTTGTGGTTTAAGTGGTTTATTTTCAGTTATTTATATTCTAAAATCAGATAATAAGTCCTTTTTTCAGGCAATTGATTTAAGTCAAAAAGAGTTGATGAATGTAGTGGCTATAAAAAAATATTCCTTAGATCACTAAAAACCTCTTTGTTTTATTCTTTATTGTTGTTCAGGCTAAGGAGATAATCATATAAAGTAACCTCTTTTTTGTCTAAGCCCATTTTGTCCATAATTCGTTGTTTGCGAATGATACAGGCATTGTAGGTAATATTAAATACCATACAAATTTCTTTTAGACTCAAATTCATATATACATAACAAAGAAACCGAACGTCATTTGCCGTTAATTGAGGATGTGTGTGTTTTAATTGACTTAAAAAATCAGGATTTACATTTTCAAAATGTTTGATAAAGTCATCTCGCTGATTGTCTGTTCTTAAAAAGTTTTTGATGATTTTTATTTGTTCAATAGTTTCTTTATTCTGTTTGGCGGTAGGGGTGTTTTCAAGAGAACTGATAATGTTTTGTATTAACTCATTTCGGTTAGAAAGATATAGTGTTCTGGCAAATAGTTCCCGGTTTTTTTCTGCAATTTCATGTTTTAATTGCTGTTGTTTTAACCTGACGGTTTCCAGTTCTTTTTCCACCAGCAAATGTTCCTTTTTTTCTTTCTCAAGTTCTAAACCGGCTATAACTGCTTTGTGTTTTTGTTTGACAACTTTATTTCGAAAAATTTTTACCATTAAAAAAAGCGTAATCAAACCAAAAACTATTATTACTACAAATAGTTGACGTTCTGTTCGTTGCTGTTTCTTTTTGAGGTAAAGTTCGTTCTGATATTCACTTACTTTAAATTTTATCTTATTAGCTTCATATAGCTGACTATTAATTAAGGTAGATAATGAATCTGTAGCTATCAGAACAGAATCTTTATATTGTATTGCGTTTAAATAATCACCTTTTTGCAAATACAGTTCAGCAATATTTTTGTATTGTTCTACTTTGTCGATGAGTTCATCGGTGGTGTTTAAGACAATTTTAGCGTAATGTATGGCAGTGTCTGTGTTACCCAATTTTGCATGTATTTTTGAGAGTAAATCATTCAAACAGACATGACAAACCTTATCACTAAAAGCCTCGCTGTTTAATTTTTCTTCTAACTGATTGGCTTTGTCTTTAGCTTCTGTTATTTGTCCGTTAATAAAAAGTGCTCGAATATATATTGCTTCCCACAAAAAATCAACGGTTTCATCGGCTTCATTGTTTACTACCTCCAGTAGTATTTTTAAACTTTTTTCGGGTTGTTCCAGTTCGTTATACATACTGGCTATGTTGTTGGCAATCCCTTTTTGAAGCCGTTCCATGTTGTCTTTTTCAGCCAAGTCAAAAGCTTTATTCAGATAAACTAAAGCTTCCTCATATTTTTTTTCTTTGGCATACAGAAAACCAATATTACTTAAAGTCAGTACTTTATTGTTGTATAGACTCTCGTCATTTTGTGCTATTTCGAGTGATTCCTGGAAATAATTCAATGCTTCGCCATAGTTAGAAAAATATACATAGATAAGTCCGATATGATTTTTCACGTTAGACAGTAAATCGTTCCAATGGTATTCCGTTGCCATGGCTTCTGCTCTCAATAATTCTTCAAGAGCTGCTGTATAGTTTTTGTTACTGTCGTTTTTCCGGGCTTCTTCAATAAGTTGCTCACAGGCTTCTCGTGTATTTACAGGAGCACTAAAGCCAGTCGTTGATAAACATACGAATAACAAGAATAACATTCGACTTAACGACTTTGCATAAACATTTTTGTACATATATAAAGTTGTATTTATTACAGCTTATGGCTTATACCGCTACGTATAAGTCTTTTTCCGGTTGTAAAGTGTTGTTTTACTTACTTTGGATGCAATATTTAGGTATGTTGAGAATTATTTAAAGGCGTGAAACATAGTCCAAATATAATGGAATATATTCAGTATAAGTTAAATACGGATAGAAAAAAATATAAATTCAATGATTGATGTGTGGTTTTTTACTGATGGAAGCTTAATTGATAGCGTTGGCAATCCATTCTAAAATCCACAAATAGTCCTCTTGATGGGCAACAAAATCTTTGTCAGACACATCAAGAATGAGTACATTCAAATCTTTTTGCTGACGGAGGTAATCCAAATAACCCTGATTGATTTTTTCGAGATAATCAGACGGAATTTCTTGCTCATAACTTCGCCCTCTTTTCCTGATGTTTTGCAGTAATTGCTCCGTTTCCTGATACATATATATATACAAATCGGGCTTGGGAATTTCTTTATACATAATATCAAAAATCTTTTGATAGAGCCTGTACTCTTCTTCTTCGAGGGTAACTCTGGAAAAAATAAGCGACTTGAAAATATAATAATCTGTAACCGTAAAGCTCTTAAAAAGGTCAAGCTGAGTTAAATCATCAGATAATTGCTGGTAGCGGTCTGCTAAAAACGACATTTCGAGCGGAAAAGCATATCGGGTTTGGTCTTCATAAAACATCGGTAAAAACGGGTTGTCTGCAAAGCCTTCCAAGAGCAATTTGGCATTAAAATCTTCTGAAATTTTTGTAGCCAAAGTGGTTTTTCCGGCTCCGATATTTCCTTCAATCACTAAATGGTTGAATTGGGTAAACCGATAGTTTTCCAACGGATTTTTAAGCTCTGAAACCACTTTAAATTCGCCCGAATCCTGACAATCCTGAACTAATTGTCTGATCGTTTTCTTTGTTTTCGGATGAGTGTAATCCGGAAATATATCCTTTAGAGGTTGCAACACAAAAAGCCTTTCCTGCATTCTCGGATGCGGAATCTGTAGGATTTGGGTTTCGATAATCTGGTCGTCAAAAGCAATGATGTCAATATCGAGCGTTCTGCTTTGATAACCTTCTGATTCTAAACGAATTCTACCCGATTCCCTTTCAATTTCGAGAAGTTCCCTCAAAATCTCTTCTGCTTTTTTATAGGTATGAACCAAAATAGCACAATTATAAAACGCTTCACCCTGAAATCCCCAGGACGGAGTTTCGTAAAGCTTTGAAGTTTTGACAACCGTTGCTACTTTTTTGTGTATCAGATTTATACCGTTTTCGATGTGATAAAGTCTGTTGCCCTGGTTGCTCCCGATAGATAAAATGACCTGATGTTGCTTCATAACAAAAGGCAAAGTACGGAAAACAAATAGTAAGATGCAACGAAGCAAATAAGAAAAAGTTGATTTGAAAGTGTAACATTTTGAGTACTTTTGCCACTAATCAGATAAAACTCCAAAAAAATAAAACGTATGAAATTTTTAAGTAACGTCTTAGCTACCCTTGTCGGGTTATTCTTATTTTTTATGATTATGTTTTTCGGGCTTTTCCTCATCGGGATTCTGATGGGAGGAAGTGCTGAAGATGCAGGAAAAACCGTAGTAAAAGACAATTCTGTCCTGATGATCGACTTAGACCGGGTGACTCAGGATTTTTCGGAAAAAGTGGTCATAACCGATTTTCCACTCTTTAATTCCGAACGATATAACGGGCTTACCGATATGCTCAACGCTATCGAAGCAGCCAAAACAGATGATAAAATCGAAGGGATTTCGATGTTGAATACGACTTCAATGTTGGGTCTTGCTCAGGCAAAAGCACTGAGAGACAAGTTGGAAGACTTTAAAGAAAGTGGAAAATTTGTGGTTTCCTATGCCAACTATTTCACTCAGGGTCAGTATTATATCAATTCGGTAGCCGACACGATTTATCTGAATCCGGTAGGTGAAATGGACTTTAGAGGACTTTCGTCTGAAATTATGTTTTTCAAAGATTTTCAGGAAAAATCCGGAATCAAAATGGAAGTTATCCGTCACGGAAAATACAAAAGTGCGGTAGAGCCGTTCTTGGAAAACCAGATGAGCCCTGCCAATCGTGAACAAATGTCTGAGCTTTTGCACTCTGCCTGGAGCAGCATTGTTTCTGATATTTCAATCAGCCGAAACATTCCGGTTGACAGCCTAAACAGCATTGCAGATAATTTGGCTGCCCGAACTCCCGAAATGGCACACAACAAAAAACTGATAGACAGAATCGCCTATGAAGACGAATATCACAGCGGAATCCGTTATGCTCTGGGAGTTGACAAAGGCAAAGAATACAACACCATTGACCTTACGGATTATGCCAATAACATAGGGATGTCTTTACGTAAAAAGAAAGCAACCGATAAAATTGCTGTTATTTATGCTCAAGGCGAAATTTTGAGCGGTGAAGGAAGCCCGAGACATATTGGTGAAGGTTACGTAAAAGAATCGCTTCAGGAGGCTGTAAAAGACAAAAATGTCAAAGCCATTGTGCTTCGGGTGGATTCTCCGGGTGGAAGTGCTTTGACTTCGGATATCATTTGGAGAGAAATCGAACTTACCAAACAACACAAACCGATTATCGTTTCGATGGGCAATCTGGCAGCTTCGGGAGGTTATTATATTTCGTGTAATGCTGACTATATTTTTGCCGAACCAACAACTATTACGGGTTCGATAGGGGTTTTGGGAGCTATTCCGAATCTGACGAAATTCGTAAACAATATGGGAGTTTATAGTGATCAGGTAGGCACTCACAAAAATTCCAACCAGTACAGCGTTTTCCAACCGATGGATGATACTTTCAGAGAAGTTACTACTCAGAGTATCGAAACCATTTATACTACTTTCGTAAACCGTGTGGCTCAGGGCAGAGCGATGACTTTTGAAGAAGTTGACAAAATTGCTCAGGGTCGTGTCTGGACAGGGATTGATGCCAAACGCTTAGGTCTTGTGGACGAAATCGGGGGGCTTGACGATGCACTTGCTTATGCTTCAGAATTGGTAAATGCCTCAGATTACAAAGTGAGAAATTTCCCTGTGTTTGAAAGAACCTTAGAGGATTTCTTTATGGAAAGTTCGCCTTTCTTTATGGCTAAAACCAAAGAACAACTCATCAAAGAAGAGATAGGTGAAGAAAACTATCAAATCCTTGAAAAAATCAAAAACATCAACTCCCGAAAAGGAATTCAGGCGATTATGCCCTATGAGATAATTATTAAGTAAAATTTGCTTCAGATAAGGTTCAAAGTTATAAGAGAAATTCTCTTATAACTTTGAACCTTACACTTTAACTTTAAACAAAAAATCCTTGGGAACTATTCATTTAAAAAACATCCGTACGTTTTCCTACCACGGCTGCCTTGTTGAAGAGAGCAAAATCGGTTCAGATTATGTGGTTGATTTAAAAATAAAAGCCGATTTAAAAAAATCTTCTGAAACAGATCATCTTGCAGACACTGTCGATTACGTTCACCTCAACCGAATCGTAAAAGAAGAAATGGCTGTTCGTGCTAAACTTCTGGAAAATGTAGCCCAACGAATCATCGACCGTATTTTTAAAGAAATCGCCATGGTTACTCAAATAAAAATAGCCGTATCAAAATGCAATCCTCCCATAGATGGTGATGTAGAACAGGTTAGTATTATTCTGAAAGCTTCCCGAAAATAATCTTTAGGGTTTTGATTGGCTTTATATAAAAATTTTCTATATTTGCCCTCCGAAGCGAAAAGGCATCTTGGCCGAGTGGCTAGGCAGCGGTCTGCAAAACCGTGTACAGCGGTTCGAATCCGCTAGATGCCTCAAAAAAATAAACCGTTCTGAAACTCAGAGCGGTTTTTTTGTGAAACACAGATTTGAAAATAAAACACAGATTTACACAAATTATCACAAATAAATCTGTGCAAATTTGTGTAAATCTGTGTCTCTAAATGCTCTTCTTCAACATAAATTTGTGTAAATCTGTGTTTCTGAATGTTCTTTTCCGGAATAAATCTGTGCAAATTTGTGTAAATCCGTGTTTCTAAATGTTTTTTTTCAGGAAAGCAACCAGATTTTCCAGCAGTTCTTCTTTGTTTTCCAAATGGCTCATGTGTCCTGCGGGAAGAGCGACCAATTTCACGGAAGTGTTCTCAATTTGGCTTTTATTATCCTCATAATTGAGCACCGAATCCTCTTTGCCCAAAACCAGCAGTATCGGGTAGGGAGCAAAATGCAGCAGCACTTCTCTGTCTTTTCTGATTTTCATTCCCTCCAGAGCAGCAATAATCCCCCGAACCGGAATTTTCAAAGCTTTTTCTTTGACTGCTTCGATTTCTGTTTTTAAAATATCTCTGTTTTTTTCGGAAAAAAGGTTGGTAATCGACATCCTGATAAAAGAAGTCGCATTTTGTTTTACAGCTTTTATGGCTCTGTCCCTGTTGATTTTCCGCTCAGGGCTATCTGCTCGGGAAGACGAGTTGACAAGTGCAATTCCCTTAACGGAATCCGGGTATAATTCGGCAAAAGCCAGAGCTACATAACCACCCATAGAATGCCCGATGAGTGTTACTTTTCTGATTTTATTTTCGTGTAAAACCGAATGTACCATATCGGCCTGGTCTTCCATAGAATGTACATATCCGATGTTTTCAGACTGTCCGTGACCGAGCAGGTCAATGGCGAAAACTCTGTGTTTTTTAGATAATTCTGCTACAAAATAATCCCACATCGAAAGCTCTTCCAAAAAGCCGTGCAAAAACACTATTGCCGAACCCTTTCCGGAATCGGTATAGTGAATTTTTGCTCCTTTATATAATGTGGATTTTTGCAATTTGGGAATTAGGAATCAGGAATTGGGATTCAGGAATTAGGATTTAACTGAACACTAAAGACTAAAGACTGAACACTTGAATTAAACATCATCATAATCCACATAAATTTCGCTTGAAGTAGGCACAGCCTGACAGGTCAATACAAAGCCTTCTGCGATTTCGCCATCAGTAAGTATGGAATTTTTCTTCATCTGAGCCGAACCGTGAGTGATTTTGGCAATACAACTGCTACAAATTCCGCCTTGACACGAATAGGGAGCATCCAGACCTTTTTTCAGAACGGCATCCAAAACCACCGTTCCGTTAGGGATGGTAAAAGTTGTTTCTTCATCGTCCAGCAGCACCGTAATTTTGGTTTGTCCTTCGAGAGTTTCTACCTCATTTTCTACAGCTGTAGTGGTGAAAAGCTCAAATTTTATCCGTTTTTCGGGGAAGTTGTTTTCCTTTAGAATATCGGAAACCTGAGCAATCATTTCGTTGGGTCCGCAAAGGAAAAATGTATTGAAATCGAGTTCTTTGTGTTTGTTTTTCAGGACAAAATTCACGGTCGAACGCTCAATTCTACCAAACAAATGACCGTCAATTTTGGTTTGACTGAAAACGTAATACACAAAAAACCGACCTGTGTATTTGTTGTGAAGCTCATTTATTTTATCATGAAAAATGGTGTTTTCGGGAGTTTTGTTTCCGTAAACCAAAACAAAAGTGCTTTGAGGTTCTTGTTCCAAAACGGTCTGTATGATAGACAACACGGGAGTAATTCCGCTTCCTGCAGCAAAAGCAGCATAACTTTTTTGCTTGTCGGAATCGGGTTCAAAAGTAAACCGACCTTCGGGAGTTCCTACCTCGATAATGTTGCCTACAGCCAATTGTTTGTTGGCAAAAACCGAGAAAAATCCGTCTGAAACTTCTTTGATGGCAATTCGCAATTCTCCGCTTTGAGGACTCGAACAAATCGAATAAGCCCTTCTGATTTCCTGTCCGTCAAGGGTTAATTTCAGGTTTATGTATTGCCCTGCCGTGAATTTATAAAAATCCCTGAGGTTTTCGGGAACATTAAACACTACCGAAACCGCCTCGGGAGTTTCTCTTTTTACTTCTTTTACCGTAAGTTTATAAAAATCTGCCATTTTTTGCTTTTGAGTACAAAGGTACTTAACTCTGACGGAGTTTGAAACTCCGTCAGAGTAAAAAAAATACCCAAGAACATTATATATATAAGAAAATTATGTATATTTGCTCTGTTATTTTGTTTGCGATGAAAAATTCACAGTTATATAAAGGAAGTCTCAACACCATTATTATGAAGTTGCTTGAGGAAAACGGGAGAATGTATGGTTATGAAATCACCCAAAAGGTAAAATTGCTCACACAGGGCGAACTCCACATAACCGAAGGTGCTCTGTATCCGGCTTTGCACAAACTCGAAGCCGAAGGCTGGCTTGATGTGGAAGTCGAAAAAGTTGATAATCGGCTCAGAAAATACTATAAACTCACCGAAAACGGACAAAAAGAAACCGTCAACCGATTGGCAGAACTCGAAGATTTTATCAGAAATATGCAAACGCTTGTAAACCCGAAACTGGCTTAACCAACCCTAAATACTATATCAAAAATGAAACTAACCAAAGAAAACATTGACCACATTGACAAGATGCTCTTTAAAAAATTCGGAGTCTTTTATATAGACATCCGGATGGAAATAGTAGATCATCTGGCATCAGAATTAGAACAAAAAGAAGGTGTTTTTGATGAAATTTTTCCCGAATTTCTGGAAAGCAAAAAAGATTTTATCAAACAAACCCATGTCGAACTCAACCGAAAAAGCTCTCAAAAAGGAATGAGAAAGCTGTTTTCCAACATTTTTTCTCTAAAATTTTTAAGCGGTTATGCTTTGATGACGGTTTTGGTTTGGTATCTGAGTTCGGCAACTTCAAAAGAATGGATGCTAAGTAATTTTGATATTTTACCCATAGTGATTCCCGCTCCGATTTCGTTGGTGCTTTTATATATTATGTTTTTTTCAAAACGGTATCGCTCTTCTGAAATGCTGTCTCTGATTTCCGTAAACAACATTCTGTTTTTCGGGTATTTGCTTTGGTTTATTCACGTTGTAAGGAAAATGAATAACGATTTCTGGATTCCGTTATTTTCATTTTTTATGACTCTGGCTATAGCCTATTATTTCTTCTATTTCCAATCGCTGAGAAACCATAACCGAAAATACAAATCGTTGGTGAAATCATGAAACTAACTACTGCCGAATTACAGTTTATCGACAATTACCTGAAAAATTCAGATGTGAAATATTTTGACATCCGGATGGAGTTGGCAGACCATATTGCCTCAGCCGTGGAAGAAAAAATGCAAAAAGAGAATATGGATTTTTATGAGGCTTTCAAAAAATATATGGTAATCAACAAAAAAACTTTGCTGAATCAAAACAAGTATTCTCTATCAAAATCTTTTACGATTATAGCCAGAGGATATTATCATTGGGCTACTTTGCTTTTTATCGTCCTTTCTCTTGCAATCACTCAGTTATCATTGATATATTTCGGTGAATTGAAGACATTGCTGTTTCTAATTACGATAAGTTATTTTGTGTTTCTTTTAATCTTATATATTTTAATCGAAAAAAAGGGATTAAATTATTCTGCTATAGCTCATCTGGGTATTTCAATGGTTGTGGTTTATCAAGTGATTCAGTTTTTCTCAAACCTCTTAGGAAAAAGATTAAAAGAAGATACGCTCTCCGGTTTTGCTGTGGTTTTTCTGATAATACTGATGACTACTTTTATGGTTTTTATCCGTTTATATGTATCCCAATATCAGTATTACAAAAAGAAATATCTATAACATTATGACACTCAATAACGAACAATTACACAAAATTGACCAAGTTTTAGAAGATTCAGGTTTGGATTTTCTCGACTTTAAATTGGAAATAAAAGACCATATTGCAAGTCAAATCGAAACTTTATGTAAGGAAGAAAATCTTTCTTTTGAGAGTGCTTTGTCTATAACCTTAGAGCAATGGAAGCCACATTTACGTTTAAACGAAAGTTTCTGGATAAGCAACAAGCAAAGTTTTCCAAGAATCGTAATTACAGGGCTTCGTAAACGGTATTTCGTTTATAATTTTATTTCTACCACACTGGTGATTCTGCTTTTTGCCATAGATATTTTCAAACTCAGAGAACTAAAATTCAACGGTCTTTATCTGTTTTTGGGTTTTAGTTTGTTGTGGCTGATTCTTTCTGTTTTTCGTTATACGATTTACAAAACAGGCATTAAAACAAGCTATTCGTATGAGTTTAACCGTATGTATCTGCTGATTTCTTTAATGTTAGGTTTGGGAGGAATATCTTTATTTTCTTTTGGAGAAAACCCGACAACAGTCTGGAATATCGTGATATTGGCTTATACACCTGTTACGCTTTACAGCTATTTTAAACACAGGCAATTTGAGAAAAAATATCAATTTGTATGAAACTCAACAACGAACAAATCCAAAAAATAAATCATATTCTTTTACGGGAAGAAAGAATCTATGATAAACTTGTTCGTTTGGAGTTGGTTGATCATATAGCTTCTGTTTTAGAAGAAAAAGATTTGTCTTTTGAAGAAAGCTTTACTGAATATTGGCATTCCAGCGAAAAAGTATTGCTAATCACCAATGCTAAAAAGCAAATCGAAAACAAAAAAGAGCAGGTTGAGGGATACTTTTGGAGGCAGTTTTTAAATCCTATTCACCTATTAGTAATCGCTGTTTTATTTTTCGGATTAAAAAGTCTTTCTACTCAAATTGAAACATTTGAGCATTTTGTAAAAGGAAGTATTATTGTTTTAATGTCTTTAGTGTTTGTCCTTTTTCTTTCGATAAAATTCTTTTCTAAGCGGAATTACTATTATTTTAAATCTTTCTTAGGTTCTGTGTCTATTTTTTATGTAGTGTCATTGCAGCTTTCAAATTTTTGGAGAAATAAAATAACCGAAAGTCTGCCGTATGTGAATATATTTTTGGTTTATATAAGTTTGATAATCGTGAGTTTTTGGTTTTTCTATAAAACATACCGCTATTCTCTGACTATAGACAGCGTGAAAAAAATAAGTTCCTGATTTTAATCTAAAAACCGATTCCAACTTGAAACCTGAAACTTTAAACCTGAAACAAAGAATAATCGGAGTAATGTCCGGGACTTCGCTTGACGGAATTGATTTAGCCGAACTTTTCTTTTGGGAAGAGAAGGGGAAAATTTTCTTTGAAATCGGAAAAACCCAAACCGTTCCCTATTCTGAAAACTGGATTAAAAAACTCAAAAACGGAATAAATAATTCCGAATCAGAATTAAAAGTTCTTAATCAGAAATATACTGTTCTTTTAGGTTCTGTTATCAACACTTTTATTTCAGACAACAAAATCGAAGGCATTACCGCTGTTTCCTCTCACGGACACACCATTTTGCATCAGCCCGAAAAAGGTTTCACCCTGCAAATCGGGAATCTCCCCGAAATAGCTCAAATCACCAAACAAACAGTGGTTTGTGATTTCAGGGTTCAGGATGTTGCGTTGGGTGGTCAGGGAGCTCCACTTGTGCCAATCGGAGACAGAATGTTGTTTTCAGACTATGATTATTGCCTGAATCTGGGTGGTTTTTCCAACATTTCGTTTGAGAAAAACCAAACGAGAATAGCTTATGATATTTCTCCGGTCAACACGGTTTTGAATTTTTATTCCGAAAAATTAGGCTTCGATTTTGATGACAAAGGAAGGCTTGCCCGAAGCGGAAATTTCAACAAAGAGCTGTTTGAAAAGCTCAATTCGATAGATTTCTACTCCAAAAAACATCCGAAATCATTGGGGTTTGAATTCGTAAAAAACACTGTTTTCCCGATTACCGAAAACTATGAAACCCTCGAAGTTTTACGGACTTTCACCCAGCATATCGCCTTTGAGATAAGCCAAAATATCAGCAGGAAAAATTCAAAACTACTCCTCACCGGAGGCGGAGCTTATAACGATTTTCTGGTCGAAAACATCGGTTTTTACCTGCCCGAAACCCAAATTATTATCCCCGATAAAAAAATAATTGAATACAAAGAAGCCCTGATTTTCGGGTTGCTGGGTTATCTGAAATTACGAGGAAAAATCAATATTTTAGCCAGTGTTACAGGGGCACTGCACGACCATAGTTCGGGAGTTATTTTCCCCTATAAGTAATACACCGATAAGCTTTTATCTGAAAAAAATTTGGTGCTTAACATTTTTTTTATACATTTGGCAATCGTTTATTTTATTATTAACCAACATTTAAATTTTAATTACTATGAAAAAAGTATTACTTTCCGTTTTTGCATTATTTGCTTTTCAGGCAAATGCACAAATAGCTGACGGTAGCACGGCTCCTGACTTTACAGTTACTGATGTTTATGGAAACTCACACACATTGAGTTCTTATCTTAATGACGGCAAACACGTCTTGTTGAATATTTCTGCTACGTGGTGTGGTCCTTGTTGGAACTATCATAACACTCATGCCTTAGGTGATTTTTATAAAGCTTATGGTCCAACCGGTTCTGACGAAGCAATGGTTTTATATATTGAGGGAGATGGCTCTACTCCGGTAACTGCCATTTTTGGAGAAGGAAACAACACTTGGGGAGATTGGACAGAAGGAACTCCTTACCCAATAATTGATGCTGCAAGTGTAGCAAGTGCTTATCAAATTGCCTATTTCCCTACTTTGTTTAGAATTTGTGCTAATACAGGCACTACAATGGAACTTAATCAGCTTACAGCTCCTAATCTAAGAAACAATCTTAACTCAAGCTGTTCTACATTAACAGGAGTAGCTAATCACGTAGAAATTACGGTTGGAAGCATTTATACTTGTGACACAACTACCAATGTAAGTGCTAAACTTAAAAATTTCGGAAACAATGGTATTAATGAAGCTATAGTTGTTCTTAAAGAAAACGGAAATGTAGTAGCAACTTCAACTTACAATAGTGTAAGCGGAGACGTTGCTCAATTTTCTTCAGTTACAATGACATTTGAGAACGTTGAGATAAATCCTGAATCTTCTTATTCAGTAGAAGTGCAATCTGTAAACGGAGGTACAATTCATCATGCCCCTTATGGTACAGCAGAAATAAGCGAAATAATTGTAGCAAATACTGCTGAACACGTAAATCTTCAGGTAAATGTTTATACAGACAGTTATCCGGGAGAAGCAAGATGGAGAGTTAAAGATTCAAACGGTGCTATTATAGCCAGTGGAGGACCTTATCAAGGAAACGGAAGCAGCTCCGGAGGACCTGATGCCAACACTGTTAAAACACACAATATTTCTGTGGCTCCTTCTGAATGTTATACTGTAGAACTATTAGACCAATATGGAGACGGTTGGGGACTTCCTTCAAGCTCTAATCCGAATACTCCGGGTCTTGAAGTATTAAGAGATGGAAACTCTATTGTGGTTATTAACGGAACAGGAATGTTCTCTAATACTGCTCCACTTATCAGACCTGCAGCTTTCAAAACAGCTTCTACATTAGGTGTAGAGAATTTACAAGTAACAGAATTCTCTGTATATCCTAATCCTTCTACAGGAGTCTTTAATATCAACACTTCTGAAATGGTAAACATTAAAGTAGTAGATATTACAGGAAAAGTAGTATATCAGGCTCAGAATATTGATAACACTGCTGTTGTAAATCTTTCTTCTCTACAAAAAGGAGTTTACCTGATGCAGGTGTCAGGAGAAACAATTCAAAAAATTGAAAAATTAATTTTGAACTAAATATATAAAATGAAAAAAATTGTTTTTACACTAAGTTTACTGATTAGCTCTTTCGTTTCTGCTCAGGATTTTACCGTAACAGACGGAGACGGAAATCCAATTTCTGACGGAGAAATATTTACTTTCTCCTCTACGGAAGAATCAGAAGCTGCATTTTATTTTCTCGTACACAACGAGTCTTCAGAAGATTTATATTTTAAAGTGAAAGGCGGAGAAATGATAAACGGTTCAGGAAGTCAAGTACAGTTTTGTTTTGGAGAACTTTGTTTATTCAACTTTGTAACCGGAAATTATGTCCCTCCTGCACCTAATTATGATGCAGTAACTATAGTTCCGGGAGGCACAAACTCTACTTTCGATAAACTATGGAATCTCTATCCGGGTGATGGCGAAAACTATCCTGTTTCTTATGAGGTTATTCTGGTACAGTATGATAGTGCTACTCAAGACCAAGAAACTGGTACAGACGTATTTAGCTTTATTTATCGTTATGACCCAAACTTGAGTGTGTCTAATCATACCCTACAACAAATGGGTGTTCTGGTAAACAACACTTTAGTAAAGGATGCTTTTTCTTTTACGGCTGAAAACAGTCTTAGTATAGAAGTTATTGACCTTAACGGAAAAAGAATCGCTGACTATCAGACCGAAGCAGGTGAGCAAACACTTGATTTGTCATCACTTCAAAATGCTGTTTACATCGTGAAATTTACTTCAAAAGAAGGAAAAACGGCTTACAGCAAAATCGTAAAACAATAATTTTTCATAATTTGTGATTTTCAAATCCTGCCCCAAAAAGGCAGGATTTGTTTTTTATTTGAACATCAACTTTTTTTGATAGCTTTGTGCAGTTTCACAACCTGAAACCTTGAACTTTAAACTTGAAACAAAATATGGAAAAAGGAAGTAAAAAACTGCTCAATGCCTGGGCTTTTTACGATTGGGCAAACTCGGTGTATAGCCTTGTGATTTCTTCTGCTATTTTCCCCATTTATTATGCGGCTCTTTTTAAAGTAAAAGGCATTACCCATATCGAAATTTTCGGTTCAGAAATCAAAAACACTGCCCTTATCAGTTTTGTAACAGCTTTGGCTTTTTTGGTTGTGGCTGTTATGTCTCCGCTGTTGTCGGGAATTGCTGATTTTGTCGGGAACAAAAAAACTTTTATGAAGTTCTTTTGTTACTTGGGTGGAATCTCCTGTATTGGCTTGTATTGGTTTAATCTGGAGCAGATTTATTTCAGTCTTGCCTGTTACTTTTTCGGACTCATAGGCTTCTGGGGAAGTCTGGTTTTTTATAATTCTTATTTACCTGATATTGCACACACCGAACAACAAGACCGAATCAGTGCCAAGGGCTATTCGTTGGGCTATATCGGAAGTGTGATTTTGCTGATTATCAACCTAACAATGGTCATGGGAGCTGAGGACGAAAATAAAATCCCGATGATGCAATATTCGTTTGTGATGGTGGGTATCTGGTGGATTGGATTTGCCCAGTATTCGTTTTATTTTCTTCCGAAAGGAAACAAAAATTCCGAAAAAGTTTCCCGAAAAATCCTCCTTAACGGATTTCGGGAGCTCCAAAAAGTAGGACAACAATTAGGAAAAAACTTACCCCTGAAAAGATATCTGGCTGCTTTTTTTGTGTATAGTATGGCTGTGCAGACCGTGATGCTGGTAGCTACCTATTTTGGCGAACAGGAAATTGCCTGGGCAGACGATGCTGAAAAAACTACCGGACTCATTATTAGTATTTTAGTCATTCAGTTGATTGCGGTTTTGGGAGCTACACTCACTTCGAGAGCTTCCGAAAAATTCGGAAACATTCCCGTTCTGATTGTGATAAACAGCATCTGGATAAGCATTTGTGTGGTTGCCTATTTCATTCATCTGCCTGTACATTTCTATATTACGGCAGCTTTTGTAGGTTTGGTAATGGGAGGAATTCAATCGCTTTCCCGCTCGACCTATTCAAAATTACTTCCAAAAACAACCGATACCACTTCGTTTTTCAGCTTTTATGACGTATCGGAAAAAATCGGGATTGTCATCGGGATGGCTTTGTATGGTTTTATTGACCAGATTACGGGAAGTATGCGAAATTCAATAGTGTTTTTAGCTTTGTTTTTTATTCTGGGTGTACTGCTTTTGTTCAGAGTTCCGAAAACGGAAAATGTCTGATGCTGGGTGGTGGATGCTGGAAGTTGCCATACGACATCCAACAATATAAAAAAATGTATAAATTTGTAAAACTAAATTTTAAATTCCCCCTTTGGGGGTTAGGGGGCTTATGAAAGTAGCAGTAGTAATGGGAGGTTATTCGGGAGAATGTGAAGTTTCGCTCAGAAGCGGGCAACTCATTCTTAATAATTTAGACCGAAGTAAATATGAGGTTTTTGAAGTTCATATCCTCAAAGAAGGTTGGTTTTTGGTAGAAGGAGAAAAGAAATATCCGATAAACAGGGGCGACTTTTCGGCTGAAAAAAACGGAACAACACTTCGCTTTGATGTGATTGCCAACATCATCCACGGAACTCCGGGTGAAGACGGACAGCTTCAGGCCTATTGGAAACTCATCGGGATTCCCTTTACCGGTTGCGATTTTTATCAGTCTGCTCTTACGTTTAACAAAAGAGATACATTATCGGTCTTGGCAAAATTTAATATTCCCAAGGCAAAATCGGTTTATACTTCCAAAAAAGAGACTATTGACAGAGAAGCTATAATTGCTGAATTAGGACTGCCTTTGTTTGTAAAAGCCAATCAATCGGGAAGCAGTTTGGGAGTGTCAAAAGTCAACCGACCCGAAGATTTTGAAAAAGCCCTTCAAGCGGCTTTTGAAGTCGATGAAAATATCCTGATAGAATCGTTTTTAGACGGAAGAGAATTTTCTGTAGGAGTATTGAAACTCAACGGAAAAACCACCGTTTTGGGCATCACTGAAATCATTCCGGAGAATGATTTTTTTGATTATGAAGCCAAGTATTTAGGCAAATCCGAAGAGGTAACTCCTGCCCAAATTGATAAAGAAACCGAGAAAAAACTCATTGAAACCACCCGAAAAGTCTATGATATTTTAGGAATGACAGGATTTTCGAGAGTCGATTTTATTGTGATGAACGAAGAGCCTTATTTTATAGAAATCAACACCAATCCGGGGCTTTCTCCTCAGAGTATTTTTCCGCAACAGGTCGCCTATAGAGGGTTGAAATTCTCCGATTTATTAGACTCTGAAATTGAGTTGGCTCTACAGAGAGTATAGAAAATAGACATTAGTTCAAAACCTTAAACGTTGAACTTTAAACTTTAAACTAAAATGAGAAAAGCTGTTTTTCCGGGTTCGTTTGACCCGATTACCTTAGGTCATTTTGACATTATCAAAAGAGGAATTTCCCTTTTTGACGAAATCGTAGTGGCTATCGGAGTCAATGCTGATAAAAAATATATGTTTTCACTCGAAGACCGAAAACGCTTTATAGAAGAAGCTTTTAAGGACGAACCAAAAGTATCAGTGATTACCTATGAAGGGCTTACCATTGATTTGTGCAAACGATTAAAAGCTGATTTTATCCTGAGAGGACTCCGCAATCCTGCTGATTTTGAATTTGAAAAAGCCATTGCCCATACCAACCGTACGCTATCAAAAATCGAAACCGTGTTTTTGCTGACCGCAGCCGGAACTTCATTTATCAGCTCAAGTATCGTGAGAGATGTCATCAGAAACGGAGGCAATTACCACCAGCTTGTTCCTGCTTCGGTGGTGTTGAAATAGAAAATTATCAATCAAACAGCTCCTATTTTAAATTTTTATTTATATTTGTTCCACATTTAATTTATTACTAATCAATTATCAAATGATGAAAAAGAAAAACCTGAGTAAATTATTGGCTTTCGGGAGTGTTTTTTGTGCAGTGCTTACGGCTCAGGCTCAAGAAAAACCGGTAATTTTTGGAAGAACTGTTGAAGGAGTTATGGAAAATGGGAAAATTCGGTGTGTTACTACAGAATATAACGAATATTTACAGGAAGCGTATCCTCTGAAAGAAGATGAAGAAGAAAATAATATTGTTTATCAAACCTTAGGTGTCAACGAAGTCATTACGATTCCGGTTGTTGTTCACGTGATTCACAGTGGTCAGTCTATAGGAGTTGGAGCAAATATTTCTGATGCTCAGGTAATATCTCAAATTACGGTTCTTAATCAGGATTACCGTAGAGCGGCAAACTCTCCGGGTTACAACACTGACCCTGTAGGAGCAGATACCGAAATCCAGTTTTGTCTGGCACAAAGAGACCCTCAGGGAAATCCTACAAACGGAATAAATCGTGTAAATCTGGGAAATACGACCTGGAACGAATATAATGTGCAAACCATTCTGAAACCCAACACCTATTGGGATCCTACAAAATATTTGAACATCTGGGTATGTCAGTTTGGAGGCGATTTGAATCAAACCTTAGGTTATGCTCAATTCCCGACAGGAACAGGTCTTCCCGGATTAGGAGGAGGCTCTTCGGGCTCTGTTACAGATGGAGTAATTATCGGTTATCAGTATTTCGGGTCGAGCAGTTTGGCAGCAGGAAGCTATGCTCCTCCCTATGACAAAGGTCGTACAACCACTCACGAAGTGGGGCACTGGCTCGGTTTGAGACACATTTGGGGTGATAACAGTTCGTGTACGGTAAATACACAAGACAGCGGTCAGGATTATTGCCCTGATACCCCTCCGCAAGATTGGTTTAATGACACCTGTAATCTGAATGCCTACAGTTGTGGTAGTTATGACATGGTCAGAAATTATATGGACTATACCAATGACAGCTGTATGAATATCTTTACACAAAACCAAAAAACCCGTATGAGAACTACTATGCAAAACGGAGTTCGCAGGGCTTCTTTGCTCAGCTCTAATGCTTGTACGCCTCCTTCGGCAAGCACAGAAGATTTTGGTTTGGGAATGATATCGCTCTATCCGAACCCGACCAGCGATATGGTGAACGTTGTTATTCCTGACAACTACGAACTTTCAGGACAGCTCACTATTTATAATGCTATCGGGCAACAGGTGTTTTCCAACAGTGTAGCCAACACTAATTTGTATAGCATTGATGTTTCCGGTTTTAACAGCGGAGTGTATTTCATAAAAATCACCAAAGAAAATCAAACCAAAACATTGCAATTCGTTAAAAAATAATTTTACGTAAAATCGCAAATACCAAAAACCTCACAGTTATATAACTGTGAGGTTTTTTTTAAAGTCCTCCCTCCCTGTTTATTTCAAAAAAAATTACATAAAATATTTAAGATAAATTTGTCTTAAATTGAATTATTTTTACCTTTGCGGCAACATAAACAGCCAGACTATGTTTTCCAAATCGTGTGAATACGGTATAAAAGCCATACTCTACATTGCTACCCGGTCAATTGAAGGCAATCGGGTGAAGATTGGTGACGTAGCTGAAAATTCGGGTTCTCCCGAAGCTTTTACAGCCAAAATTTTGGGAACATTGGCCAAACACAATATTGTCAATTCTCTTAAAGGACCCAATGGAGGGTTCGAAATTGACCTTAACCGAATGAAACACATCAAAATCAGTGAAATTGTATATGCCATTGATGGCGATTCGGTTTATAATGGCTGTGCTTTGGGGCTTAGCGAATGTAATGCTTTAGAACCATGCCCCATGCACGACAAATTTGTGCTGGTGAGAAGCGAACTAAAAAAAATGTTGGAAACCACAACCGTTTATGAATTGGCAACCAAATTAAAATCCGGAAAATCAATACTAATACGATGAAAAAAAAATTTAATCTAATTTACGACAATTTTGTCCGAAATAAAATCAGACTGGTTTTTGGGACATTTTTACTTTTCAGCATTCCAACTTTTGGGCAACCCAGACCCAATCCCAGCACAGAAAACTGGATGACAAGTCCGGGAATTTTAGGCACTCTTCTCCTTATCGGGATTGTATTGCTAATAGCGGTTTTGATTGTTTATCACAAAATTTCACACTATGTGAACCGATTAAGACAAAAAGAAGAGAGAGAAGACAAAACCCGATTGACCGAAGAACTTATCGGGTTGGAAGAAGCCGAAATCGACACCATCTTAGAAAAACGGAAAGCCGCTTTGACCTATAAACTTTCGGGCAGCGAATTGGGCAGCACCACAACTGCCCAGGACAAAAGAGGTGTTATTGCCAAAGTTACTCACGATCCCGACAACCCGATTGTCGATGAGAAAAAGAAGGCTTTAATAAACATTCAAACCCCCGAAAAACTCAAAAAAATTGTTATCTGGTATTTGGGAGCTTCCGCTTTCTGGCTCATTTTCGGAACACTAATCGGGCAATATGTCGGGATGAAATTTGTCTGGCCCGAAATGGACACCGTTTCCTGGCTTTCTTTCGGAAGGTTACGACCCGTTCATACCAATACCGTATTTTGGGGTTGGGCTTCGATGGCGATGATTGGTTTGGGTTATTTTGTAATTGCCCGAACTTCCAACACCCAAATTCACAGCTATAAATGGGCATGGCGAGGCTGGTGGCTCATCAATCTGTCGGTTTTTATCGGAAACATTTTTCTGATGAGAGGAATCAACAACGGAGGTGGCGAATATCGGGAATATATTTGGCCGATAGCAGGATTGTTTCTCTCAGGTTTAATCATCACTTTTTGTAACTTCTACAAAACCGTGGCACAAAGAAAAATCAGCGAAATTTACGTTTCCAACTGGTATTTATTAGGCGGTTTAATCTGGACAATTATACTGGCAACCATCGGATATCTCCCGAATTTTCAAAATGGATTGGGAGAAACGGTCATTCAGGGTTATTATATGCATCAGGGTGTAGGTATGTGGTTTATGACCTTTACCTTAGGACTCATCTATTATTATCTTCCGTCTTCGCTCAACAAACCTATTTATTCCTATTCGCTGGGAGTATTGGCATTCTGGACACAAATGTTGTTTTATACCCTTATCGGAACCCATCACTTTGTGTTTAGTCCGCTGCCATGGTGGCTGCAAACCGTTGCCATTGTTTTCAGTGCAGGAATGTTTATACCGGTTGTGGCAGGAACGACCAATTTTTTGATGACCATCAGGGGCAGTTGGCACGAAATCTCTAAGAGTTACGTATTGCCTTTCTTTTTGGTAGGAATAATATTTTATTTCGTAGGCTCTACACAAGGAAGTGTGCAGGCTTTTCGATTCACCAATTTTGTATGGCATTTTACCGATTTTAACGTAGCCCATTCACACATGACTATGTACGGAATTATTTGCTTTATTCTTTGGGCTTGTGTGTATGCTATACTTCCGAAAATTACCGGAAGAGAACCCAAACAATTTTTTGTAGGTGTGCATTTCTGGATGGCTTTTATCGGATTGTTTGCCTATATGCTATCGCTGATGAGTGGAGGAACCCTCAGAGGATTGAGCTGGATTGAAGGAAAGCCGTTTATAGATTCTGTGGTTCTGATGCAGCCCTATTGGGTATGGCGGGCTGTGGGCGGTTCGTTGATGTTTGTTTCCCACTTGGTTTTCGCTTATAATTTTTACACCATTGTCAAAAAGAGAGCTGTAAGGGCTGAATCTGTCGAATTATCTGATTTAAAATCTACCAATGCTTAAAATATCAAGAGTATGTTTAATTTTCATAAAGACCATAAGAATTTAGTTGTAGTTTCCTTTGTCGTTTTTGCAGGTTTGAGTACACTTATTGCCGTTATTCCTGCCTATCAGATGCAAAACGTACAACCGCTGCCAACAATGCAACCCCTCACGGCAGAACAAACCCAAGGGTTGAAAACCTATACTTCCGAAAACTGTATGGCTTGTCATACACAACAAGTGCGAAACATTGAAATGGACAATGTTTGGGGCAGTCGTCCTTCGATTCCTTCCGATTATTATTACAGTAAAAAGAGAATGGATATTTGGAGGCAATCCCCTTCTCTTCTCG
>JBAYSC010000013.1:0-25712 GCA_041676345.1 Flavobacteriaceae bacterium | reverse complement strand
GACAGCGAAACTCACGACAGAAAACGACTTGACAACACGAATGACAGAACGCCAGCCTGTAACATCGGTTTTGCAAGATAGCGGGCAAAAGTCTTCGATTGAAACTTTTGTGCTATATTTGAAATTTGGTTCTTCGATTGAGCGTTAGTGCTAAAACCCGCTACCTCGCAAAGCCGTTGACCGTTAGCGGTCAGCTTAAAAAAATACACGACGAACTATGACAGACAAAGAATATTTAAAGCAACTTAGAATACCGACAAAAGATAATCCTCTGAGAATATTAATGAGTGCTTGTTTGACAGGTTTGCTATGCGGTTATGACGGCAGCTCTTACGGAGAATACCCCAGTGTTTTAAAACTGCTTAAGTATGAAACCGTGAAATTTGTAAGATTTTGCCCTGAAGAATTCTCCTTTGGGACTCCGAGAGAAATGTGTGATATTCACGGTGGAAACGGCTTGGATGTCCTTAATGGAAATGCTAAAGTCTTAACAGAATCGGGCACAGATTGGACAAAAGCTATGATTAGGGCATCTGAAAAAATGCTTGAAATTGCAATCAAGGAAAAAGTTGAGATTGCTGTAATGATGGACACGAGCGCAGCTTGTGGTAGTCAAGTTATTTATGACGGAAATAGGTTTAGTGAAAACAAGAAATATCAAATTGGAATGGGTGTTTGTGCAGCACAGTTAGTAAGAAACGGAATTAAAGTCATAAGCCAAAGAGATTATGCTTCGCTTGAAATTTTGTATTCAAAAGTTGACACAGGACACCAAATTAACAAAACTAAACTTGACCACCACGAAATTGAGTGGTACAAAGAATATTTTAAAACAACTTGACAAATGACTAAAAATGAGAAAGAAAGCCGAACTGCTAACACGGGTTTTGCGTCAGGCGGGCTGACGTGCAAATTTGTAGCTTTGTGCATCTAATGAACTTTAGTAATAAGTTGAAACTTTGTGCTCCGCCCCCCTCACCGCTGCCACACGAATCCTTTCGTATGATAAAGTAGTACTACTACCCAATAGAAAAGCACCAAACCATAAGGCTTAGTGCTTTTCAGGATAAATGAAAAAAGCTTGGTACTTAATTAAAAGTCTTTTCTAAGTTTAGAGCACTGGGGAACAAGATATTGTTCTCAAGGTGGATGTGCTTGTGCAAATCCTGCTCAAACTCTTCGAGCATCAAAAAGGCTGTGCGATAGGTGTTGCAGCCGTCTGCCGGAGGGGTGTAATTATCCGTTAGTCGGGCAATTTCTCTAAAGCGTTCTCCTTCGGTATCGTGCTCGTGTTTCATCATCTCGATAGGGTTTTCTACCGTCCCGAACTGAGGTCTTTCCAAAGGTCGTCCTGAGATTCGGGTGCTCACCATTTTACGAATAAACGGGAAGAGGATTAGCTCTTCTTTTTTCATGTGAGCAGCCAGATCCTGAGCCGATTCGTTAAACAAACGGTCAATTTCAAACAACTCCGGATGTCTGTCTCCGTGCACTTTGCAGAGTTTGTTTAAAAAAGCCAGCAAAACAGGGGTTTTGTCTTCGATATATCTGTGATGTGTTTTTTCCACATAATCGGCAAGCAAATCCAATGGCCATGCTTTAAAATCGATAGAAGAGCCTTCTGTTTTTTGCAGAATTTCTTCTAAATCCCGTTGCAGGTTAGCAGCGTTTAATGATTTTTTTTCGCTTACTTCTTCCAGCGTACGGTGCCCTCTGCAGCAAAAATCAATTCCCAGTTTTGAGAATAGGGCTGCTGTCCTGAAATCGTGTGCTACGATTTCGCCTATGGTGGTGTTTTCTGTAATTTGCATAATCATTCGGTTTTTTTATTCAGCAATAACAACTCCTCTCATCATAGCATAATGACCGGGGAACGAACAAAGGAATTCATAGGTTCCTGCTTCGGTAAGGGTAAACTCAACGGTGTCGCTCTCTCCGCCTCCTATCACTTTGGTGTGAACCAGTACGCTGCCTTCTTCAGAAGCGGGAATATAATCGGTTGCGGCTGCCATAGCTGCTTTTTCGGCAAAACTTTGGAAATCGGCTCCTTGTTGCAGAAGTACAAAATTGTGTCCCATTACGTTTTTAGCCATTTTTCCGGTATGTTTTAGTGTAAGCACAACAGGCTCACCCACAGGAACTTTCAACTCTTTGGTATTGAACTGCATTTGGTCGTTACCCTCGATAACTACCGAAAAACGAGTGTCTTCTTCAACCACCGTTTCCTCGTGTTGATGTGCAGGAGCGGTTGTGGTTTCTACCGTATTTTTTGAATTGTCTTTACAGGCTCCCATAAATGCTACCAAAGCTACAAGAGCCAAACTTTTAAATGTGTTTTTCATGATGTTATTTTTTTAATTAAAACTATTAAATTAAATCTACCGCAAAGGTAAGAATCATTCTATTTTATTTTTATGATTCTAATCATAAGGCAGGTTTTTCAGGTTTTTTTGTGTAATATGATTTTAGTCATAAAAAAGCAAAGCAAAAAATTCCTAAATTTGCCTAATAAAATTAAAAACTAAAAAACTATGAAAAAAGTAACAGTATTAGCAGCCGTAGCACTCCTTATTATGGCATGTGGTAAAAAAGAAAATTCGGGAGCAGATTTCTCTAAATCTCAGGAAGAAACTACTACTACAACCAGTACTTCTGATTATGACCCAAACAGAGGATTGGGGAAATATGAAAATATGGAGCTTCCCGCTACCTTAGATCATCAGATGGCAGATTTAGGTGAAAAAGCCGCAGGAACAAAGTGTCTTTCTTGCCATAAGCTCAACAGCGAGCGATTGGTAGGCCCGGGATGGGGAGGTGTTACCGAAAGAAGAACTCCGGAATGGATTATGAACTTTATCACCAATCCTGACCCGATGATAGATCAAGACCCTGAGTTGCAGGCACAGCTTGAAATTTGTCTGGTTCGTATGCCGAACCAATCTGTTTCAGATGACGAAGCCCGTCAGATTTTGGAATATATGCGAAAAAATGACGGTGTTCAATAATAAATTTAAAACAACAACTTAATTTTTTTATCTATGAAAAACAGAGTAATGCGGCTAACTGCCCTGGCAGTTGTCCTGATGTTCTTCGGTGCCTGTAAGCCCAAGACCTCAACAGATGCAATCAGCGGAGACGTAGCCCAGCAGGTGTATGTAGCTCCCGGGGAGTATGATGAATTTTATAACTTTGTTTCCGGTGGTTTCAGCGGACAAATGAGTGTGTACGGACTTCCTTCAGGAAGACTCTTTAAAGTAATTCCGGTGTTCTCGGTTGACCCTGAAAAAGGATGGGGATATAGCGAAGAAACCAAACCAATGCTTAACACTTCACACGGTTTCGTGCCTTGGGATGACCTTCACCACGTAGAGATGTCTCAAACCAACGGTGAGGTTGACGGAAGATGGGTTTTTGCCAACGGTAACAACACTCCGAGAATCGCAAGAATCGACCTGAAAACTTTCAAAACAGCTGAGATTATCGAGCTTCCGAACAGTGGAGGTAATCACTCTTCGCCTTTCATTACAGAAAATACAGAATATGTAGTGGCAGGAACCCGTTTCAGCGTACCGAGTGATTACGAAGATGGTGATATTTCGATTGAAACCTACAAAGACAACTTTAAAGGACACATCTCTTTTGTAAGCGTTGACAAAGAAAGCGGAGAAATGGATTTGGCTTTCCAGATTGTAACTCCGGGAGTTAACTTCGACTTGAGCCATGCCGGTAAAGGAAAATCTCATGGTTGGTTCTTCTTCTCTTGCTACAATACAGAGCTGGCAAACACCTTGTTAGAAGTAAATGCGTCTAAAAACGACAAAGACTTCATCATGGCCGTAAACTGGAAAAAAGCCGAAGAGTATATCAAAGCCGGAAAAGGTAAAAAACAAACCGTAAAATATGCTCACAACACTTGGGATGAGCATACACATAGCGGAAAATCTGAAATGAAAACAGAAGTGTTGGTGCTTGATGCCTCAGAACTTAAAGATATCTGTTATATGATTCCGTGTCCGAAATCACCTCACGGTTGTGACGTTGACCCGACAGGAGAATATATCGTAGGTAGTGGTAAACTGGCGGCTCTTATCCCTGTGTTCAGTTTCGATAAAATGCAAAAAGCTATCGAAAATCAGGAGTTTGAAGGCGATTATTCTGGTATCAATGTGTTGAAATATGATTCGGTACTTCACGGAGAAGTTCAAAAACCGGGTCTTGGACCATTACACACTGAGTTTGACGGAAGAGGAAATGCCTATACTACGATGTTCGTTTCTTCCGAAGTTGTAAAATGGGATATAGCAACTCTTGAAGTGTTAGACAGAGTACCTACTTATTATTCTGTAGGACACCTTATGATTCCGGGTGGAGACAGTAAAAAACCTTTCGGAAAATATTTGGTTGCCTATAATAAAATCACCAAAGACCGTTATTTGCCAACAGGTCCTGAATTGTGCCACAGTGCTCAACTTTATGACATTAGCGGAGATAAAATGAAACTCATTTTAGACTTCCCGACCATCGGAGAGCCTCACTATGCACAAGCTGCTCCTGCTGAACTTATTATGAACAACGGGCAGTTAAAACTCTATAACATAGCAGACAACAATCACCCGAGAGCCGTTAAAAATGAGCAGGATGTAAAAGTTGTTCGTGAAGGAAACAAAGTTCATATCTATATGACAGCTATCCGTTCACACCTTACTCCCGATAATATCGAAGGAGTTAGAATGGGAGACGAAGTATATTTCCACGTAACCAACCTGGAGCAAGACTGGGATGTCCCTCACGGATTTGCCATCAAAGGAGCAGACAATGCAGAAATCCTGATTATGCCGGGTGAAACAACAACCCTGAAATGGGTTCCGGACAGAGTAGGTATTTTCCCTTACTACTGTACAGACTTCTGTAGTGCTTTGCACCAGGAAATGTCCGGTTACCTCAGAGTTTCTCCGGCAAACAGCAATGTGCCGATTTCTTGGAAACTCGACAATATAGTCTCATCAGACAAAAAATAAAATGTAAACAAAAAAGGGAACAAGGTTAATTTTGTTCCCTTTTTTATAAACCTTTCTTTATGAAGAATAATAAGCTATCTTTGCTGTATGTATTTTTTTTAAGTGCTGTGTTGTTCTCGTGCAAAAACAATACTGCCGAGCCTGTAACAACCCAGGAAGACGTTCATCAACATCAAACCACAGCCACAGAAGCTACTCAGGAGTTAAGACTTGACCATGGCAACAAATGGCAGGTGAATGACCAGATGAAGCCTTATGTAGAGCAAGGGGAACAAATGGTGGCAGACTACATAAACAGTGCTGCTACAGATTATAAAAATTTGGCAGAACAGCTAAAAGAGCAGAACAGTCTGCTTATTAAAAGTTGCACAATGACAGGTGAAGCACACGATGAGCTTCACAAATGGTTGCATCCTCATCTGGATTTGGTAAAAGAGCTCGAAGCCGCTCCAACTGCCCGGGAAGCCACTGTTGTTGTAGAAAAATTACAGGCTTCCTATACAACCTATTCCGGGTTTTTTCAATAAAAACCCCGTTTCTTATAAACGATCTTTCAATAATAAAAACGCAATAAAATGAAAAATAAACTTTCAAATATATCTCGGATATTATTGCTGTTACCGGTAATAATGCTTGTTGCATCACTTTTTTTCCCGATTTGGAGAATAGAACTCGATGCTCCGCAATATCCCGAAGGGCTTGAGCTCCAGTTGTGGGCAAACCGCATTGACGGAGATGTGGATATCATCAACGGATTGAATCACTATATCGGGATGAAAACCCTGCATACCGAAAACTTCTTTGAGTTTACCGTTTTGCCCTACATCATCAGCTTTTTCGCTTTATTTTCATTAGTTGTCGCATTTATAAACAGGAAAAGAGCAGCCTTAGTATTGTTTATTTCTTTTATTATATTTGCTATACTTTCAGCCATAGATTTCTATCGTTGGAACTATGATTACGGACATGATTTAGACCCGAATGCAGCCATAAAAGTTCCCGGAATGGCCTATCAGCCTCCAATGCTGGGCTTTAAACAGCTGCTAAACTTCGGAGCCTATTCCATTCCTGATACAGGCGGATGGTTGCTTATACTCTCCGGATTTTTGATGTTTATTATAATTGTAAAAGAATTTGATATGCTTAAAAAGTTTAAAAAGAAAAAAGTGGCAACAGCAGTAGTAATGCTGTTCTCTCTCGGATTATTCTCATGCGGAAACTCAGAGGCTGTCCCGATTACTTTAAATTCAGACCAGTGTGACCACTGCAAGATGAGCATTTCTGATGGCAAATTCGGAGCGGAAGTCATTACCCAAAAAGGAAGGGTCTATAAGTTTGACGATATTTTCTGCCTGATTGAATATACAAAATCCAACCAGCAGACTGCTATAAAAGCCTATTATGTGCACGACTATGCTCAGGACAATGTGCTGATTCCCGCAGAAACTGCTTTTTATATCAAAAACGGAGATATAAACAGCCCGATGAGAGGAAATACAGCCGCTTTTACAAGCCAAGACGAAGCAGATAAATTTGCTGTTGAACTAAATGCCGAAAAAACCGATTGGAAAACGATGATGGATTGAGTCCGGGCATTGGTTATTAGTTAATGGTTAATTGTTATTAGTTAATTGTTAATGGTCGGTACGTCAGGCTGAGCAAGCCTGTACTGAGCTTGTCGAAGTATCGAAGCCTAAAATTTCAAATCCCAAATCCTGAATCTTACACCATGAAGTTAGTATATCTGTTTTTTTTTGTCTGTTCTTTTGCTGTTGCACAAAACACACTCGAAGTAGGAGCAGACAAACCTTATAAGTCCATCAAAAAAGCTCTCGAAGCAGCTCAGGACGGAGATAAGGTTATTGTTCACAAAGGAACCTATAAAGAAGGAACTATTTTTATTGATAAAAAAATTCATTTTATAGGGAAAGATTATCCCGTAATTGACGGAGAGGCAATAGACGATGTGATTGCCGTAAAATCCTCAGATGTGGTGGTCAGAGGATTAAAAGTTATCAACTCCGGTTATGCCACCATGAGAGACCCTTGTGCTATCAAGGTCTATAACGAAAACAACGTACTGATTGAAGAGAATATACTCGACAATAATTTCTTCGGAATTTATATTCAGAACGGTAAAAACTGCATAATAAGAAACAACAAACTCCGTGCTCACGCTGTTAAAGAACAACAATCAGGCAACGGAATTCACGCCTGGAAGAGTGAAAATATCGAAATTACCAACAATGAAATCATCGGGCATCGAGACGGAATTTACTTTGAATTCGTATATCATTCGACCATTTCAAACAACATAGCCAAAAACAATCTTCGGTATGGGCTGCATTTTATGTTTTCCCATAATGATACCTATGACTCCAACACCTTCACCAACAACGGTGCAGGGGTGGCGGTGATGTATTCCCGAAACGTAACGATGATTGGCAACACCTTCAACGAAAACTGGGGCGATGCCGCCTACGGATTGCTGCTCAAAGAACTTACCGACAGCAAGATGGAAGGTAATTTCTTTATCAACAACACTACGGCAATTTACCTCGAAGGCACTACCCGTGTGAAAATGGAGCGAAATCTCTTTCAGGGAAACGGCTGGGCAATGAAGTTGCAGGCAAGCTGTATGGACAACGAAATCCTCAGCAACAATTTCCTCGGAAATACCTTTGATACGGCTACCAACGGAAGTCTTACCCTAAACAAATTCTCAGGCAATTACTGGGATAAATATGAAGGCTATGACCTTGACCGTGACGGTTTTGGCGATGTGCCCTATCATCCGTTGAGTTTGTTTTCGGTTTTGGTCGAAAAAAATCCGTCAGCTATGCTGTTGTTTCGCAGTTTTATGATTACGCTTTTGGATAAATCCGAAAAAGTATTACCCAGCATTACACCCGATAATTTCAAAGACGAAAAGCCTTTGATGAAACCCGTAAAATTATAAGTAGTAAAGTAACCACAGTGTTTGCGGAAAGGTGAACCTGTGTGGATTTGTGAAAAAATCTGTGTTTTAATTATGATAGAAATAAAGAGTTTAAACAAAAAATTCGGAAAATTACAGATACTGAAAGATGTTTCTGTTTCGTGTAAAAAAGGAGAATGTATCGCTCTGATTGGTCCGAACGGATGCGGAAAAACAACCCTTATAAAATCATTCTTAGGAATGGTAATCCCTGATAGCGGAAGTGTTGAATTTGAAGGGAAATCGGTTTTGGGAGAGTTCCAATATCGTGACCGAATCGGTTATATGCCTCAAATTGGTCGGTATCCGGACAATATGACTATCGGGCAGGTGATTGAAATGATTAAAGAAATCCGTCAGAGTGATGAGACACTCGACAAAGATTTGTATGAAGCTTTTAAGATAGAAGAACTGTCTGACAAAAAAATGAGAACCCTCTCGGGAGGAACCACCCAAAAAGTGAGTGCTACTCTGGCTTTTATGTTTAACCCCGATGTCTTGATTCTGGACGAACCCACAGCCGGACTCGACCCGTTGGCTTCGGAACTTCTCAAAGAAAAAATCATCAAAGAAAAAGAAAAAGGCAAACTGATTCTGATTACGTCACATTTGCTGAGCGAACTCGACGATTTGATTACCGAAATTATCTTTATGCAGGAAGGCAATATCCATTTTCATAAAACGGTCGAGCAGCTCAAAGCCGAAACCGGAGAACAGAAAATATCAAAAGCCATTGCCTATGTGCTGAAAAACAACCAAAAACCCAATGAGCCATGAATAAAATCGTAAAAATTATTTTTTTAGACATCCTCAAAAACAAGATTGTTCTTGCCTATATGCTGATGCTGGCAGTGCTTTCGTGGAGTTCGTTTGCCTTAGAAGACAACACAGCCAAAGGTTTGCTAACTATACTGAACGTGATTTTATTCACCGTTCCGCTCGTTTCGGTTTTGTTTGCTACGATTTATATTTACAACAGTACTGAATTTATCGAACTCTTGCTGAGTCAACCCGTCAAGCGGAAAAAGATATGGGTCGGGCTTTTCACCGGATTGTCCCTGAGTCTGGTGATTGCCTTTTTGTTGGGTTCGGGCATTCCACTTTTGATATATTCGGCTGATAGCGTTGGTTTTATGATGATTGTTGTAGGATGTTTGATAAGTGTGGTCTTTGCAGCTCTGGCTTTTTTAAGTTCGATTCTCACCCGGGACAAAGCCAAAGGAATCGGAATTTCGATAATGTTGTGGCTCTATTTTGCCTTGATTTTTGACGGAATTGTGTTGTTTTTACTCTTCCAGCTTTCAGATTACCCGATAGAAAACGCTATGGTCGGTCTGACAGCCCTCAGCCCGATTGATTTAGCACGAATTCAGATTCTCTTACACCTCGATGTTTCTGCTATGATGGGCTACACAGGAGCAATTTTCCGGGACTTTTTCGGAACCACAATGGGGCTTGTCGCTTCGTTTTTGCTATTGTGTCTCTGGGCTTTTATTCCGTTTATGATTTCGCTGAAGAAGTTTAAAAAGAAAGACCTTTGAGTTGTATTGAATAAAAACTTTTCCAAAGTTTAGAAACTTTGGGAAAGTTGGTTTTATTAACCCACTCCCATGGAGTTTTAAACTCCGTTGAAGTGGGTTGTAATTGAGGAATTTAGTGTATATTTGTGCTTTAAAAAAGTACGTATTATGAATCTTTTATCAAGAATAACCATTGACCCTGCCATTATGCACGGTAAGCCTATTGTTCGGGGTATGCGTTGGACAGTAGAAATTATTATTGATATGCTTGGTGCAGGAATGACTATTGAAGAAATTGTAGAAGACCACCCCGAGCTTGAAAAAGAAGACATTCTTGCTTGTTTGCAATATGCAAAATTACAACTTTCAGGGCATTCAATAGAAAATGTAGCATAGTGTTTTTATGTGATGTACATATTCCGATAAAGTTAGTCAAAACTATTGAAAGTTTGGGATATAAATGTGTGCATACCAATTCCATTTTACAAAGTTGGAACACCAAAGACAAACATTTAATGCAGTATGCAGATGAAAACGACTTGGTTTTCATTACAAAAGACAAAGACTTTAAAGATAGTTTTTACATACTGAAAATACCTAAAAAACTGATAAAAGTAAATCTTGGCAACATACCCAACAATGAATTAGTTACCATTTTTGTCGCATTACTTCCAAAAATCATACAAACGGCTAACGAAAACCCTTGTTTTATTATTGAAATAAATAAAGAAACTTCTACAATCACGATAAGTGATTTATAAACTTGAAACTTTTGGAAAAGTTGGTTTTATCCCTCCCTTAACTAAAAAGCAAAAAAGTCGTACCTTTGCTTGCTGAATTTTTAAACAGAATATATGGAGGATAAGATTAAAGAAGTTTTTACTCGTAAGACTTGGAATGAAATAAAAGCCAACGATTCATGGGGAATTTTTAAAATAATGTCGGAGTTTGTAAACGGATATGAAAAAATGTCCCGAATTGGTCCTTGTGTTTCTATTTTCGGGTCTGCCCGAACCAAACCCGACCACAAATACTACCAACTGGCTGAGAAAATTGCCTATAAAATCACCAAAGCAGGCTATGGTGTGATTACCGGAGGAGGCCCCGGAATTATGGAAGCAGGAAACAAAGGTGCTCATCTGGGGAGAGGAATTTCCGTTGGGTTAAACATAGACCTGCCGTTTGAACAGCATTTCAACCCCTATATTGATAACGACAAAAACCTACAGTTTGATTATTTTTTCGTAAGAAAAGTAATGTTTGTGAAATATTCGCAAGGTTTTGTCGTGATGCCCGGAGGTTTCGGAACTCTTGACGAACTCTTTGAAGCCATTACCCTGATTCAGACCAATAAAATCGGGAAGTTTCCTATTATTCTGGTAGGGTCAGATTTTTGGAGCGGTCTTCTGGATTGGATAAAAAAAGCACTTTTAGAAGAAAGCAACAACATCAATCCGAAAGATTTAGACCTTTTCAAAATCGTTGATACAGAAGACGAAGTGGTTCAGGTGCTGGATAGCTTCTATAAGAAATATAACCTGAGTCCGAATTTTTAATTAGTTAATGGTTATAGTTAATCGGTTAAATAATACAGTAATCATCTGAAATTTGAAGCTACAAACCCAACATATTTTCCTTCGTGCTTTAGAACCCGAAGATCTGGATTTTCTCTATACCACAGAAAACAATCCTGATATTTGGCAACTGAGCCATACACAAACACCTTTCAGCCGATTTGCCCTGAAGCATTATCTGGAAGGGTCGCTTGGTGGAGATATTTATACTTTAAAAGAGCTTCGGTTGGTGATTTGTAAGGTTGAAGACAACCAAGCTATAGGCTTTATTGATTTATTTGATTTCGATGCTAAGAACAAAAGGGCAGGAGTGGCGATTGTGATTGAAAACAAAGAAAACCGAGGCAAAGGCTTTGGTTCAGAGGCTTTAGCATTGCTTATAGATTATGCTTTTTCGGTTTTAGAATTACATCAGCTCTATGCCAATATCCTTGCTGACAACAGGGAAAGTATTCGGCTGTTTTTAAAACATAATTTTACGGAAGCCGGGACTAAAAAAGACTGGCATTTCGAAAACGGAAAATTTAAGGACGAAATTCTTTTTCAACGAATAAAAGAATGATGTAAAACAAAAAACGGCTTCCATTGAGGAAGCCGTTTTTGTTATAAGAAGTGATAGATTTACAATTGAATGATTGAATCTTTGTTTAGGTTAAGTTCGCCCATTACCGCATTGATGTCTTCTACATTAACCTGAGTTGAAAAATATCCCGGAACAATTACAATCCGGAAAATTTTATTTATTCTCCAAGAACTATCCAGTGTCATCGGGTCAAAAGTAGCATCTAAGAAAATACTGAAATCATGCTGGGTAAAATCGAAATTATACTGCATAATTCCTTGGTTGAAGGTATAGACCTGAGGCAAAAGCTTCCAGATATCGTTTCCGTTATGAACACCTGAGAGTTCATAGACCAACATCACATCAGAAGCATAAATCGAAGGATTCAGGTCATAAAAAACCTGAAAATTGTTAGCCGGAGTAAAATTGGCCGTCACTTCAAAAACTTCACTTATGGTGTCGGGACCGGAAGGTCCTTGTGGCCCCTGAGGCCCTCGTGGTCCTTCACAACTCAGGGAGAAAACGGCCGCAACAGCCAAAACAAAAACAGAACAAAACTTTTTCATAATAATGTATTTTAGATTTTTCTGAAACAGCCGGAATCAACAACCAAGCCATTTTTGAGTTTACAGTTTTCAGTCGCAGTTTTTGGTTGTTAAAGATTACTCTTCCAGCTTGATTTCAAACATTTTATCCCAGTTTTTTCCCGTAATAAAAAGTGTTTTCGTCTCCGGATTATAGGCAATTCCGTTTAAGACATCAAGCTGATTGTGTTGTGTAACCTTAGAACGCAATTCAGAAAAATCAATTACATTTTCCACCGAACCCGTTTTCGGGTCAATAATGGCAACGGCATCTTTGGTGTAGATATTGGCAAAGATTTTTCCGTTTACCCATTCCATTTCATTCACTCCCGGAATCTTTGTGAGTGCCGTATAAACATTGATATAATCAATTTGCTGGAGTGTCTCAGGGTCTAAGATATAAATGGTTTCGGTTCCGTCAGAAAAATAGAGTTTTTCACCATCATTACACAAGCCCCAACCTTCTACATTTTTAAAGTAATTGAAGGTTTTTTCTCTTTCCAAAGTTTCCGGATTATAGATAAAACCTGTGTTTTCTCTCCAGGTGAGTTGGTATGTTTTTCCATTCAGAATCGTAAGTCCTTCTCCGAAATATGTATTATCAAGCTCTTTTTTGGAGATAACTTCACCGGTTTTGTGGTTGGTTTTTCTGATAGACGAACGACCATATTGCCCGGTAGATTCATATAAAAGTCCGTTGTGGAATTCCAATCCTTGTGTATAGGCCTGAATGTCGTGAGGATAGGTATTCAGAATCGTATAAGTAAGCAATTTCGGTTCTATACTCGACACTACTTCAATAGAAGTTTTGATTTCCTGGGTTTTTCCTCCGAAGAAAACGAGTCCTTTAATAGATTTTTTGCCCAGTTTTTCGTTTTCCAGTTTATAATCAAACACCGTATTTCCTTTTACCGAAGCTATGCGGTTGTCATTCAGGTAATAAACCACAGAGTCGATGGTTTTGTTTTTTTCGTTCAACACCTCCAACGAAATTGTTTCAACAGATTTGTGGTGTTGTTTCAGATGAGCGGTGTTGAACCTAAAATTAGGCGTTTCGTCTTCACAGGAAAAAAATAGAGAGCCTAAAGCTAAGAGTACAAATAAATTGCGGTTTTTCATGATGTATGCTACGTGTAATGTTTTAATGGAATGCTTGCAAAGATAGAAAATTATCGTACCTTTGCAAAAGGCAAGTCCTGTACGACCAGCTCCTGCAAAATCCTCCAGGGTGGGAACACAGCAAAGGTATGTGGTTGTAGCGGTGCGATGCAGTAAGCTTGCCTTTTTTTGTTGAAAATAATAGATGATAAGATAGATAAGGTTGCTCAAAAGGCAACCTTTTTTTGTATTTTAGCCTTTTTAAAAACCAAGACAATGCCTCAAAAAATAATCTTCATAACCGGTGCTTCATCCGGAATCGGGAAAGCCATTGGTGAATACCTGCACGATAAAAATTATGTAGTTTACGGAACCAGTCGTAATCCTGAAAAATACCCGAACTCAAAAATCAGGCTTCTGGCTCTTGATGTTGCTGATGTGGTTTCGATAAAAAATGCGGTAACCGAAATTCTCGAAAAAGAAAACCGTATTGACGTGTTGATTAACAATGCAGGAGCGGGAATTACGGGAGCTTTGGAGGAAATCCCAACTTCGGAAATCAAACGGAATTTTGAAACCAATTTTTTTGGACCTATTGAGGTGATGAAAGCCGTTTTGCCTCAGATGAGAAAACAAAAATCAGGACGTATCATCAATATTACTTCGATTGCCGGATATATGGGATTGCCTTATCGGAGTGTGTATTCTGCCTCCAAAGGTGCTCTGGAGCTTATCACCGAAGCGTTGCGAATGGAAGTAAAACAATTCGGAATTGAAGTAACCAACGTTGCTCCGGGAGATTTTGCGACCAATATTGCTCAGGGTCGTTATCATGCTCCGCTCATTCAGGGTTCAGACTATGAGATTTCTTACGGAAAAACCTTAGATCTGATGAATACTCATGTGGATTCGGGTAGTAATCCTATTGAAATGGCGGAAGCGGTTCACAAGATTATTACTACTCCAAAACCGAAAATCCACTATAAAGTCGGAGCTTTTCTGCAAAAGTTCTCTATTGTCTTGAAACGAATACTGCCTGATAAAGTTTACGAAAAAATGCTGATGAAACATTATAAGTTGTAATGGTTCTCTAAACCCTATCAAAGGCTCTAAAAACTTAACACAAATTTTTTCTTTATCATCCCCGACACAGTTTTTTTTTCGTAAATTCGTTGCAATGAATATTTTTAATTAAATCAGAAAAGACTTGAACGAAAGAATTATAGAACTCAATGTAGCTCCCGAAGAATTCTGGGGCATGAAAGATACTCATTTAGAAACTTTGAAACAGTTGTTCCCAAAACTGAAAATTGTAGCACGAGGGAATACGGTCAAGGTTTTCGGAGAAAAAGAAATTTTAGACGAATTCGAAAAGCAGTTTCAGAGGTTGGTCGTACATTTCACCCGTTATAACAGCATAGATACCAATGTGATCGAACGCATTGTGCAGAGCGATGCTCAGGATGACAAAAGACTTCACAAACACGATGATGTTTTGGTTCACGGAGTGGGAGGGAAGCTGGTAAAACCGCTTACACCCAACCAGCAACGAATGGTGGAAGCTATCGAAAAAAACGATATGGTTTTTGCTGTTGGTCCTGCCGGAACCGGAAAAACCTATACAGGAGTAGCTTTGGCAGTGAAAGCTCTCAAGGAAAAACAGGTGAAACGTATCATTCTTACTCGTCCGGCTGTTGAGGCAGGCGAGAATCTGGGATTTTTGCCCGGAGATATGAAAGAAAAGCTCGACCCCTATATGCAACCGCTTTATGATGCCCTACGGGATATGATTCCGTTTGAAAAATTAGACGATTATATCCAGAAAGGAATTATTCAGATTGCTCCGCTTGCTTTTATGAGAGGGCGAACGTTGGATAATGCTTTCGTAATTCTCGATGAGGCTCAAAACACGACCCATTCTCAGATGAAAATGTTTTTGACCCGTATGGGGAAAAACGCAAAATTTGTTATCACAGGCGACCCGGGACAGGTAGATTTACCTCGAAGAACCCTATCTGGACTTAAAGAAGCCATTTTGGTATTAAAAAATGTAGAGGGCATTGAAGTGATTTATCTTGACGATAAAGATGTGGTAAGACACCGATTGGTTAAGAAAATTATTGCAGCTTATAAAAGTATCGAAAATCAGGATTAAAGGTTGATTATAAAAAAGTTAGCCACCAATTTCACGAGAAAATTGGTGGCTGTTTTTATTGTAAGAATAAGATTAAGCGTGAATTGCCCGGTTATCTGTTGCTGCCAAAGCTGCCTCTTTAATTGCTTCTGAGAATGTTGGATGAGCATGAGACATTCTGGTCAAATCCTCTGCTGATGCTCGGAATTCCATAGCGGTTACTCCTTCTGCAATAAGGTCTGCTGCACGAGCTCCGATAATGTGCATTCCCAAGATTTCGTCTGTTTTTTTATCAGCCAAAATCTTTACGAATCCGTCTGTATCCATACTTGCTCTGGCTCTTCCCAAAGCTCTAAAGTTGAATGTTCCCGCTTTGTATTCGATTCCGTCTGCTTTGAGTTGCTCTTCGGTTTTACCCACTCCTGCCACTTCAGGCCATGTATAAACTACTCCCGGAATCAGGTTATAATTGATATGAGGTTTTTGTCCTGCAATGGTTTCTACTACAAAAACGCCTTCTTCCTCTGCTTTGTGAGCCAACATCGCTCCTTTTACCACATCTCCGATGGCATAAATATTCGGAACATTGGTTTGTAGGTGTTCGTTGGTTTCGATTTGACCTCTTTCGTTGATTTTTACTCCTGCTTTGTCTGCATTGAGTCCGTCAGTGTATGGTCTTCTTCCGACAGAAATAAGTGCATAATCTCCGTCAAGCGTAATGGTTTCGCCTTTTGCATTCTCAGCCTGAACCTGAACGTCATTTCCGTTTCTTTCAACCGATTTTACTTTGTGAGACGTATAGAATTTGATGCCTTGTTTTTTCAATACTTTGGTTAATTCTTTCGAAAGTCCTGCATCCATTCCCGGAATAATTCTGTCCAAATATTCCACTACAGAAACCTGAGCTCCGAGGCGAGAATATACTTGCCCAAGTTCCAACCCGATTACTCCTCCTCCGATTACGATAAGATGCTTCGGAACTTCTTTCAGCTTTAATGCCTCTGTCGAAGTGATGATTTTTTCTTTATCAATTTTGATAAACGGAAGATTCGATGGTTTTGAACCGGTTGCAATAATCGTGTTTTTCGCTTCGATTACTTCAGACGAACCATCGTTTTTAGCTATTTTGATATGGGTTGCATCTTCAAACGAACCAGCTCCTTCAAAAACCGTGATTTTGTTTTTGTCCATAAGGAATTTGATTCCCGCACAAGTCTGGTCAATAACCGACTGTTTACGGTCAATCATTTTTTGGATATTCACTTTCAAATCTCCCGAAACTTCGATTCCGTGGTCTGCAAAATGAGAAACCGCATCGTGATAGTGATGAGAAGAGTCTAAAAGTGCTTTTGACGGAATACAACCTACGTTAAGGCATGTTCCTCCAAGAGTTGAATATTTTTCGATAATAGCAGTAGAAAAACCAAGTTGTGCAGCACGGATAGCAGCTACGTATCCTCCGGGTCCTGAACCAATCACAACAATGTCAAATGAAGCCATATTATATTGTTTTTAGTGGGGTTTAAAAAAGTCGTACAAAGATACGAGTTTTGGTTTAAAGTTTTAGAAACTGTTTAAATTTGTTTTCTATGGAATTTTATAGACTATTTTTGAGCGAAACGAGGCGAATTTTTAAAGGATAGCAGAGCTATCGTTTCAAAATTTAACGAAGTTGCAGCTAAAAAGAGGCGTAAAAAACATATTTCAAACAAATTTAAACAGTTTCTTGGATTTCAGCTTTAAAGTTTTTTGAATTTCAAATGTCTTGATACTTAATACTTTCGTCTTAATACTTTTTAAACAAGATGTACTAAAGTATAACCTTCAAATTCATAAAAATGTCCTTTGTGTATGCAACGGATATTTTCATAATTGACTTCGGCTTCAATGTAATGGCTGTCTAAATCAAAAGGAAATACATTGATGTGGTCTTTCAGGCTCAATCCTTTTTGAGAGTGGAATTTATAGATAGATTCCTTGATTCCCCATATAGCAGTGAGTTGTCTGGTGGTTTGCTCTACGTTGGTTTTGTCAAAAAAATCACTGTCAAAATCAGTAAATTTATGAGCGATTCTGATGATTTTTTCCCGTTTTTGCTCGAGGTCAATTCCGGTTGGTTTATTGGAGATAATAATAGCCGAAAAATCAAACGAATGGGTTATGGAAATGTGTTTTGTGTCTTTGAGATGGGGTTTTCCGTTATCGTCATAAAACAGGTCGAAATCAGTATATCCGGCTGTTTCCAGAAGTTTCCTAACACTCAAAAAACCTCGTTGATGAATATCGGAATTCATTGATTCCAAACGATGTAAACAGAAGTCTTTCAGGGCAACCTGCCTGAATAATTCGTTGAAACTTTCGGTTATCTTCCAAACCAAAACAAGAAAATCCTCTGTCTGAACCGTTTTATATAGTGGCATAGTGCAAATATAGCAATTTAGCATTTACAAAATAGTAAAAGTCCGTATTGATGATTTATAAAAAAAAACGGTATGTTTGTTACAAAAAAATAAATCCTCACATTTAGGATACAAAGCCAATCAAATTTGGGTGGATTGGGGGTGTATTGTGAGGGGTATAAGTGAGTTATATGATATTTTATGGCGACAGGACACCAACAAAAAACATACAAAATTGAAAGAGAATGCTCTAATTGTGGAAATAAGAATAAATTAGAAGTTTCAAAACGAGATGCCGCTTTTGAATTGTTTGATTTGAATAAGTCATTTGGAAATATCTGCTTAAAATGTTCGTCAAAAAAATTCATTACGTACTATAATCACCCAGATTTAGACTATGAGCTCTTAACAGAATAGGCTAAAGATTCAGAGCTTTATCTAATGGAACAAGATGAAGAATTGTTTCTTTCAGATGAAAAACATTTAGAAATTATGCTAAATATACTTGATAATAAAACAATACTTGACCATAAGCACAATGTACTTATGAATGCACTTTGTATTATTGTATATGACAATTCTGTAAAAGAAAACCAAGAATCGAACATTCATCTGAAAAACAGAGTAATTACTGAAATTAATAAGAGGATTGAAAAACTTAAACTTGCTGACGATTGGATAATGGACTATATCAAAAAAGTTGTTTATCCACAACTAAATTTTGAAAAATAAAACGTCAGCTAACAAGGGTAACCCTTGCTACAACTTTCTTTTTTAAAAAAATCTACAAAAACATAAAAACGACCTCTTTAGAAGCGGTTTTAGGAGGTCTGTTTTTAGTTGCAGTTCAAAATCCTGAAATTTGAAAAGCTTAAAATTGAGTTTTGAAAGCCATAGCATAGAGAAAGATATAAAGACAAACCTTTCCAAAAAAACTTTTTATAAAACTTGTGAGATATAAATATAAACCCTAAATTTGCAGACTTTAAAAATTAAACATAAAACTAATCGTTATGTATGCAATCGTAGAGATAGCAGGGCAACAATTCAAAGTTAGCAAAGACCAAAAAGTTTTTGTTCACCGTCTTGATGCAGAAGAAGGAAAAAGCGTTAGCTTTGACAAAGTTCTTTTGCTTGATGACAACGGAACCATCACTTTAGGCGCCCCGGCTATAGAAGGTGCTTCGGTAGAAGCCAAAGTGTTACAACACTTAAAAGGAGACAAAGTAATCGTTTTCAAAAAGAAAAGAAGAAAAGGTTACAAAAAGAAAAACGGTCACCGTCAGTCTTTGACACAAATCGAAATTGTGTCTGTGGGAGCAGCTAAAGCTAAAAAAGCTCCTAAAAAGACAGAAGAACAAACAGCAGAATAATTCGTTTAACCATATAAAACTAAAAGACAATGGCTCATAAGAAAGGTGTCGGTAGTTCGAAAAACGGTAGAGAATCTCACTCGAAACGTTTGGGAGTTAAAATTTATGGTGGTCAGGCTGCAATTGCAGGAAACATCATCGTAAGACAAAGAGGAACAAAACACAATCCCGGAGAAAACGTATATGTTGGTAAAGACCATACATTACACGCAAAAGTTGACGGAGTTGTTGAGTTTCAAAAGAAAAAAGACAACAAATCATACGTTTCTGTAGTTCCGTTTGAGGCTTAATAAACGTGTGTTTTACAAATATAAACCCATTCGTTTTCAGGCGAATGGGTTTTGTTGCTTGTGTAAAATAGTATCGAAATCATGACGGGAACGGTTTATAAATCTACGGGAAGCTGGTATTTGGTGAAATCCGATGAGGGAGCTTTTTATGAGTGCCGTATCAAAGGGAAATTTCGTACGAAAGGCATCAAAAGTACCAACCCGATTGCTGTGGGAGACCTCGTTGATTTCGAGCTTGACCACACCTCAGACAAGGTTTCCGGGCTGATTCACCACATTCATGACAGACAAAACTACATCGTTCGGAAATCAGTAAACCTTTCTAAACAAATTCACATTATTGCGGCTAACATTGACCAGATGTTTCTGCTAATAACGATGAATTATCCGCTCACGACTACTTCATTTATTGACCGGTTTTTGGCAACAGCCGAAGCTTATAATATCAAGGCAGTATTGCTATTTAATAAAATTGATACTCTCGAAGGCGAAGATTTTGACAATCAACTTTTCTTGCAACACGTTTACACGAAAATCGGGTATAAATGCCTGAGGATTTCCGCTACCGAAAAGCAAGGCTTGGATAAGCTCAAAGAGTTGATGAAAGGCAAAACCAGTATGTTTTCAGGACATTCGGGAGTAGGGAAATCGACCCTGATCAATGCTTTGGAACCTGTTTTAAACCTGCGAACGTCTGAAATTTCGGAATCTCACAAACAAGGGCAGCACACCACAACCTTTGCCGAAATGTATGATTTATCTTTTGGAGCTCGAATAATTGATACTCCGGGCATCAGGGGGTTTGGAATGGTAGATATGCAACCTCAGGAAATAACCGACTATTTTCCCGAATTTTTTGCCCTGAAACACAACTGTAAATTCAACAACTGCCTACATAAAGACGAACCATATTGTGCTGTCAAAAAAGCCTTAGACAACGATGAGATTTTTTGGTCCCGATATAAAAGTTACCTCCAAATCCTCGAAGGTGACGATTCGGTTTACCGAACCGACGATTACGTGTAAAACAGAAAATAATTGACATTTAAGCTGTTGTAGGTATGGTTTTTGCAAGTAATAAGGTGAAAAAAACTTGTTTTTTGCGTTTTTTTCAGACTCAATCGAGTCATAATCTGAACATCTACATATAAAGGTTGAGCTCGTTTCCAAGAGCTTCTAAAAAATCCTTTCACTTTAATCTAATCACTAATCAGCTGGTTGCCAATCAGATGATGTCTTTTTGTTGTTTCAGGTTTTTAAGATCATCAGGCAACCCAAAACATAAACAGTTATGATACAAACACAAACATTTCAGGCTCAAAATTTACCCCAACCCGAAGTAAAACAACAAATTGTGGACTTTTTGTACACACATTTAGAGCAATATGGTGACACAAAGTCAGCTATTTCAAAAGCTATTGACTATTCATTAGGTTTGAATAATGCTCCCGGAGGGTTTACGATGCTTCTTTCAGACAACCGGATTCTCAAAGGAGTTGTGGTGATTAACCAAACCGGAATGGCAGGTTATATTCCCGAGAATATCCTGGTTTATATCGCTACTCATCAGGATTACCGAGGGGAAGGTTTAGGCAAAAAACTGATGGAAAAAGTCATTGCTGAAACCCACGGAGATATTGCCCTGCATGTGGAGGCGAATAATCCGGCTAAGAAACTGTATGAAAAGTTCGGGTTTACGAATCCGTATCTGGAAATGCGACTAAAAAAATAAGAAATGGCAGAGTTAATCATTCATTCGAGTAAAATAAAACAAAACATCAAATATTTAAGTGATTACTTACATCAGCAAAAAATCAAATGGAGTTTAGTCACCAAGGTCTTTTCGGGAGACAAAGAGTTTTTGAAAAACCTGCTGACCGATGAAGTAATCGAAAACATCAATTCCGTTGGAGATTCCAGACTCACAAGCCTTAAAAACCTGAAAGAGGTCAACCCGAAGATGAAAACCATATACATCAAGCCTCCTTCAAAAATTTATGCAGACGAAGTGGTGAAATATGCTGATATTTCGCTCAACAGTTCTTATTCTACCATCAAAACCCTGAATCAGGCAGCTCAGAAAGCAGGGAAAATCCACCAGATTATCATTATGATTGAGCTGGGAGAATTGCGGGAAGGTGTCAACAGGGAATCTGTGATGAATTTCTATGAAAAAGTCTTCCGGATGCCAAACATTGAAGTCATCGGGTTGGGGTCGAATCTGGGTTGTATGTATGGAGTAGAACCCACTTATGACAAACTCTTGCAACTTTCGTTGTATAAAGAGCTCATTGCTACCAAGTTTAATAAAGATTTGCCGTTTATCTCAGGCGGAAGCTCCATTACACTACCTTTGATTGAAAAAGGCGTAGTGCCCAAAGACATCAATCATTTCAGAATCGGAGAATCTGCTTTTTTCGGAGTGAGTCCGTTAGACAATAAACCCTTTAAAGAATTGGAAACCGATGTGTTTGAATTTAAGGCAAATATCATCGAGCTGGAATACAAAAAGCTTGTCCCGGAAGGCAAAATAGGTGATGCCAATATTGGTCATACGGCTGATTTTGATGAAGAAAATCAAGGGAACAAATCCTATAAAGCTATTGTAGATTTCGGACTTTTGGATGTTGACCCTAAGGATATTGAGTTTGTAGATGATAGTCTGAGTTTCGTTGGGATAACTTCGGATATGCTGGTGATAGATATCGGAGAAAATAAAGACGAAAACAATCAGAAAAAATACAGTGTAGGCGATACGATAGGTTTTATACCCAATTATATGGCGGTTGCCCGACTGCTCAATTCAAAGTTTATTGATAAAAAATATCAGTAAGCTAAAGGATAAATCGTTGCAAGTTGAGGTTAGTTCAGGCGTTTCTATTCTTTCAACCTGTAAGCTCCCGAAGCAATATTTTGCAGCCACTGTTGGTTTTGCAGGTACCAGTCAATGGTTTGGTCTAAGCCTTCTTCAAAGGTTACGGAGGGTTTCCAGCCCAGTTCGGAGTTTATTTTGGAGGCATCAATGGCATAGCGTTTGTCGTGTCCGGGGCGGTCTGTGACAAAGGTTATCAGTTTTTCGCAGCTGCCTTCTTTTCGGTTGAGTTTTTTATCCATCAGGCGACAGAGGAGTTTTACCAAATCAATATTTTTCCATTCGTTAAACCCTCCGATGTTGTAGGTGGCAGCGTTTTCTCCTTGGTGGAAAACCAAATCAATGGCTAAGGCATGGTCTTTTACAAACAGCCAATCACGGGTATAATCACCATCTCCATAAACCGGAAGCGGTTTGTTTTCGATAATGTTGTTTATAAAAAGCGGAATGAGCTTTTCAGGAAACTGGTTGGGTCCATAATTATTCGAACAGTTAGAAATTACAAAAGGCAGTCCGTAGGTTTCTCCGTAGGCTCTTACAAAATGGTCGGAACCTGCTTTGGAAGCCGAATAGGGCGAATTCGGGCTATAAGGAGTGCTTTCGGTAAAAAAACCGTCTCTGCCCAGACTTCCATATACCTCATCGGTCGAAATGTGATAAAAGCGTTTGCCCGAAAAGTCGTTTGCCCACTGTTTTTTGCAGCTGTTCAACAGATTTACCGTTCCCAACACATTGGTTTTGACGAAATCCAACGGGTCTGTAATCGACCTGTCCACATGAGATTCGGCTGCCAGATGAATGACTGCCGAGAAATGGTGTTGGTCGAAAATCGCTTTCAGAAAAGCAGCATCAGTAATATTGCCTTTTAGAAACGTATAATTCGGAGCGTTTTCAATATCTGACAGGTTTTCGGGATTGCCAGCATAGGTGAGGGCATCGAGGTTAAAAATAGAGTAGTGCGGATATTTGGTAACAAACAACCGAACCACGTGAGACCCTATGAATCCCGCTCCTCCTGTGATGAGTATTTTCATAATAACCGCAATGCTACTCTCTTAGACGTTTCTAAAAGGAGTACTTTACTATTTATTTTAAATTGTGCCAATACCATTTCACGGCTTCTTTCAAACCGTCTCTGAGCGAAAACTCAGGGGCATATCCCAAAAGATTCTTAGCTTTATCAATACTTGCCAGCGAATGCGGAATGTCTCCTGCACGGTTTGGCCCGTGAATGACTTCTATATTGGCAATCTCCGCATCATATTCCGAAAGAAATTCTTTGAGATAGCTCACCAAATCGTTCAGGGTTGTCCGGTCTCCGAAAGCTGTGTTATAAACCGTGTTTACCGCCTGAGGGTTTTCGGCTGCAATTGCCCGTTCGTTCATTTGGATAACGTTGTCAATATAGGTGAAGTCTCTCGAATAGTTGCCATCTCCGTTGATAACAGGGCTTTCGTGTTTCATAAACTGCATCACAAATTTTGGAATCACCGCTGCATAAGCTCCTTTCGGATCTTGTTTCCTTCCGAAAACGTTGAAATACCGAAGTCCGATAGTTTCTATACCGTAGGTTTTACTGAAAATATCAGCATAAAGTTCGTTTACATATTTGGTAATCGCATACGGAGACAGCGGTTTCCCGATTTTGTCTTCCACTTTTGGCAGGCTTTCCGAATCTCCGTAGGTCGAAGAGCTGGCAGCATAGATGAACCGCTTTACCCCTGCATCTCTGGAAGCTACAAGCATATTCAAAAACCCGGAAACATTGGTGTCATTACTGGTAATCGGGTCGTTTATAGAACGGGGGACCGAACCCAAAGCCGCCTGATGCAGCACGAAATCAACACCTTGAACCGCTTCTTTACAGTCTTCCATTTTTCGTATGTCGCCTTCAATCAGCCGAAAATCAGGGTTAGCCAACAGATGTTCGATATTGTGTCTGTGTCCTGTGGCGAAGTTGTCCAGACAAGTAACCTGATTGCCTTTTGCCAAAAAATGTTCACATAAATTGGAACCTATAAATCCTGCTCCTCCGGTAATAAGTATTTTCATATTTATTGTATATTGTGTTGATGTATATTGTATGATGTCATTTTTTGCCAAATATAAAACTAAATTTCAAAAGGAACTCGTTTTTGGATACTTCTTCCCAAAGTAACCTCATCGGCATATTCGAGTTCGTCACCTACCGAAATTCCCCTTGCTATGGTCGAAAACACCAAATCATAATCTTTTAGTTGTCGGTATATATAAAAATTGGTGGTGTCGCCTTCCATTGTGGGGCTGAGGGCAAAAATAACCTCCGAAACGGTTGTTGTTTTTACTCTTTCCACCAACGAATTGATGTTGAGTTGCCCGGGACCCACTCCGTCTATAGGAGAGATTTTACCACCCAAAACGTGATAAACCCCTCGAAATTGCCCTGTGTTTTCAATCGCCATCACATCTCTGATGTCTTCCACCACACACACAATCCCCTGATTTCGATGAGGATTGCTACATACTTTACACACCTCGGTATCAGAAATAGTGTGGCATTTTCTGCAAAAAATAACGTTTTGGGTAACCTCAAGTAAGGATTTAGACAACGCTTCGGTTTGCTCTTTGGGTTGTTTGAGCAGATGTAACACCAATCTCAGAGCCGTTCTTTTCCCGATTCCGGGAAGCTGACTCATTTCCTGAACCGCTTTTTCTAAGAGTTTAGAAGAAAATTCCATGGGGCAAAGATAGTTTTTTTGAGGTAATAATTCAACGGAAAATGTAGTAGGGCAGGGTAGTAGAAGTAAGTCGAGCGAAGTCTTATGGAAAATCTTCTTTTTCATAAATCTTTTTTCTCACAAAGCCACAAACCCGTGCTGTCAAACACGAGAAACCTTTGCGACTTTGCGGCTTTGCGAGAAATTATAAACTTACAAATGCTGTGGAAAGCCTGTTGTAGGGTTACAACAAGCCTTCAACCGACCTGCAACAAGCCTGTTGTGAGGTTACAACAAGCCTTCAACCAATCAACTGCACGCCTGCAACAGAGTAACTGCACGCCTGCAACGGAGTGATTGCACGCCTGCAACCGACTAACTGCACGCCTGCAATGGAGTGATTGCACGCCTACTCTTATCTGAAAGTAAGCTTACTTTCACTCAAAACAAAGCTTTGTTTTTTTCCCTGCCTCCATAGGAAGCGAATCGTTACAGACTCCATCGCAACTCCAACGGAGTTTAAAACTCCGTTGGAGTTGAAAAACAAAAAATCCCTCCCGAGCATTCGGGAGGGATTTTTCTATAAATCCTAAAGGGTTGTTACACTTTAGTTTT
>JBAYSC010000012.1:0-28619 GCA_041676345.1 Flavobacteriaceae bacterium | reverse complement strand
CAACACTATGGGTTCAAAATCCAATCATTCTGAAATGCAAAAGCTTGTCGTTCAGATGAAAGACGAACTCGAAAAAATTAAAGAACAGGTGTTGAATGTGCTTTAGAAGGGGTTATTAGTTAATGGTTGTCGGTTAACAGTTAATGGTTAACAGTTAATGGTTATCAGTTAATGGTGGTCGGTTAATGGTTATCGGTTAATGGTTATCGGTTATTGGTTATTGGTATAATCCTAAGTCGTAAAGTCGTATGTCTTATGTCCAAAATTTCAAATCACTCCACCTTTGTAACCACTCCTTTTTGCTTTGCCGTTTCGCCTACGATAGAAAATTCAAACGTATAAGAATTTTCGGTTGTGGTGAGAATTTTCATGTGAATGGCTTTTTTCTCCTGACGGTTTTTAGGATGGAGTTTTTGAAGAACATATTCACAATCGTTTAACCAACGTACAGACGAAGTGTCGATTTTTCCTTCAAAATTTTCAATTTCGATGGAATCAAAACGTTGGAAATAGGTGGTTTTGGTTACTCCGTCCATTTCATATTCAAATTTGAATTTTCCGGTTCTGAAATCGGTGCAGTTTCGCTCTTGGTTATAGCAAGAGGTGAGCAGGAATAAGCCTAAAAAGAAAGCAAGTTTTTTCATTGTAGTCGTTTTAATTCGTCTTCTGTAAAGCTTTTGAGGTGTTTTTCTTTAGAAAATTTATCGGAGTTATAGGTTTTAGATTGATTTTTCGGAATCGTAAGGCTGTTCCATTCAGACTGTTTGAGCAATTTAGCATAAAAAACAATTTGCCCGACGTGATACGAATAGTGAGCCAATTGCCTGTTTAGGGCATCCACAACCGTATGACCTTCGTTTCGGATGTAAACGATTGTAGAAAACTCCTCAGGTTTCAGATTTTGTAGTGCATCAAACAGACATTTCCAACCTTCTTCCCATTTCGCTAACACTTCGGTTTTTGAAGTGTAGGTTTCTATGAATTCATCATCGCGATTTCTCCACGGTTTTTCTCCATCGGTAGTCAAAAAATCAGTCCATCTGGAAAGCATATTTCCGTGAAGGTGTTTTATAATAACAGAAATGCTATTGGTATTGTCATTCCAAGTTGCGAAAAGTTGATTTTCATCAATTTGTTCGATAGCTTTTTCTCCTAAGGTCTTGTAGTATAGCAATAATTTTTTTACACTTTCCAGATATTGAGAATGAAGCTCCATAACTTATTTATTTTCATTGAAAATTCCGTTGGTCATCGTTTTTACACCTTTGAATATAAAAAACATAGCCAATAGGCAGCAAATTATTCCCAAGCCCAACACGGCATAATATAAAAAGTGTTCTTTATTCTTAAAAGCACTATAAATAACCGAAGGACCAATAAATAAAAGAGGAAGGGCAAAAGCTAAGAGTCGTATGCCTCTAAAAATTGTTTTTTTGTCGGAAGCCATAAATAGAATATTTATTTGCCAAAGATACTAAAATAACCGCTAAATTTGCAGCTTTCGGACATTTAAACTTCATAGCAATGAAAAATCTACAAATCCTTTTACTATTGCTGTTTCCCTTGATGATTGCGGCTCAAAATCCGGTTGCCATCATTCCGCAGCCCGATGAAATGACGGTTTATGACGGAAGTTTTGAGATAAATTCCAAAACGGTTATTGTTGCCAATCCCGATTTGCCCGAAGCAAAATATCTTCAGGATTACGTAAAGAAAAATTATGACTTAGACCTTAAAATTTCTGATAAAAACCGAAATAAGAATGTGATTCTGCTTGATTTCTATTGGAAAAAAACAGAACATCTAAGTGAAGAACATTATGCCTTAAACATCAACAAAAACGGAATTTCGATAAAATCCCCTACCAATAAAGGCATTTTTTACGGAATTCAATCACTTATCCAACTGTTGCCTTTAGATGGAAATATGAGCTTAAAAGTTCCACATCTTAGTGTTTCTGATGCTCCAAAATACAAATGGAGAGGTATGCATCTTGACGTATGCAGGCATTTTTTCGACAAACAACAAGTAAAACAATATATTGATTATTTAGCCCGATATAAATTCAACACCTTTCACTGGCATCTTACCGAAGATCAGGGCTGGAGAATCGAAATCAAAAAATATCCGAAACTCACCGAAATTGGTGCCTACAGAAACGGAACTATGGTCGGGAAATACAGCGACCAAAAATACAACGACATTCGCTATGGCGGATTCTATACTCAGGAAGACATCAAAGAAGTTGTCGAATATGCCAAACAAAGACACATTACTATCGTTCCCGAGATTGAAATGCCCGGTCATGCTGTGGCTGCTTTGGCTGCCTATCCTGAATTGTCCTGCACAGGCGGGTCTTTTGAAGTGGAAAGAGGTTGGGGTGTTTTTGACGATGTTTTTTGCCCGAAAGAAGAGACTTTTGAGTTTTTGGAGCATGTTTTGGATGAAGTAATGGCTTTGTTTCCGAGCGAATATATTCATATCGGAGGAGACGAATGTCCGAAAACCAGATGGAAAGAATGTGCTCATTGCCAGAGTATTATACAGAATGAAAATCTGAAAGACGAACACGAATTGCAAAGTTATTTCATCACCCGAATGGAAAAATTCGTCAATTCCAAAGGCAGAAAAATCATCGGTTGGGACGAAATCTTAGAAGGCGGTCTGGCTCCTAATGCAGCTGTGATGAGCTGGAGAGGCACCGAAGGCGGTATTGCAGCAGCCAAACAACAACATTATGTGGTGATGGCTCCGGGTTCGCATTGTTATTTCGACCACTATCAGTTAAAACCTCAGGAAAACGAACCGCTGGCTTTCCCGAACAGTTATACTCCACTTTCAAAAGTATATGGTTTTAACCCGACACCTGAGGCTTTAACCGAAGAGGAAAAGCAATATATTCTGGGAGCTCAGGCGAATTTATGGACAGAATATATCACTTCTTTCAGTCAGTTGCAGTATATGCTTTTTCCGAGAATGCTGGCACTTTCGGAAGTGTTGTGGGGAACAGCCAATCCCGAAAAATACCAAGAATTTGAAAACAGAGTTGTCCGGCACACCAAAAAACTCGACAAAGAAAATATCAATTATGCCAAAATCAGACAGTAAACAGTATTCGGTGTTCAGTAAACAGTCGCAGGATTCAGTAGGCAGACCAATAACCAATAACCAATAACCAAAAAATGAACACTTTTTTACACCCTACTTATTTTCCTTCTGTAGCTCATTTTGTAGCTATGTTGAAAGCTGAGAAAATTGTTTTTGAGGTTGAAGATAACTTTCAGAAACAAACCAATCGCAGCAGAGCTTATATCTATAGCCCAAACGGAAAGCAATTGCTCAATATTCCGGTAAGTCATTCTAAAAACACACTGCATCAGAAATATAAAGACATCAGAATTGATTATTCATTCAATTGGCAAAAACACCATTTTAAGTCGTTGGAAATGGCTTATCGAAGTTCGCCTTTTTTTGAGTATTTTGAAGACGATTTAATGCCTTTGTTTGAGAAAAAATACGACTTTCTGATGGATTATAACTTTGTTGTTTTTGAGGTGTTGCAGTCGTTGTTAGGGACAAATTTACCTTTCGAAAAAACAACCGAATACCACAAAGAATATCAGGATAGTAACGATTTCAGACATTTGGTAAACGGAAAAAAAGACAGTTTGGTTTTTGAACCTTATATTCAGGTGTTTGAAGAAAAACACGGTTTTTTGAGTAATCTGAGCATTTTGGATTTACTTTTCAACGAAGGAAAATATGCTGTAGATTATTTAAGAAGACAGAATTTATAAGGAGCAATCGAACTTTTTTACTACTTTTGAAAAAACAAAAATATAGTATGCTAAAAATAGGCGTTCTCGGAGCAGGACATCTGGGAAAAATACATTTACGACTGCTTAATCAATCCGAAAAATATGAATTAGTGGGTTTTTATGACCCTAATGCAGAAAATGCACAAAAAGTCTCACAAGAATTCGGATACAAAAATTTTGAGACCATCGAAGAACTTATCAAAAATGTGGATGTGGTGGATATTGTTACTCCGACCTTATCGCATTACGATTGTGCGGTAATGGCAATCAAAAACGGAAAACATATTTTCTTGGAAAAACCGATTTCCAACACCATCGCAGAAGCGGAAGCAATTATTCGATTGGCTAAAGAACATAACGTAAAAGGTCAGGTCGGACACGTGGAACGATTCAATCCTGCATTCAAGGCAGTTAAGGACAAAATCAACAATCCGATGTTTATCGAAACACATCGTTTGGCTGAATTTAACCCAAGGGGAACAGACGTTCCGGTAGTTTTAGATTTGATGATTCACGATATTGATGCGATTCTGTCGGTTGTAAAATCGAAAGTAAAAGACGTTTACGCAAGTGGAGTTTCCGTCATTAGTGATTCTCCCGATATTGCCAATGCCCGAATCGAGTTTGAAAACGGTTGTGTGGCAAACGTAACTTCGAGTCGTATTTCGATGAAAAATATGCGAAAAGCCCGATTCTTCCAAAAAGATGCTTATATCTCGGTTGATTATTTGGATAAAATATGTGAAGTCGTAAAAATGAAAGATGCTCCCGAAATTCCCGGAGATTTTGATATGATTTTGCAAAATGCAGAAGGTATTCGCAAACAAATTTATTTCGACAATCCTGATGTAGCCCCAAACAATGCGATTTTGGACGAATTAGAAACTTTTGCTGATGCTATAAATAACGATACGACTCCGATTGTAACGTTAGAAGACGGAACCGAAGCATTACGAATAGCGTATAGAATAATTGATTGTTTTAAGAAGTAAATTATGTTAGAAAACAACTTTGTTCACGAAATCAAATCGCTTATTGCAGGAGCAAGAGCAAATGCTGTTCGTGCTGTTGATTTTCAACGAACACTGTTGTATTGGCATATTGGAGAACGAATTTTTAACGAAGAACAACAAGGAAAAGACCGAGCCGATTACGGAAATTACCTTATAAAATATCTTTCAGAACAGCTTCAACCTGAGTTCGGAAGTGGTTTTTCGTATCGTAATTTACATTGGTATAGGCAATTTTACAGAACATTTCCAATTGTGAACTCACTGCGTTCACAATTGAGCTGGACACATTACAGACTACTCTTACCAATTGAAAATGAAGATAAAAGAGAATATTATATAGCTGAAACCGTCAAGAATAATTGGTCTGTCCGTCAAATGGAAAGACAGATAAACAGTCAGTTGTTTGAGAGATTATTGTTGAGTAATGACAAAGAAAGTGTGTTGGCTTTAGCACGAAACGAAAGACTTCCCGAAAGTCCGCACGAAATCATAAAAGACCCGATGGTCTTGGAATTTTTAGGACTTCGCAGGGAAAGTGCTTACTACGAAAAAGATTTAGAACAAGCCATTATTACTCATTTACAAGATTTCCTTTTGGAATTAGGAAACGGATTTTCGTTTGTGGCAAGACAAAAGAGAATTCATTTAGACGGAGATGATTTTTTTGTTGATTTAGTATTTTATAACCGACTTTTGCAATGTTTCGTTATTTTCGAAATCAAAACTCAAAAACTTACTCACGAAGATTTAGGGCAATTACAAATGTATGTCAATTATTTTGACAGAGTTGAGAAAGTAGCACACGAAAAGCCAACCATCGGGATTCTGTTATGTGCTGACAAAAATAATGCAGTAGTGAAATTTTCGTTACCGGAAAACAACAAGACAATTTTAGCCAGTCAGTATAATCTGATTTTGCCAACCGAAGAACAATTATTAAATGAAATAAAAAAAGAAATAGAAATTTTTAAAAATAAATAAATAAATGAAAACAATAGCAGTAATTGGAGCAGGAACAATGGGAAACGGAATAGCCCACACGTTTGCTCAATCAGGATTTACCGTAAAACTAATTGACATTTCGGAGGCTTCTCTGGAAAGAGGAATGAAAACCATTGCTTCTAATCTTGACAGAATGGTTACAAAAGGCACCATTTCGGAAGAGGACAAACACAAAACTATCGGAAATATCATCACTTATACCGATATGAAAGACGGAGTTACGGGAGCTGATTTGGTGGTAGAAGCCGCTACGGAAAACGTAACCCTAAAACTCAAAATCTTCGAGCAATTAGAAGCACTAACGGACAGCAACGTGATTTTGGCAACCAATACGTCTTCGATTTCGATTACTCAAATTGCGGCTGTTACCAAAAGAGCTGACAAAGTTATCGGAATGCACTTTATGAATCCGGTGCCGATTATGAAATTGGTGGAAATCATCAAAGGTTATTCTACTTCCAAAGAGACTTTCGATACGATTTATAATTTGAGCAAAACCTTAGGAAAAGTTCCTGTGGAAGTAAATGACTACCCGGGGTTTGTAGCCAACAGAATCCTGATGCCTATGATTAACGAAGCCATCGAAACACTTTATAACGGAGTAGCAGGAGTGGAAGAAATTGATACGGTTATGAAGCTGGGAATGGCTCACCCTATGGGACCTTTACAGTTAGCAGATTTCATCGGATTAGATGTTTGTCTGTCGATTCTGAACGTGATGTATGACGGATTCAAAAACCCGAAATATGCTCCGAATCCGTTGTTGGTGAATATGGTAATGGCAGGGAAATTAGGAGTGAAATCAGGCGAAGGATTCTATGATTATTCGGAAAGCAAAAAAGCAGAGAAAGTTTCGAAGCAGTTTAAATAATTGTTGTCAGTTGTCGGTTATCGGTTTAAACTGACAACAGATAACCGACAACTAAAAATCATCTTGAAAAAAAACGATACTTTCATAACAGCAAAACCTATATCGGAAAAGATAAGCAGGTATATTTCGTATTATTATTTTTATACTTCGGAAGATGAAAATTATCAAAAGAGTTTTGTTTTTTATCCGAATTACAAACACGCACTTACAGCTTATAAGGATTCCGAAGTTCTTTTGACGGATTCCGAATCGATTGTCAATCCGTCAGATAAAATCACTATTAAACCTTTGTATTCTATCAACAAAGACAAAAGTATAAAGGTAAGTATGAACGGTTGTTTTGATAAAATCGGAATTGTTTTTAATCCGTTGGGAATAAATCATTTTATAGAAAAACCTTTACAAAATATATTTCCGCAAAATTTTGATTTTTTCTCACATTTAGGAAATGATTTCAACAAGGTTTTGCAAAATGTTTTTTCGCAAAAACAGATTGTTAAAAAAGTTTCTTTATTAGATTATTTCTTTGAAAAAAAATATATTCCGTTTGATGAACCTATCCTTAAAAAATCTGTTAAAGCGATAATAACCTCAAACGGAGCAATTAAAGTTTCCGAATTATCTGAAGAATTAAACGTAAACCGAAAAACCTTACTCCGTCTATTTAAAAAGCATACCAATATGTCGGTTGAGGAATACCGAAAGATGGTAATGTTTCGTCAGGCTCTGAATTATTTTCATCAAAGCAAAGAGAAAACAAATCTTACGGATGTGGCTTTGTTTAGTATGTATTACGACCAAGCTCATTTTATCAAACACTTTAAGTCCATTACTCAGGAAACTCCTACAACTTTACTTTCAAAAATTTCTCATTTGGGAGAAGAAGACACCTATTGGTATTTCGAAAACTAAACTGTCCCAATTTTACAATTTTATATTTTTAAAAGGATTTAGTTTTGTACCTGTAATTTAAAAATGTTAGGTATGATTCAAGTAATTTTTTGGTTAGCTTTACAAATAGTAACACAACTGTCCCAATTATACAATTCACTACTATTTTAAGCTACTATTTTTGCACAGAACTTAATTCAAATATTATGAAAAAAATCAATTTTCTTTTCAGTCTTTCAATCTCTGTCTTTTTTGTGTTTGTGGGTTATTATTTGTATTTCGAAAAATCGGCACAGAGTGATAATCCGACATTTATGAAAATCGCAGGTGCTGTGTGTATGTTATTTTTCGGAGCTTGGACTCTGTTGGGTTTATGGGGTTTAAAAAAATTATTTAAAAAATAAAATATTATGGTAAAACAAAGTGTAAAGCTCAAAATCATACAAGCTGCCTTAATGGGAATAACCTATGCTGGTATAATGGTTCTTTTTGAGAGAGGGTCAGGAGAAGAATTTCATCTTTGGAAATTTATTTTTCAAACTGTTTTTTTCGGAGGAACAATGGGATTTATTCTTCCTTTGATAACTGAATATGTTAATAAAAAAGCTTTGGACAAAATAGTTGTTGAATTAGACGACTACGAAAAATTAAAATTAGAAAGTCGTGCTAACCTGAACGGTGGAACAGGCAAAATTATATTAACCGATAGAAGGTTGATATTTAAAGAAAAAGACACTTCTAAAAATAATTTCGTTGACATTCCTTTAAACGAAATCATAGAAATAGAAAAACTAAAAATGTTAGGTTTTATACATAATGTTTTTAAGGTTAAAACAGCCTCAAAAGAATATAAATTTATTGTCTATGAAAACGAACGAGATACTTGGGTATCTGCATTGAATAATTCTTTAAACTAAATCAATATGAAAAAATCTAAATCCTATTATTTCAAAAAAACCTTTTATTTGATTTTTACAATCCTGTTTACTTATACTCTGGTAAAGGGTTTTTTCGAGATAGATTACAGTACAAAAAGTGTATGGTTATTGTTTCTAAAAGCATTGTTCAGTGGGGTGGTAACGGGAGCTCTACTTGGTTTTGTCAATATGCAATGGCTTAAAAGAGAAAACTTTTTTGTTGTGAATAAAAAACATATTGACAAACAATAAAATATAAATGATAAATTTGTAAAGTCGTAAAATCAATGTTGATTTTACGACTTTATTTTTTCTTAAGATTTTTAAACAGGCTCTTATACTTGCTTTTTAGTCTATATAAGAAAACAATAAACTAATTTTTTGTTAATAGTACCCGCAATAGTTGTGCAGTACTTGTGAATTGTTAATTTTGCGAATTGTTTAAATATAAAAAAATGAACCGAAATAGATTTTTTGGAATTGCCCTGACTTGTTTTCTGGGAATTTCTTCGTTTGCTCAGATGAAAAAAGAGGTGTTGTTTACCATTGATGACAAACCTTATTACACAGATGAATTTATCCGTATTTACAACAAAAATTTAGATTTGGTCAAAGATGAATCCCAGAAAAATCTGGACACTTATCTCGATTTGTATGTGGCCTATAAAATGAAAGTTGCCAAAGCCCACAAACTGGATTTAGACCAAAACAAAAACTACCAAACCGAATTACAAACCTACAGAAAACAGCTTTCTAAAAACTATCTCACTGATACTGAGGTCACAGACGAACTCATACGTGAAGCCTACAACCGCTCTCTGAAAGAAATCAAAGCTTCTCATATTTTGATTTTGGTTGATGAAAATGCCTCAGAAGAAGACAACCAGAAAGCACTTGCCAAAATCAAAGCTATCCAACAACGACTTGACCAAGGTGAAGATTTCGCAGCCCTGGCTCAGCAGCTTTCCGAAGATCCTTCGGCTAAAGAAAATCAAGGTCAGTTGGGTTATTTTTCGGTTTTCAGAATGGTGTATCCGTTTGAGACTGCTGCCTATAACACTCCGAAAGGAGAAGTTTCTGAGCCTGTCAGAACCCGTTTTGGCTATCATTTAATTAAGGTGGAAGACATCAGAGATAACAGGGGAGAGCTTACCGTGGCTCACATCATGCTCAACAAACCCAAAGATGCTCAAAAAGCCAAAGAAGCCTTTGCTAAAATCAAGGACATTCACAAAAAATTGGAGCAGGGAGAACGTTTTGAAGAGCTGGCAAAACAGTTTTCCGAAGATGCGGCTACAGCACAAAAAGGCGGAATATTATCCCGTTTTGGTTCAGGGCAATTGGCCTCCGAAAAGTTTGAAGACAAGGCTTTTTCGCTTACCCAAAAAGATTCCTATTCCCAGCCTTTTGATACCGAATTTGGCTTTCATATCGTAAAACTCATCGAGAAACATCCGGTAAAAACCTTTGAAGAATCAAAACAGGAACTCGAAGCGAGAATCCGAAAAGACCAGCGTTCGCAAAAAATAACCGAATCGCTCAACCATAAATTGCACCAAAAATATAAAACTACAACCGATAAAAAGTTATTTACACAAGCTTTGGCTTTGGTAGATTCGGCTTATTATCGTCAGAATTTTGAGCTGCCCGAAAACACAGATGCTTTCAACAAAGTGATTCTAACGATAAACAAAGATAAAAACGTTAGCGGAATTGAGTTTTTGAACTTTATCAAAGCTGAACAAAACAGAATGCAACGCATAACAGCCCTTGACAAAGCTAAAGAAACCCTACAGGAAAACTTTATCAATGCTCAGCTAAATACCTATTATGACGAAAATCTTGAGCGGGAATTTCCCGAGTTCGGGCATATTATGGAAGAATACAAAGAAGGCTTGCTTTTGTTTGATTTAATGGAAAAAGAAATCTGGCAAAAGGCTCAAAATGACACAGTTGGATTAGAGGCTTTTTACGAAAAAAACAAAGAAAACTACAAATGGAAACAGCGTATCAATGCTGTGGTGGGGTCTTCGGTAAACCGTGATTTTGTAGAGCAAACCAAAACTTTTTTTGAGCAGGGAAAAGATGTTGATTTCATCAAAAAAGAACTCAACGTAGATGCCAAAGTCAATATTATGCTCAATGAAGGTCTCTTTGAAGCAGGAAGTCACGCTTTGCCAAAAGGCTATAAACCTTCGGTAGGAGTGTCTCAGATTTTTGAGCAGGAAGGTTATTATTACGTAATTAAAGGCACCGAATTCATCCCTGAGACTACCAAAACTCTCGATGAAGCCCGAGGCAGAGTAATTAGCGATTACCAACAGTTTTTGGAAGAAAACTGGGTAGATATTCTTGAAAAAGAGTTTAAAGTAGAAGTAAAACCGGCTGTTTTTAAAAAGGTAAAAAAAGAGCTGAATAAATAATTTTTAGTTGATTAAACTGCTGAAAATAATGGTTTTAGCAACTCTTGTTTTAAGTGCTGCTTCCTGTGATTTCTTTAAAAAAGATTTGCAGCAGGATGCCGTTGCCCGAGCAGGAGACAGCTATTTGCTCAAAGAAGATATCAAAAATCTGGTTCCTGAAGGCACTTCAAAAGAAGACAGCCTGCACATCATAAAAACCTATATCGACCGTTGGGCAACCCAGAAATTGCTCACCAATGCAGCCGAAATCAATTTAGACCAAAAGCAGAAAGAAGAGTTTGACAAACTCGTACAGCAGTATAAAATCGACCTTTATACCAAAGCCTATATCGAGCAATTGGTAAAAACCCGAATAGATACCGTTATTACGAAAGTTGAGATACAGCAATATTATGAAGAAAACAAAGAAAACTTCAGAAACGACGCTATCTTAGCCCAGTTGAGCTATATTCAGGTGCCAAGCGAACATCAGAAAATTGCCCAATTTAAAGACAAGTTTTTTAACCCGAAAAAGAATGATCAAGCTTTTTGGGAAACCCATCTGGTACAGCTCAAAAGTGCTGCTCTGAACGACTCGGTATGGGTTGATGGCAATCAGATTGCTCAGAAAATCGGGTTTATCAATTCAGAAAATATAAATGACTATCTTCAGGTCGGAAAAAAATATGAACACACAGATTCTGTCAGTGTTTATTTTGTGAAAATAAAATCGGTTTTAGGTAAAAATGAAATCTCTCCGTTAGAGTATATCGCTCCTACAATCAGGCAGATTATTCTCAATAAAAGAAAAATGGAGCTTATCAAACAAATAGAAAAAGAAATCACGGAAGATGCTTTTAAAAACAAAAAATATGAAATATACAAGTAAGTTTATCGGAGTTTTGGCAGCCTTGTTGTTGTCAACAACTATTTTTGCTCAAAAAAGAGTGGACGGAGTAGTGGCTGTGGTGGGAGATTATGTGGTGTTGGATTCCGATATCGACAAAACCTATCTCGAAATCAAATCAAGAGGTGTAAATATTGAGGGAATCAAGCGTTGTGAGCTGCTGGGAATGTTGCTCGAAGACAAATTTTATGCTCATCATGCCGTTCAGGATTCTGTACCTGTGAATGACGAAGAAGTAAGAGCTATTATGGAAAATAACATCGAATATTTGGTGAAAAATCTGGGTTCGATGTCTAAGGTTCTGGAGTATTACCGCAAAAAAAGCGAAGATGATTTTCGGGCAGAACTGGAAGAAATCACCCGAACCAACAAACTGACCGAAGGAATGAAGCGAAAAATTACCGAAGAGGTAGAAATCACTCCCGAAGAAGTTCGTACTTTCTTTAAAAGCATTCCTAAGGATTCTTTGCCTATTTTTGGAGTAGAACTCGAAGTTTCCCAGATTATTATCGAACCCGTAATTCCCGAGGCAGAAAAGCAAAAAGTGATTGACAAGTTGAATGAATTCCGTACGGATATTCTCAACAATAATGGAAGTTTTTTCAGTAAAGCGGTTTTGTATTCCGAAGATCCGGGGTCGAAATCAAACGGAGGTTATTATAAACTAACCCGTAAATCTCCGATGGTAAAAGAGTTTAAAGATGTGGCTTTCAGCCTGAATGAGGGTGAAATTTCTGAACCTTTTGAGACAGAATTCGGTTATCACATCATTTATCTGGAAAAAATCAAAGGTCAGGAGTTGGAAGTCAGACATATTTTGCTGACTCCGAAAATTACTGACCAGGCTATGAGAGAAGCCAGAGAAAAGGCTGTGAGAATCAGAGAAAAAATTGTGGCAGGAGAAATTTCGTTTGCTGATGCTGCCCGTTCGGAATCAGACGAAAAAGAAACCAAAGCCAACGGAGGAATCCTGATAAATCCTTCCACTCAGGACACTCGTTTTGAGCTTACCCGTATGGATCCAAGACTTTACAGCCAGATTTCGGGACTGAAAGACAACGAAGTTTCGCAACCGCTCATTGACGAAACCCAGACAGGCAGAAAACGATATAAACTCATAACCGTAACCAACCGTTATGAAGAACACGTAGCTGATTATGCCAAAGATTATACGAAAATCAAAGAAATGGCACTTCAGGCAAAACAAATGGAAACCATCAAAAAATGGTTTGACGAAAAACTTCCTGATACCTACATTAAAATAGACGAAGCCTATCAGGGTTGTGATTTTCAGAACAATTGGCTGCAGAAATAGTGTTCAGTGTTCAGCTTTTAGTGTTCAGTAAGCAGAAATACAATTTACAATATACAGTTTACAGACCAAATAACGAATAACTATTAACCAATACCAATAACCAATAACTTACTTAACTAATAACCAAAATCATGTCAGACGTAGCAGCAATAGAACAATTAGTAAAAAAGCAAAAACAGCTGAAATCGGAGATTGCCAAGGTGATTATCGGTCAGCATAAAGTGGTCGATGAAATCGTATTGAGTATTTTTTCCGGAGGGCATGCTCTTTTGGTAGGAGTTCCCGGACTGGCAAAAACCCTGATGGTAAACACCATTTCTCAGGCTTTGGGACTCGATTTCAAGCGAATTCAGTTCACCCCCGATTTGATGCCTTCAGATATTTTAGGAAGCGAAGTTTTAGACGAAAGTCGCAATTTCAAGTTTATCAAAGGACCTGTTTTTGCCAATATTATTCTGGCAGACGAGATTAACCGTACACCTCCCAAAACTCAGGCAGCCCTTTTGGAGGCGATGCAGGAAAAGGCGGTTACGGTAGCAGGAACACACTATAAACTCGCTTTGCCGTTCTTTGTTTTGGCTACCCAAAACCCGATAGAGCAGGAGGGAACCTATCCGCTTCCGGAGGCTCAGTTAGACCGTTTTATGTTTGCCATTAAGCTCGATTACCCGACTTTTGAAGAAGAAGTCGAAGTAGTGAAATCGACTACTACCGATACAAAAGTAACCATAGAACCGCTTTTTACGGCTCAGGAAATTATTGATTTTCAGAATCTTATAAGGCGTATTCCGGTTGCGGATAACGTGGTGGAATATGCCGTAGGTTTGGTGAGTAAAACCCGTCCTGATAATGCTTTGGCAGACACTTTCGTGAAAAATTATTTAGATTGGGGAGCAGGGCCGAGAGCTTCTCAAAACCTGATATTGGCTGCCAAAACTCATGCGGCTTTCAACGGAAAATTTTCACCCGATCAGGAAGATGTCAAAGCGGTTGCTACCGGAATCCTGAGACACCGAATCATCAAGAATTACAAAGCTGAAGCCGAAGGCATTACGGAAGAACAGATTATCGGGAAATTGCTTTGATTTTAGGCTATGAATGACCTGAATCCGAATAACTTAGTGGAGGGAGAAGATTTTTATTACACTCCCGAAGGCTACAGGTGTTTTACCGAAAAATACCACCTGAAAAGAGGGTATTGTTGTAAAAGCGGTTGCAGGCATTGCCCCTACGGATTCGACAAAAAAACGGGAGCTGTTTCTAAGAGATAATGACTTTCCACTTTTTGTAGAACGAAGCGAAAATCAGAATGGTAGCCAAAAGCGGAATTCCGGTTTCTACGAGTTCGTGAGGTCTGTTGTCTAAAATCAGGTGAAACAGAAAAATGTTGATAATCACAGGCAACAAAATCATCGAACCCAACAATCGGGTTCTCGGAAGCACCAGTAATATTCCTGATACTACCTGTAAAGCTCCCACGATTTTTGTAAAACCTGTTGTGCATAATGAAGTGATAAGATTCTGATATTCAATGGGAATAGTGCTGGAGCTTTCATATACCTTACACGGACTCAGAAAGTGCTTGTTTATTCCTTTATAAATAAAGAAAATACCCAAAGCGAGGCTTAGAATTGCTATAAACAGCGTGAAGAATTTGTTTTTCATAACACTAAGTTTTATTTAAACCGAATTGAAATAACTCCACAAAGTAACAAAAAATATAAATACCAACTATTTTCTTTTGAAGAAAAAAGAATTACATTTGAGAACTGAAACGGCTGTTCTCTATTTTCTATTCCCTAAAAATGATACAAGCAAAAAATATTCATAAATACTACGGAGATTTACACGTTCTGAAAGGTGTTTCGATTTCAGTATCAAAAGCAGAAGTAATTTCTATTGTCGGAGCTTCGGGAGCCGGAAAAACCACATTGTTGCAGATTTTGGGAACTCTTGATTTGCCTGCCCCGGAGAGCGGAACCTCTTTAACAATTAACGGACAGGATATTCTAAAACTCAACGACAAAGAGCTCTCGAAGTTCCGCAACCGTCATTTGGGTTTTATATTTCAGTTTCATCAGCTTTTGCCCGAATTTACAGCATTGGAGAATGTATGTATTCCTGCTTTTATTGCCCAAAAATCTAAAGAAGAAGCAGAACAAGAAGCCAAAAAACTCCTGGATTATTTAGGGCTTTCACACAGAATCAACCACAAACCCAACGAACTCTCAGGAGGAGAACAACAAAGAGTGGCTGTTGCCAGAGCACTCATCAACAAACCGGCTGTGATTTTTGCAGACGAACCCTCCGGAAATCTCGACACAGCTTCTGCAGACAACCTCCACAACCTGTTTTTTAAGCTCAGAGACGAATTTGACCAGACTTTTGTCATCGTTACCCACAATATGGATTTTGCCGATATGGCAGACCGTAAATTGGTGATGAAGGATGGGGATTTGTAGGAATTGCCAATAGCTAAAATCAAAAAAGCCCTCCAAGTTAATGGAAAGCTTTTCATTGGTCTAACTACTAAACCACCTCGCCACAAGGACGAGATAAACAACACAACTAATTTTAAATATTATTCCGCAAAAAAAAGTTTTCGTTGCCGAAAACTTCTCTTATTTTGCTATTTTTAGCGGTCTGGACGGGACTCGAACCCGCGACCCCATGCGTGACAGGCATGTATTCTAACCAACTGAACTACCAAACCAGTGCTGTAATGCGAGTGCAAATATACAACTGTTTTTAATATCTGCAAGTGTTTTTCTGAAAATTTTTAGGCTTAACCGAACTTTTGTTTCTCCGTCAGATAGGTGAGCAGTACCGTATCAAAACTATCTTCCACAGCCACAGGAACATACTGTATTCTGTACTGCGAACAAGCCAAAGCAATTTTTTTGAAATATTCTTTTACCGCCTTGGTATAATCGGTTTTGATGTTTTCTGCAAACAGATTGATTTCGGCTCCACTCTCTACATCAATGAATTTTTTAGGGCTGTTGTCGAAGTTAAAATGCAATTCGTGCTCTCTGCTATACACGTGAAACACGATAACTTTATGCTTGTTGTGCTTCAGGTGTTGTAAGGCCTTGAAAAGCTCGTTTTCGTCCTGATTCTGGAACATATCCGTAAAGAGGACAATCATTGACCGCCTGTGGATTTTTTCGGCTATCTGATGTAGGAATTCTACCGTATTGGAACTTTTATTTTTTTGAACCGAAAGGTTTTCCAAAGCATTCAAAAGCATTCTATGATGCCTGTCGCTTCCTTTTTCGGAAGCATAAAATTCGTAGGAATCAGCATAAATACTCAGCCCAAAAGCATCTCGTTGCTTTTTAAGCAAATTCATCAACACAGCCGAAGCCAAAACCGAAAAACCGATTTTGTTCTTATAAAAGGGCTCATTATCCTTTAATTCCGGATAGTGCATCGAAGACGAATTATCCAGAATGATATGGCACCTCAGGTTGGTTTCTTCCTCAAAACGCTTGGTATATAAACGGTCGGTTCGGGCAAAGAGCTTCCAGTCGATATTTTTGGTACTTTCGCCTTGGTTGTAGATTTTGTGTTCGGCAAATTCGGCTGAAAATCCGTGAAACGGACTTTTATGCATACCCGAAATAAAACCTTCCACAACCTGATTTGCCAAGAGCTCCAGATTCTGAAAAGAAGCTATTTTATCGAAATGCTGTTCGATTTTCATTATAAATTATTGAAAGGTAATCCCGAATTTTGAGGCTTGTTGCTTCACACCCGGAATAAGTTTTTGAATATTGTTAATACGTGTGGTGTTTGACGGGTGTGTGCTCATCCATTGCGGAGGTGCTGCTCCGCCTGAATTAGCTGCCATACGTTGCCAGAACGAAACAGCATTATCAGGGTTATAACCTGCCAGAGCCATCAATAATAGCCCGATTTCATCTGCTTCGGTTTCGTCACCTCTACTAAAAGGTAGCATTACACCAAATTGCCCGATTCCGGTATAGGCCAAAGCTACAGCTTGTTGTGTAAGAGCAGATTGATTGGCAGTGGCAATTCCAACAATTTGTTCGCCTAACTGCAATCCCATTGCGGTCTGCATTCTGCTTTTACCGTGATTGAGCAAAGCGTGGGCTACTTCGTGTCCCATAACGGTTGCTATACCTGCATCATCCTGACAAACAGGTAAAATTCCGGTATAAAAAACAATTTTTCCTCCGGGCATACACCAGGCATTTACAGCAGGGTCTTCAACCAGATTATATTCCCATCTGTAATCTTTCAGGTAATCTTCCTGCCCGACAGATTTCAGATAGGTTTCGGCTGCTTTTTTTATTTTTTCGCCTACATTTTTCACCCGAAGAGCATCCGTAGTGCCTGTAATCACCTTATTCTCATTCAGGAACTGACCATATTGCTGGAAAGAAGAAGAAAAAATCTGATTGTTACTAATCAAATCCAACGATTTTTTTCCCGTAAACGGATTGGTAGCACAGGCATAAACCACTACTACCAGCAAAGCTAAAATGATTTTTGATTTCGTGTTCATTTCTTTAGTTATTGGTTAAGGGTTATTCGTTAATTGTAAGGCTTACTACTCAAATTTCAATGGTTTTTCAAAAATTCCAGCACATTGGTTTCGATTCGTTTTTCAAGGTCAGAAACATCTGCTTTTTGGAATTTTTCGCCCAAAATATTTTCGTATAATTCAATATATCGCTCAGAAACCGAATTCACATATTCTTGGGTCATTTCAGGAACCTGTTGCCCTTCTTTTCCCTGAAAACCGTTGGAAATCAGCCATTGACGAACAAATTCTTTTGAAAGCTGTTTTTGAGCTTCGCCTTTGTCCTGTCTTTGCTGATAGCCGTCCAGATAAAAATATCTCGAAGAATCAGGCGTATGGATTTCGTCAATCAAAACGATTTTCCCGTCTTTAGTTTTCCCGAATTCGTATTTGGTATCCACCAGAATTAGCCCTTTGCTTTTGGCAATTTCCGTACCTCTTTCAAACAAAGCCCGGGTATATTTCTCCAAAATTACATAATCTTCTTCAGAAACAATTCCTTTTTTCAAAATATCAGCTCTGGAGATGTCCTCATCGTGTTCCCCGTTGTCGGCTTTGGTCGAAGGTGTGATAATAGGAGAGGGGAACTTGTCGTTTTCTTTCATTCCTTCGGGAAGTTCGACTCCGCAAAGCATTCTTTTGCCTAAAGTATATTCTCTGGCAGCATGACCTGAGAGGTAACCTCTGATAACCATTTCTACTTTAAAAGGCTGACACAAATGCCCCACAGCCACATTCGGGTCAGGGGTAGCAATGAGCCAGTTCGGGACGATATCCTGAGTGAGTTGCATAAATTTGGTAGCAATCTGATTCAGAATTTGTCCTTTATAGGGAATTCCCTCAGGCAAAACCACATCAAAAGCCGAAATTCGGTCGGTGGCAATCATCACCAGAAGTTCGTCTCCAATGTTGTAAACCTCTCTTACCTTACCTCTGTAAACCGATTTCTGATTCGGAAAATTAAAATTTGTCGTTGTGAGTGTGTTCATTTTTATTGTTTAGTTGTTATTTTTTTTATCCCATTCTGATTTGAGGTATTTCAAAACCTGTTCCATTCTACTGCCTTTTTCAACCAATTTCTCTGCTTCTCCAGACCACTTTTTAAATCTTTCGGAGTCATTCAGTACGAAAAAAGTATGAGTCATATTTATTGCCATTTCAGCTTTAATCTCTTGACTATCTGATATGGAAATACCTCTTGTGAAAATTTCTTCAGCCTTGTCAAACTCTTCTGTATTCATAAGGGCATAGCCCATTTCTTTATACAACAAATAGTCTTTCGGATTATATTCTAATGCTTTTTCCAATATCGGAATGGCTTTTGCAAACTGTTTAGTAGCATTATAAGCAAAAGCAAGTTCAAATTCCAATCCGTTGTAATGAGGTTCAGCAGCATAGGCTTTTTCAAGAGGTTCAATAGCATAAGAACTTCCCCCAACGTGATTATAATGATAACCGATATTTTTCAGATAACTTACCGTCCCTTCATCTGATTTATAGATATATAGCCATTCAGGGACAGGGGCTACTCCAAGCTCGGCTAATTTTTTTTCAGGAATAATGGCTACTTTATTGTAACTCTCGTCAAGTCTGTGTTTTATAGAAACTTCAGCAAGTTTTTCCTCAGGAATATATTTTCCATTTTCATCAATCATAAACCCTACACCCATATCAAAAGTAAATCCTGCCATTTCATCAATATAGATAAAGCCACTGACATACTCATTTTCATCAGTCTGAAAAGCTACCCATTTATCAACAGCTTCATAATATTTTTTATCGGGTATCAGTTTATTTTCCTGTGAAAACATACTGAAAGTAATTAAAAATAACGGAATTAAAATGATTTTTCTCATAATTATCTTGTTTTTTTAAATTCTTGCCTTTATAAAATCAGTAATCAGGTAAGCGATAAGTTTTCCGATAAGGTTTGGGTTTTTCTCATCAGAAAAATTGGGTGCTGCTTCACAAATATGTAAGTAGGAAACCTTCGGATTTGAGGCGAAAAAATGCAGGAAATTTCTGATTTTCTCTACCGAAAATCCGCTCAGAGTCATAGCACTGCTCGGAAGGTTTGCCACAGCATCCAAATCGAGTTCGATTCCGAAATGTTGTGTGGAGACAAATTCCAGAGCCTGTTGCATTTCGGTTGAAAACGATTTTTCTTTACGAATGGCAATTTGCTCATACGTGTTATATTTTACTCTGTCCTGGTATTGTTTGATACGTTGAAAAACCGTTTTTGACGTATAATTTTCGTGCAATCCGAAAACGAAATAGCGGTTGAGAAAGCCTTCTTCAAAAGCATACGAAAACCCGTTTCCGGAATGTCTGCCTTCCAAAGCACGGAAATCGGTATGAGCATCAAAGTTAATCGTGTTGATGTTTTGGGCTTTTCCCAGAGCGGTTCCTTTGATAATTCCGTAGGCATTGTTGTGCCCGCCTCCAATCACAATCGGGATTTTCCCTGCTGCCACAATGGTCGAGACAATGTGAACCACGTCTTTGTCGATGGCTTCTACCAATTGGTAGAGTTGTTTTAAATCGTCTTTCAGTTCAGGGTTCAGCTGCTGGGCTTTTTGCATTGGGATGGTGGTGTCTAAGCTGCCCAAAATCAACAAATCATAGCCTTTGGCAAAGCGATTGTGCTGAATGTTGACTAAAGATTTCAGGGTGTTTTCCCAAGTGGAAGCAGTTCCGGTTCTGCCAAAATTGGCTTTTACTCCGATGTCTTCGGGTATCCCGAAAAGCACATATTTTTCGGGCGAAGTTTTCAGATAATCTTTGAGGGTAACCTGCTCGGGAACTGTTGCAATACGTTCTCCGAATTTGATTTCTCCTTTTCGGAAGGTGGTCAGCTCAAATAAATGTTGTGCAGAAAACCGAACGATATTTTCCATAGGACTTATTTTTTATTCGACACAGCTATAGTTTTCGATAAAGAATTTTTGAGGCTCGGTGGTTACTCCTAAGTTTTTGGAAATCAGTTCTTTTTCAAAAACATAGTGGGTTTTGTCTCCGGTTCCGTAGCGAATCTGCATCAGCGAAACAGGGTGTTTTTTCAAATCTTCGAAATCGTCTTTCATAAAGAAAAACGTACTGTTCAGCACCCTTACATTTTCAGGGGTTCCGGTTGAGAATCGAGCCGAACACACTTCTTTTTCCTGATGAATCAGGGTATAGATTTTTCCGTTGGTGAGTTGTATGAAAATTCGGGAATTTTTGTCTAAGCATTCCGTTTCGATAAAAGTATCGCTTTTTTGCACCCGCTGAAGGTTCAAAATCGGGAAGCCGTTGTCATTGGCAAGCGACAAAAACATATAATTTGATTTTTTTCCGAACTCGTGTTCATAAATCAGAAACTTTTTGGTCTCCCGATAACTCAGGCTATCATTCTGAAAATCAATTTCATAATGGCAGTTTTGAGCAGAGCAATAAAGCGAAACCAAGAAAAACAAAAAGACAAATCTCATCATCTAAATTTTTCTGCAAAGTACTACAATTTTTTCATTTTTCAGGTTGGTCGTAAAAAAAACATAGCGGTCTCCACCCTCTTTGATTTTCCATTTTTTCCGTATTTGTGCTACGGTTTCGGGAAAGTTCCGAACTGAAATATTGGCTTTTTTGCCTTGCAGTTCTTTTTTTATGAACTCTTTTTTGTAGGGAAGAATCCTTTCTATTTCAAAACTTCTGCCCTGAAAATCAATGAGTTTGTCTGATGTAAAAAGATGAGAATGTTTATGTAGTTTGCTGATGTTTAGGGCTTTACTGAGGCTTCCGAAACCTTGTGATTTCATCAGGGCAGCATTGGGTTCATACAAGTATTTTTCAGGTTCAGAAAGTGTAGCTTCGCTATCGTTATCTAATTCAAAATCAAAAGTTTCTGTTTTGTTTTTGGTAAAATTTATGGTTTTGACAGTAACGGAATCTTCATAACCTTTTTTGAGTTCGAAAAGCAGTTCCTTAACCTCATTTTCAACCGAAACAATGTGAATATTCCTGACATTTTGGAGTTCGGAAATTCCAACCGAAATATCATAAATAGGGGAGGTTTTAATCAATATGTTATCGGAAAACGCAAAGTATTCTTCGAGTAAAACTGTTACATCAGGCAAGCAATCTTTTAGTAAGAAAACTTTGCCTTTGAGATCATTTCGACGACTTGGGTCAATGTAAATCCAATCGAATTTTTCAGGTTGAGTTTTTAAAACTTCTAAGCTGTCCTGAGCATAACAGGTGATGTTTTTTTTTCCTAAAACTTTAAAATTATACTCGACGATTTGAGATAATTGCGGATTGATTTCACAATGTAAGACCTCTTTAAAAACCTGAGAAAAGTAATAGCAATCGACTCCGAAACCACCCGTAAGGTCAATAATTCTGTTACCGGAAGTTATATCAGATTTGTATTTTGCCGTAATTTCTGATGAGGTTTGTTCGATAGAAATTTTACTTGGATACAGGATATTTTCAGTTTTAAACCAGGTGGGCAGTTTGTGCTGAGCCTTGGTTTTTGCTTCAATTTGATTCAGGATTTCTTTATAATCAACCTCAACAAACGGATTGTTTTTTAAACTCAAACTCCCCACATCAGCTCCAATATTCTGACGGATAAATTCCTGGATTTGTTTTTTTAGTAGCGGGTTGGAGGTCATATAAATAAAATATCAATTCGTACACAGACTTGAGATTTTTCCTTACAATAGAAAAAAACAAAGATAATTGTTTTGTATAAAGTTTAAATCACTTCTATAAATTAATGATTACTTTTGCAAGGGTTTTTTAACAAACCAAAGAGCCTTCTAAAGACACTTTAGATATTTCATTTTAATTCAAAACATGAAAAATACAGCTGTTGTAATTCCTTGCTATAATGAAGAAAAAAGACTTCCTGTTTCTCAGATAAAGCAACTTTTAGAGAATTCAGATGTTGATGTTTATTTTGCCAACGATGGTAGCAAGGATAATACAGTGGGTATTATTCAAAGTATTATCGCTATAAAACCCGAAAGGTGTTTTTTACTTGATTACACAACAAATCAGGGGAAAGCAAACGCTATTTTTAAAGCTGTTAATCATATAAATGCCTTAAATAAATATGAGTTTATAGGTTATTTTGATGCTGATTTTTCTACCCCGGTTGAAGAAGTTATCCGCCTTATAAAAGAAATAGAAACTTCAGACCATGAGTTTGTCTTTGCCTCCAGAATATTACTCTTAAATTCGGGTATAAAACGCAAAACGTACAGACATTATATAGGGAGAATTATCCTGACAATCATCAATCAGAAATTCAGTTTAGGGATATATGATACACAATGTGGAGCCAAATTATTCTCTAAAAAAATGATAGATAACACTTTTGATAAACCATTTTATACTTCCTGGTTGTTTGATGTTGAAATATTTGTCAGACTACAGAAAAAACAATTACTCCATTTCGGAAAAGAAGTTCCTATTTATAACTGGACAGATGTTGAAGGCTCTAAATTAAACTGGAAATCAGGGACTAAGATTTTAAAAGAGATAGTTCTGCTGTTTAAAAACTACTAAACTGCATCTATTGCTTTAGGTCAATAGACAGTTCTGCATATTTTGTTTTCCAATTATTAGCATCAAAATAACCCAAATTGATTTTTCTGATATTAGTTGCTTTAAAATCTATGTGATGCGTAATGAAGTATCTATCATTGTATATGACAGGTTTAATGACTCCGATATCAAAATTATTAAAAGTGTTTTTGAAAACGTGGAAGAACATTTTATAATTTCCCTTTAAGGCTTCTACTTCTTCTTTTGATAATTCAATAGCAAAATGGGTTCTTGCATGTGTGCTGTACATATATACATTTTTCAATCCTCCCTCGGTAATTAAATTTTTATCTGCTATTATACTATTACTTTCTCTTATTTTAGAAAAATCGAAATTCACAGAATAGAACGTTACTTTATCAAAACCGTAGTACTTAGCATAAGTTGAGGGCTCTTCATATAGGTCAAAAATAATTCGAACCTGATAATTTGATTCAAAATGAATACGGGGGATTTTGACTTCTTTTATTCCCTGTTCTTGAAATTCTTTTATCATAGCCAACTGTACTTTATTTTGTTGGAAAGCACTATTATACATAGGGAAAATCTTGGTGAAATATTCTTTTCCGAAAAGGAGTAATAAAGCAGAAGCACAAACAATATAGAGATGTTTTAATTGTACGTTCTTATTTGATAGTAAGACTATATTATATAATGCAAATGAAATGGCTATCAATAAAAATAGAAAAGCTCCGGACATCGAACGGGGTGGATATTGCGGAGATAAAAACATCATAAAATCAGAAGCAAAAGAACCCAGAGCGAATATAACGGAGATACTAAGCGATGATATTTTTTTGTCTTTATTGAAAATTTTTATAGGTTGAAGCAGATAGATGATTATATACAGAAAAACTAAAAACATTACCGGATATTTGAGATACTCCCAATAGTTGCTATCAAATCTACCCAGCTTATCCATAAAAGATATCCCTCTCCAATTCACTCCATGCCATGACTCTAGCCGATCGAGTCTTGCCTGATTTCCGGGAGATAAAATAAGAAATACACCTCCGATAGCATTGAGTATAAAAGTTATTCCTAACGTTATATCTATTTTTTTATTTATGTATGTTTTTGAAACGAATAACAAAAAAGTAAAACCAATGATAATCGGAACTGCATTTTCATTGGTACATCCGGCTATTAAAGCTAAGAATGGCAAGGCATAAGAGAATTTCTCTTTATAGTAATAATTCAACAGAGCAATTAAATAAGCACAGATAATAAGACTCGTCCACATATAATTGGCAGAGCCTGTTATCCAAAATATGGCTTGCCCTAAAGCAGGGTGGTATAGCCAAAAAAGAGAAGTTATTAGAATAAAAGCGAATAGGTTAGGGGATTTCGATTTCTTATCAGAAATTATTTCAGGTAGTTGCGACACATAATGAAGCAAAGCGATTAGCCCCAATGATTGAACAATAGCGATGAGAGCTTTATTTTTAATCAATAAAATCAACGGACTTATGAGATTTGCAACAAGTCTTCCGCTCCAAGTCAGATAGTGTTCCCATTGTTTTCCTAAATCAAGTCCCCTCATCTTGTAGGAGAAATCATCAGAATGCAATGGGGTAAAGAAATGTATTACAAAGGCTAATACGGTAGCAATCAGAACAGCTAATATGTATAGTCTAATTTTATTTTTTTTGAACATAACGTGTTGAATTACAAAAATTTGTTGTTTACATAAACTTATTACGAAAACACATACTCTTACTTTAAATTCTTAAATTTATTTTGGCTCAAAAATACGTTGTTTTATATATTAAACCTCAAAAATAGATAGTTTTTTGTTTACTTTTCTATCTCTTAAATATTCCTTACTTTTGCAATCGTTTTTTTAGTAATGGGATGAGTAGAATTAAAGTAGTACATATTGTTGAGGCTCTTGGAGGCGGAGTTTATACGTATTTTAAAAATCTCACTCATTTTTTTGGTTCTGATGAAGCTGTTAAAGAAATCGAAACCATTGTTATTTATAGCAGTAAACGAAAAGAAATTGAGCCCGAAAATATCAAAAAAGACTTTTCTGAAAACGTAACTCTCATTGAGATTGATATGGTTCGGGAGCTTTCCCCAATTCGAGATTTTCGCTCAGCCATACAGCTCAAAAAACTTTTAAAGGAACTAAATCCTGACCTGATACATTTGCATTCTTCAAAGGCGGGAGTTTTAGGAAGATTTGCTAACGGTTTATTGTTTTCCAACAAAAAACAAATATTCTATACGCCTCACGGGTATTCGTTTTTGCGATTAGATATATCGTCTTCAAGAAGAAAGTTATACCGTTTTATCGAAAAATATTCGCAACGTTTGTTTGGAGGAATTACTATTGCATGCGGAGATACCGAACATGAAATTGCTCAAGGTTTTGGTGCTTCACTTTTGGTGAGAAACGGAATCAAATTCACCGAAGTTCATGCTTATTATAAAGAGCATCAGAACACCCGATTGACAATCGGAATCGTAGGAAGGATAACTTTTGCAAGAAATCCGAGATTGTTTAACGAAATTGCTCTTCGTTTTCCTCAATATGACTTTGTCTGGATAGGAGACGGAGAAGATAGAGAACTCATCACAGCTCCGAATATCAGAATAACAGGCTGGTTTACAGATAATACCGAAGTATTTCCTTTGCTTAATCAATTGGATGTTTATCTGCAAACTTCGCTTTGGGAAGGTCTTCCTATTGCTTTATTGGAAGCGATGGCCCTGAAAAAACCACTCGTAGCAACCAATATCATAGGCAATAAAGATGTTATAGTTTCGGGTGAAAACGGTTTTTTGTTTGATGATATCGCTCAGTTAGATAGGATATTTAAACAATTGGAAGACGAGACTTTCCGAAATCGTTTAGGAGAAGAAGCACTTAGAAATTGCAAGGAGAAATTCAATACGGATAGTAACTTTCAACAGCTTACGGAAATCTATAAAGGCTACTTCAAAGCATAAAATTAACTTCTTTTATCGGTGTTGAGTTTTAGGACAAAACCTAAAAGAAGTCCTATATACATAATTCCTATTTGTCTGTAAAACAGATTTTCGGTTACTAAAAACAGCGTAATCAGCAGGAGCAGGGCAGTACTGTAATAATTTTTCTTAGACTCCGTAAAGCTGAAAAATAAAAAGCCAAGTAAACTCAATAATCCCAATATTCCCATAGAATAATAAACCCCCAAATATTGATTGTGAGTGTTGAATTTTTTGGTAACAAACCATTGTTTTTGATCTTCGGTATGGAATTTTTCTCTGGTTTTATAACAACTCACAAGCTCATCTTCGGTTTGTTTAAAGCCTTTCCCGAAAAGGAATGAAGTAGTGTTCTGTTCTAAGCCAAAGGCACATTCCCAGATGTGATATCGAGGTTCGAAAGCCAGTTTTTCGGTTACGGTATAATCTGTGTTTGAGATAAAAAACCGCTTTTTGATATTTTCGTTTAACGAAAACAAAATCACTCCCAAAATGATGATTCCTCCCATTAAAACCATAACAGGTTTTTGTCTTTTTTTGCTGTAAAACAAATTGACTAATACAATACTAAACAAGCTGATAAGTGCCATTCGGGCAGAAATCACAAATACAAAACCTACAAAAACAGGGCTCAAAGCATACCACAAGTATCTGAAATTCCCTGAAGTTTTTTCGGCTAAAAACCAGCACAAACAAGCGGAAGTTATGTAGAGCATCCCCAGATAAGGACGTTCGCCTAAGAGTAAATCGTTGATGTGTGCCCCAAAAGTAAAACTAAAAGAATCGGAGTCTTTGGCATATAATAAAAGTTTAATTGAAGAAAGAATAAGTAATACTAAACTACTTAAAATAAATGACTTAATTGAGATTGTATAATTTTTTACAGGAAGTGAAAGCAAGATAATTACGACTATGTTTAGCAACCGAACAATAAAACTCATATCCTCCCAACGTTGGAAAATAATCATCGAAAATCCTCCGATGAGAATCAGTAAACCAAATAGATATAATGATTTTAATTGAAGTTTTTGAAAGTCTTCTTTTCTCACTACAAAAAAGAACAAAACTCCTAAAACACCCATCAAAATGTTTGGAATGGCTTTGGCTAAGTCGGTAAAAGGGAAACTGGCACAAAATAGTGCGAAAAAATAAGGATATATTTTTCTGATAGCACTCATTTTTTCAATTTCTTTTTGAGAAAGGTAATCATTTTATGAGGCATTAGCAATAAAATATAATTCCGAATCAAACCATAAACAGGATAAAAGCCAACATAAAAATGCTCTTTGATAATCGAAATACGGGCTTTTACTTGCTCGGTTCTGCCTTTTGCTGAAAGTGAATTCGGGTTTACTTCATAATCCAATAATACTTCCGGTAAATTTTCGGCTTTAAACTTTTGAATTGCATTGAAATAGAAGGCATAATCTTCTCCGTTACGCTTATATTTTTCCGGGAAAAAACCAATTTCACTCAGTATTTCTGTATAAAACACAGTAGTCGAATTGATAAACGTGTTGTTGAGATACATTTGTTTTTTGATTTCTTCAAAACGGGTTGGGTGTTTCAATACAAACAATAAATCCCCGTTCATATCAACCATATTTCCCCATGTTCCCAATATTTTTACTTCAGGATTTTGTGCTAAATATCCCAGTTGTTTTTTATATCGGTTTTTGTGATTCAAATCTCCGCAATCAAGTCTTCCGGTAAGTTTATAGCCTAATCCTATTATCTTTTTAACCCTAAGTTACTGGCTTCTCCAACTCCCACATTTTCATGTAATAACTCCAAAAATATTTTACCGTTTTTATATAGAGACTCCAATCGCTCTAAATCGGGTTTTATAGCACTCCCGTCATCAACAACCAACACATCTACAGGAAAATCTTCCTGAATAGAGAGTAAGGATTTCTCCAGACCTTCAGGGTCGTTGTAATGACAAATTAAAGCTATAAAGTTTCTCATAATCGAATTGCTGTAAAATTCCGCTTAGCCCTAATAATAGTGTCGTCAATATTGGCAGGAGCTTTATATTGACCATTGAGAATGTTTTCTATGGCTAAACCGGTTTCCTTAGGGGCTTTTAATCCGTCATGCACTCTAATATTATTGTCATATCCGATATCATTGAGAAAATCAGTACATTTTCTGTGATATTCTACCAACATAAACGGAACATCTGCATAGCACGAGAAAATACTTGCATGCAAACGGGTAGATAACATAAAATCACAAGTTTTTATTTCTTTCCAAGTTTTAAAAGTATCACCTAAATAAGGAACAATCTCAAATTGGGTTTTGTTTAAAACAGAGGTCATTTCATTTGTTATTTTTTCATCTCCAATTTCGGTATTCCCATTGAAAAT
>JBAYSC010000011.1:0-28933 GCA_041676345.1 Flavobacteriaceae bacterium | reverse complement strand
ATGGTCCTGCCCAATCGGAAGTTCCGTTTTCACCACAATCACGACGTACATAATAGCTGTAGGTTGTGCTGGGCTGAAGCCCGCTAATTTCATAAGTCGAGCCCGTATAACCGTTTATCATTGTGCCGTTACCCGGTTCAAAAGAACCTTCCCCCCATTCAATATCGAAGAGAGAACCACCACCTGTCCAGGACAAAGTCGCAGATTCAACCGAAATGACAGCATTCAGATTTACAGGTTCAGGACAACCTACCATTTCTACCATTAGTTGGGGTATGTTGGTTGAACGAAATATTCCAGGCTGAATCATACTATTACCCGACGAACCCTCTTGCTGTGCCATAGCATTATTTCCACTATAACCTCTTCCTAACATCCCTCTATAACCTCCTCCGTTATAAGAAGCCCATAAAGCCCCAAAGGTAGAACCCAGATTACAGTTACCATCCGGTGTTTCTTCTGAGATTGAAATTGCCAGATTGCTTACACCATCCCACAAAAATGGTGTGTCAAGTGTGATTTCGACCCAGCCGAGAATACCGGTGTCAACATTTCCTAAAAACACTTGTGTAAAGTTACCCGAACTCAGCCAGTTATTAAAAGCTGAAAAAGATGCTTTGGTAGTATTGGCAAAAGCAACCCTCCATTTGCGGTAATTCTCTGTTCCTGTATCCGGAAGTTCCGTTTGTTTGAACCCGATTTTGGTTATATAATGCTCTCCCGGAACCAACATGGCATTTAATTCACTCGCCCGATAAATAAGTTGTGAGTACGAACGGGTTAAACAGCTATTAATCGGGAGTCCGTTGCTTGAAGCAGAACCAAAGCCGATATATCCGGGCAAAGGCGTAGTGAAGCTAAAAGGTCCTGCCCAGTCGCTCTGCCCGTCTGAACCACAGTTCCCCCGAACATAATAGCTGTATGACACAGAAGGCTGAAATTCAGGAAGCGTATATGTAGTGCCATTGTGTGCTGTTACCATTGTTCCACTACCTTGCTCAAAAGAACCTTCGCCCCATTCTATATCAAACGTAGGAGCATTGCTTGTCCAGGACAAAGTTGCCGTGTCTATGGTAAAATTAACATTCAGGTTTATAGGAACAGGACAGCTTATTTTTGCCAACTGAATTTGTGAAATTGTGGCACTTGGTCCATAGGTAGCAGCCGGAGGTGAAGCCGGATTTATATTTGTGCTTCCGGAAGTCATAATTCCTCTGTTTGTTCCTGCATTAAAAGAAGCAAAAGATGCTTGAAATTGGAAATAAATGGGGTCAATACTCTCAGGAGAATTTTCATCAATAGCAACCACAAGATTGCTCTCTCCGTCCCAGACAAAGGGATTAGCAAGTGTAATTTCTACCCAGGAATAAGCCTCAAATGTCAATGTTCCCGAAAATACCTGAGTCAGTTGTGAAAGCGGAACCCAATCTGTATTGCTGCTGAAAACGGCTTTGGACGTATTCCCCAGATATACCCTCCAGTTGGCATAACTACTGCCAATATCATCACCGGTATAGTAAGGAAACACATCGTTATGCTTAAAGCGAATCTTATTTATATAAGCAGGTCCCGAATCTAAGGCAGAGGTGAGGTCTGAGGCGAAATAAATCTGTTGTGAATAATTATAATCATAGGTAGAATTTACAGGAAAATTTGCAACGGCAGCACCTCCTCCTATCTGATCTTCTTCTGAAGTTTCAAAACTGTAAGGTCCTGCCCAAAGGCTGAATCCGTCGCTTCCACCACAATTGCTCCGCACATAATAGTGATAAACAATACCTGGCTGAAGCCCGTTAAGCAGATAGGTTGTTCCGCTATGGTTGTTTATCATTGTTCCGTTGCCCTGTTCAAAGAAGGCTTCGCCCCATTCAATATCAAAAAAAGAGGCTTCGCTTGTCCAGGACAGTGTTGCTGCATTCTGGGCAATACTTCCGGCTGTCAGAGAGGTTGGTGTTGCACAGGCAGTAGCTGTTATAAAATCTACTCTCATAGAATAAATACTTGTTCCGTCTTCTGCTCCGCAATCAGCTTTTACATAAAAATCATATTGGGTCTCAGCAGGCAAATCGCTAACCGTTACTGAAGATGCTGTTACCATACCACTAAAAAGAGGCGTAGCAGTTTCCGGATCTGCATTATCGGCAACAATAACCCAGCTATAACTCAGGTTGTTGTCCTGACCTTCCCAAATAAAACTTGCCGTATGATTGGTAACACCGGTCAGTGAAGCATCAGGTGGCAGACAGTCTGGCACTGTGGTTGCTTCAACCAGTAGCTGAGGCATAAGTGTTGTGGAAAAGTTAGCGGGTTTTGGCTGTTGAGAATAATTCCCCGTAGAATCGTTAGCAGCGTATGCTTCGTGACCACCACCACTACCACTATGTCGCAATCCTCTGACAACTCCTGTATCATAGGCTGCCCACTGAGCAGTACTGCTACTGCTTCCCGGAGATTGTTCCCTGACAGAAATTGCCAGATTGCTTACCCCGTCCCATATAAAAGGTATATCAAAAATAATTTCGACCCACCCGGCAGTATTGTTATCAACACTTCCTGAGAACACTTGTGTAAAATTACTGTAACCTACCCAATTAGTTGGTGATGTAAAAGAAGTCTTGGTCGTATTAGCAAGAGAAACCTCCCATTGCTGATAATTCTCTGTTCCTGAAGAGGGTACAACAAGCTGATAGAAACTTATTTTGGTGATATACGTTTCTCCCGGAGCCAATACTGCGCTTAATTCGTCTGCCCTATATATCATTTGTGAATAATTATAATTGTGAGTGCTGTAAACAGGGAGATTTCCCTGACCCGTGTCAGAGTTGATGCCAATATATCCCGGTGCAAAACTGTAAGGTCCTGCCCAATCGCTTTGTCCTGCCGCACCACAGTTACCCCGTACATAATAGCTATATGTAGTGTCGGGTTGCACACCTGTAATTTCATACGAGGTTCCGCTGTGTGCCGTTACCATCGTTCCGCTGCCCTGTTCAAAAGAACCTTCGCCCCACTCAATATCAAAAAGCGAACTATTGCTTGTCCATGAAAAGGCTATAGCATCATCTGAGGTATAGGCAGCATTCAGGTTTGTGGGCACAGGGCAGTTTATTGTTGTAAGTTTGATTTTTGCAATATTATTACTTGGACCATAGGTAGCGACCGGAGGAGAAGCCGGATTGGCATTGGAGCTTCCGGAATACATAATTCCTCTATTTGAGCCTGCCGTAAAAGAAGCAAAAGAGGAAACAAAAGTCCCACTTGTATAACTTCCCGGGGAATTTTCATCTATAGCTACGACAAGGTTGCTGACCCCGTCCCAAGGGAAAGGATTGGTAAGTGTAATTTCTATCCAGAGAGCCTGTTGCTCAAAATCTGCCGTAAATGCTATCGTTCCCGAAAACACCTGTGAAAGCTGTGAAAGCGGAATCCAGTCTGTAGTACTATCAAAAGCAGTTTTAGAAGTGCTTCCCATATATATTTTCCAGTCCATAAAAGCTTCTGATAAATACGCTATAAACATTGGGGGAACCCAATTGTGTCGGAAACGAATTTTGCTTATATAAGTTCCCGAAGTGATAACGGTATTGAGTTCTGAAGCAAGATAAATCTGCTGTGAATAATTATAGTTATATTCGGAAGCTCCAGGTAAACTTGTGCTGCTCAAACCTCCTCCTATCTGACCCATTTCTGCAGTAATGAAACTGTATGGCCCTGACCAAAAGCTTAATCCGTAGGGGCTGCCACAATTACCCCTGACATAATAGCTGTAGGTGGTAGCGGGCTGTAGTCCTGTGAGTGGGTAGGTTGTTCCGCTATGATTGCTTATCATCGTTCCGCTACCCTGTTCAAAAGAGCCTTCACCCCATTCAATATCAAACAGCGAACTGCTTTGACTTGCCCAAGACAGTGTTACCGTATTTTGGGTAGCATCATAGGCGGTCAGATCAGTTGGTGCCGGACAGGCAATAGCGGTTGTAAAGTCCTTTTTTAAAGAAAAAGCACTCATTCCGTCTCCACTACCACAATTGGCTTTTACATAAAAATCATAAGGAGTTTCTGCAGTCAGCCCGCTAACCGTTTTTGAAGGCGATGCTGTCGTACCACTAAAAAGCGGTGTGGCTGTTTCCGGGTCTGCATTATCGGCAAAAATAAACCAACTAAAGCTCTGGGTGTTTTCTGCTCCTTCTTCCCAAGTAAAATCTGCCGTATGACGGGTAATATTGGTTACGGTCAGCCCGAAGGGTTTGAAGCAATCCGGTACAGGGGTTCCCTCAAGTAATAATGTTGGTATTTCGGAGGTACGGTAGTGAATAGCAGGAGGGTATTGTTGTTGCTGTGTTCCAGAAGTACTATTACAAGACTGTCCCCTAAAACTTTCTGCATTATAGGATTCCCATCTGGCACCTCCGCCATTACTATCACATTCACCGCCCGAAGACATTTTGTATATGGCTATAGCCAGATTACTTTCTTCGTCCCAGACAAAAGGCACGTCAAGAGGAATTTCAATCCAACCGGTAGTACTGTTATCCACGGCTCCCGAAAAAACCTCTGTAAACTGGCTATAATATATCCAGTCATTAGCACTTATCGGTCCTGAAAAAGATGATTTTGGGGTATTAACTAAAGCTATTTTCCAATGGCGGTAATTTTCTGTTCCTGAATCAGGTAATTTAATCTGCTTAAACCCGATTTTGGTTATATAGGTGCTTCCCGGTGACAGCAAGGCACCTACTTCGCTTGCCGTATATATCAATTGTGAGTAAGCGTGATTGTTGTAATTGTAATTAAGATCACTACCGGCTGAGGCTGGGTCACCAAAACTATTACAACTACTGACAGGCAGTTTGTCTGTCCCGAAAATAGGGATAGTAAAGCTGTATGGACCTGCCCAAATGCTCGATTCAGCACCGCAGTTCCTACGTACGTAATAACTATAAGGTGTCCCCATAGTTAAACCGGAAAGTGTTCCGCCATTAGCAAAACCTGCAACGGTAGTACCTTCTCCTGCAACAAAAGAGCCTTCACCCCAATTGATGTCAAAAGTGCCTCCGCCTCCGCCTGTCCAGGACAAATCCATACTGTGATAAGTATAGTTGGAAGCCGTAAGTCCGGTTGGAGCTATACAAGAGGGTGTAATACCGTCATAATAACGAAATCGAATCTGTGGTCTGAAATCATTGGTATTAGATATATTGAGATCACATAAACTTGTCGAAGAGTTTCCTATGCGAAATCTGGAGGCATTGGAAAAGGAATGAGATCTGGCTTTAAAGACATTGCTATAGGGGTTAGTGGCTTGATTATCATGGGTGCAGATTTCTATTACAATGTTATTAGTCCCATTCCATATAAAAAAGGCTCCCGAGTCGAAATTTATCATATCAAATGATCCCGAACTTGTCTGGTCAGGACTATAATCTGCCGCCTCTCGTACCGTAATCAATTCGTCAGTAATAGGGTTTGAAGCATTAACCGAAGCAGTATGCCCTATCCGTATCGTATAATGTTTTAATAAAGAGGGAGCAACACTTATTGAAAAACCTAAGCCGACCAGCTTATCATAAGCAGTAAGACCAGCTGCATTTAATTCGGCTGCCGTATAAACTGTTTGATAACGAAATGCTTTGTGATTCCTGTAAACAGGACCGACTGCTATTGAAGGATCTGCCGTATCTGTCCCGATAACGGCATAATAAGAAGTCTGAGCAAAGACAAACTGTCCTGCTAAAAGCAAAAAAATCACAAGAAACGAACCTCTTAAAGAAAAATGTAATTTGTTCATATTATTTGGTTTTAGTTGATTATTTGATGACTACAAACCTAAAAACAAACCCCTCATAAAATATATTATGAGGGGTGACAAAAACGTGACAATTTAAACTATATTTTACAACTATATGATTTATAAAGCATTAACATTTGGTGTGATTTGAATTTCATCAATTCTGCTTAACAAGGTTTGTGGAGTGTCTTCCAAAGTCCCGTTGAGTTTGTTTTTAACTCTTCTCCAGGTAACCCGTACAGAATTTGCAGACACCCCCAGAGCATCTGCCATTTGTCCGGTAGAAAGTCCTATTTTGGCAAGCATCAGAAACCGCAGTTCGGCTGTAGTAATAGTGGGGTATTCTTTTTTGACCTTTATCACAAAAAACGGGTAAATCTTGTTGAAACCCGCCTGAAACGACTTCCAGTCGTCATCGGTTAAAATAGAAGTGCTTTTGAGCTGAACCAGCGTATTTTTCAGTTCGGTTTTTTCAGTGTCATAAAGGTTATTCAGTTTGTGTAGCTCATCGTAGATTTTGTTAATCAGCTCATTTTTTTCATCGACTTTTCTCACAAACTGATGTATATCTTTTTTTGCCTGATGTAGCTCTGATTCTATTTTTTCTTTTTCAAGTTCGATAATCTGCTGTCCGGCAATAAAAATTTCTTTTTCCTTTCTCCTTTTCAAACGAATGTTCCGATATAAAACAAACCCGATAATGGCTATCAGCCCTGTACCACCAATAAAAAGGCTGTAACGGAATCTCATTTCTGCTTCTATTCTTTCCTGTTCCGCTTTAGCAATGACTTCTTTTTTGTCGAACTCATACTGTATTGCCGTCTGTGTAAGTATTTTAGTGTTTTCTTCGTTGGAGAGGCTGTCGTGATACAACATATACATTTTGTGATTTTCAAAAGCACTCTTGTAGTTACCCAGAATACTGTCTGCTTTGACAAGCCCTTTATAGCCTTCTTTTATTTTTTTCTTTATGTTCAGTTCCCTGCTTATTTCCAGTCCTTTTTGTAGCCAGATTTTACCTTTTTCTACATCTCCCGTTTTGACATACAGACTTCCGATACTGATAAAAGCCTCTGCTATTCCGTATTTATCTCCGATAGCTTCCTGTATTTCCAGAGCGGCAGAATAATTGTCCTGAGCTTCGGGATAGCTGTCCTGAGCGGAATAAACACAACCAATATTGATATAAGAACGGGCTATCCCGACTTTATTTCCGATAGTTCTAAACAATTCCAAAGCCGTAAAATAATTTTCCAACGCTTCGGTATAATTCCCCTGATGATAATAAATAACTCCTATACCTATGCGGCAATATGCCATTCCGTATTTGTTATCAAGAGCTTCCCGAATTTCCAGAGAAGCGAAATAGTTTTTGAGAGCTTCCGGGTAATCACGCTGAGCGAGATAAACATCACCGATATTTTTGTAACAGGTTGCCATTCCGTCTTGATTGTTAATAGATTCCTGTATTTTTAAAGCAACAAAAAAACTTTTTGAGGCTTCGGAATAGTTTCCCTGAGCCAAATATACAATACCGATATTGATATAACAGGTTGCCTCTCCGTGTTTATCTCCCATATTCTTGAAAAGCTCCCGGGCTTTAAAATAATTTTTCAAGGCTGTGGAGTAATTCCCCTGATAATAATAAGTCTGACCAACGCTGTTATAGACCCAGGCGGTTTCGTGTACAGCACCTATGGCTTCAAATATTTCAATAGCAATAACATAATTCTTCCGTGCTTCCGAATAATTATCCTGATAATAATATGCCAAACCGATATTGTTGTAAGCAACCGCCTCCCCTTTTTTAAAACGGAGTTTTTTTGCCAGTTGCAAAGCATCTTCTGCATAAGTAAGGGCATCATCGTAGTTGTTTTTCCTCCAGCTATGTTCACTCAGACTGGTTAGAATATTTACTTTATTTGTATCCTGTACAGATTTTTTGAGGGAGGTTTGTAGTGAATCAATACGTTTTTGCTCTTGTTTTTGGGCAAAAGTTGCCTCCGCAATCAAAAGCAAAAATGTAACTATGAAGTATAATTCCTTTTTCATTTTGGTATGTTGTATTTACATACATTAATAGTGAAAGAGGCTGTAAAAATACTATAAAATTACATAAACTCATTCATATCATTTTATATTTTTATGGTTCCGAAAAATAAAAAATAAATTTTAAAGAGGTTCTAAAAGTATTTTATGGGCTGTACAGGCTCAATTTAAACATAAACTCAATTAATGTTCAGTGCTTTTTATTAAAAAAGCCTCTTTTCAGAGGCTTTTTTGTTACTTTATAAATTCTATTTTTTGGGTTTCTCCGATATTGACACTGTCAAAAAAACCTTGGTCGCTCATCCATTCGTCTGAGAAAATTTTACTCATATAACGAGAACCGTGGTCAGGGAAAACCGCTACTACCATACTATTTTCATCAAATTCGCCTTGGTCTGCAAATTGTTTAATGGCCTGGAAAGCTGCTCCGCTGGTGTATCCTACAAAAAGCCCTTCGGTTTTGGCAATTTCACGAGCCGTATGAGCACTTTCTTCGTCAGAAACTTTCATAAATTCGTCAATCACATCAAAATCGGTAGCTGTCGGGATAAGGTTTTTACCCAAGCCCTCAATTCTATACGGATAGATTTCGTTTTGGTCAAACTCTTTGGTTTCGTGATATTTTTTCAAAACCGACCCATAAGCATCGACTCCTAAGATCCTGATATTCGGATTTTGTTCTTTCAGGAAACGGGCAATTCCCGAAATGGTTCCTCCGGTTCCGCTACAAGCTACAAGGTGAGTGATTTTTCCTTCGGTTTGTTTCCAGATTTCAGGTCCTGTAGTTTGGTAGTGGGCATCAATATTGAGTTCGTTAAAATACTGATTGATATATACGGAACCCTTAATTTCTTCGTGAAGTTTTTTGGCTACGTTATAATACGAACGAGGGTCATCGGCCGAAACGTGAGCCGGGCACACATATACTTTGGCTCCCATGCTTCGGAGCATATCAATTTTATCTTTAGAAGATTTGTTTGAAACAGCCAGAATACACTCATAGCCTTTGATGATACTCACCATAGCGATACTAAAACCGGTATTTCCGGAAGTGGTTTCGATAATGGTGTCTCCGGGTTTGAGGATTCCTTTTTTCTCGGCTTCTTCAATAATGTGAAGGGCAATTCGGTCTTTGGTCGAATGTCCCGGGTTGAATGCTTCTACTTTGGCATAAAAAGAACCCGGAAGTCCTTGAGTAATTTTGTTCAGTCTGATAAGAGGTGTGTCGCCTATGAGCTCCAGCACATTGTTATATACGTTTTGTTTTTTTTTCATACTCATTCTGATATTTTGCAAATTTTTCGAATGTATAAATTTGCTAAACGAGACTACAAATGTAAAATTATTTTTTAAAAATGTAAAATTAGAAACGATTTAAAATTGTTGCTAAAGATTTTTGAATATCGGTTTATAGCTTTTTTTTAGAAATAAATCTGCTTTGTCATAGCTTATTACAAAAGATTGATGCCCATCTGCATAAGACGAAATCTCATAAATATTATAGTAAAACAAAAGGCCTTGGTCTGTGAAAAAAACATTTTCAGGCAGATGAAAAACATCGTCTTCAAACATAAATCCGGTAGAATTGATAGGATGCCCTTCTGCTATATGAAAATCGTTGCGAAACTTCTGCTCTGCAAAAACCTCAAGCTTTTGCAAATCCAAAAACAAATCCTGAGTAGTGAGGTTTTCTCCTGTTTCCGCATCAAAAAATAAAGATTTCACTCCGAAATAACCGTGAGCTCCTCCTGTGAACATATAATATTCTATTTTTATGTTCAGCAGCTTTTCGGTCTGAAAAGTGATTTTTCCTTTGATGTCTGCCTCCCACCCGATTTCGTCAGGATATTCTTTTTTCAGTTCTTCAAAAGAAGCAATAAAAGAATGGGCTAATTCTTCATAAGAAGAAAAAACCTCTTGGTTTTTGTCAAGGTAAATGATTTCTTCTACAAATTGATAGATTGCCGTGTTGATGCTGTCTGAAACCGTATTTTCCGAAATGGCAAAAGGAATGTCTATTGTTACTTTAGCCTGCCGGTCTCCATTGTAAAACTCGGAGGTTTTTTCATATTTTTTTCCGGAGAAGACCAGAGATTCCTCTTTTGTGCAAGCTGTAAGAAACAGGCTGATACAGACCAAAAATATACTACTTTTCATAGAAAAACAGATTTCTGGGGCAAAGGTAGTTTTTTTATGCTTTCAAAAGGTTAATCCTTGAAATAGTTTTAACTTTGCCCTCAGTCAAAAACCTGAAACAAATAAAGATATGTACGGAAACATCAAACAACACCTTCAAAACGAATTAAAATCTATTGAAGAAAACGGACTTTTTAAAAGAGAAAGAATCATTACTTCTCCACAAGGAGCAGAAATTACGGTAAACGGAAAAACGGTTTTGAATTTTTGTGCCAACAACTATTTGGGGCTATCCTCACATCCTGAGGTAGTTCAGGCAGCCAAAGATGCTTTAGACAGTCATGGTTTTGGAATGTCGTCTGTAAGGTTTATATGCGGAACTCAGGACATTCACAAAACTCTGGAACAAAAAGTAGCCGAATTCTACGGAACCGAAGACACCATATTATATGCGGCTGCTTTTGATGCCAACGGAGGGGTTTTTGAACCTTTGTTCTCTGAAGAAGATGCCATTATTTCAGACAGCCTCAACCACGCTTCAATTATAGACGGAGTTCGCTTGTGTAAAGCTGCCCGTTATCGTTATGAAAACAACAATATGGCTGATCTTGAAGAGCAACTCAAAAAAGCCAATGCAGAAGGAAGACGTTTTAAAATTATCGTAACCGATGGTGTTTTCTCAATGGACGGCTTGGTAGCTCCGCTCGATAAAATCTGTGATTTGGCCGACAAATATGATGCTTTGGTAATGGTTGACGAATGCCATGCTGCAGGATTCATAGGTGCTACCGGAAAAGGAACTCTCGAGGCAAAAGGCGTAATGGGAAGAGTCGATATTATCACGGGAACTTTCGGGAAAGCTCTTGGAGGAGCCATGGGAGGTTATACTACCGGTAAAAAAGAAATTATCGAGCTCCTGAGACAACGTTCCCGACCTTATTTGTTCTCCAACTCGTTGGCACCTTCAATTGTGGGAGCTTCGATCAAAGTTTTTGAATTGTTGCAAAAAGACACTTCACTTCGTGATAAACTGGAATGGAACACCAATTATTTCAAAGACGGAATGAAAAAAGCCGGATTTGATATCATTGACGGAGATTCGGCTATTGTTCCGGTAATGCTCTATGATGCCCAACTTTCGCAAGTTATGGCCGACGAATTGTTAAAAGAAGGGATTTATGTTATCGGATTCTTTTTTCCGGTAGTTCCAAAAGGAAAAGCCAGAATTCGTGTACAGCTCTCTGCCGGACATTCTAAAGAACACTTAGACAAGGCAATAACCGCTTTTACTTCTGTGGGGAAAAAGCTCGATATAATATAATTGTGTTAAATTTTTTGTTAACTCATATTGTGATACTACCTTTGTATTGTTAAATTAAAAAACTACGAGTATGAAACACTTAAACAAAATTTTTGCAGTTATGTTGTTGTCGCTGGCTATCAGTACGTATGCACAGGACGAAAACAACAAGTGGGCAGTTAGCTTCGGCATCAACGCAGTAGATACCCGAGTAGGTGCACAAGAGCCTTTTGCGGATAGATTTTCAGAATTCTTTAACGTAAAAGACCATTGGAACTTTATTCCTGCCCCAACCTATGTTTCTGTTGACAAATACATCGGAAACGGCTTCTCTTTCGGAGTTACCGGATCGATCAACAGAATTACAAAATATGTAGAACATGTTAGCACCGACTATCAGGTTACTAATCCCGGAGATTTAGAATATTACGGGCTTGATGCTGCTGTGAAATATTCTTTCCAGGATTTGATTGGCTCTACGTGGTTTGACCCTTCGTTACACATCGGAGGAGGTTATACTTTCTACGGAGATAACAGCGGAGGCACGGTAAACGGAGGTGCAGGAATCAACTTCTGGTTCTCAGAAAAAATAGCTCTTACCCTTCGTTCCACCTACAAACATTCGTTTGAAGACATCAGAAGAGATCATCCGGAGCATTTCCAGCACTTTGTAGGTATCACTCTTAAATTCGGAGGAAAAGATACAGACGGAGACGGAATCTATGACCCTCAGGATGATTGTCCGGACGAAGCAGGTTCTATCGAATTTAACGGTTGCCCGGATTCTGACGGAGACGGAATTCCTGACAAAGACGATGCTTGTCCGTTTGAAGCAGGTTCGGCTGAATTTAACGGTTGCCCGGATTCTGACGGAGACGGAGTGCCTGATAACTTAGACCGATGTAAAGATGTGGCAGGACCAAAAGAAAACAACGGTTGCCCTTGGCCTGACACAGACGGTGACGGACTTACAGACAATTTGGATAATTGCCCGAATGTGGCAGGGCCAAAAGAAAATAAAGGTTGTCCTTGGCCGGATTCTGACGGTGACGGAGTGCCTGATAAAGATGACAAATGCCCTGAAGTAAAAGGAACAGCAGCCAACAACGGTTGTCCTGAACTTACTCAGGAGCACGCTGCTCAGTTGAACCAATATGCGAAAACCATTTTGTTCAACAGCGGTAAATCAACTTTCAAACAAGAAACTTTTGCTGTGTTGCAGGCTATTACTTCAATTTTGAAACAATATCCTGACTCTAAGTTCTCTATCGAAGGACACACAGACAGCGATGGTAGCGATGCCCTTAACCAAAAACTTTCGGAAGACAGAGCCGGAGCTGTTAAAAATTATCTGATTGAAAACGGAGTAGATGCCAGCAGATTGTCTTCTACAGGTTACGGAGAATCTCAGCCAATTGACACCAACAAAACTGCTGCGGGTAAAGCAAACAACCGTAGAGTAGAAGTAAAATTGGTAAAATAAACCAAAGACATTAAATTTATTGCGAAAACGTCCCGAAATTCGGGACGTTTTTTTATTTTTATCCTATGAATACCTTTCTCGATAAAATCGCCTCGGAAATCGCTAAGCAATTCGGTAACGAAATAGCTGATGTGGTAGTGGTTCTTCCTAACAAAAGGTCAAAAGTTTTCCTGACCCAAGCCCTGAAACACCAACTGAAAAACACTTTTTTTGCTCCCGAAATCGTCAGCATCGAAGAGCTTGTCGAACAAATCTCAGAAATGCGGATTCTGAATTCGGTGGAGTTGTTGTTTGAGTTCTATAAAATATATGAACAGGTTTCCCAAAAAGAAAAACAGGATTTCGAGCAATTTGCTCCGTGGGCAAAAGTACTGCTCAAAGATTTTAGCGATATTGATGCTTATTTGTGCGAACCCGACAAGGTGCTGCAATATCTGAAAGACATCAAAGAAGTCGAACATTGGTCACTCTCGGAAAAGAAAACCAAACTCATCGAAAAACACCTGAAATTCTGGGGATTATTGCCTCAATATTATCACGCTTTCAAAGAACATCTGTTGAGCAAAGACAAAGCTTATCAGGGTTTGGCCTATAAAAAAGCGGTTGAAAAACTGGGTGATTTTACCCAAAAAAACAATTGTAAAAATTTTGTTTTTGCCGGATTTAATGCTCTTTCGGTTTCCGAAGAAAAAATCATTCAACACTTTTTAGCTTTTGCCAATACCCGGATTTTTTGGGATACAGACAGCGTATTTCTCCAAGACAAACACCATCAGGCAGGGCGGTTTCTCAGAAAAACAAAACAAAACTGGAGCTACTACAAAACCCAACCTTTTCATTGGGTTTTTGACGAGTTTTCACAAGCAAAAAACATTCAGGTTATCGGAACCCCAAAAGCAGTCGGGCAGGCAAAAATTATCGGGAAAATCATCGAAAATCAGCTGCAAAAAAATCCTGAAAACCTGAGCAAAACCGTCATTATTCTACCCGAAAAAAACCTGTTGACTTCGGTTTTGTATTCGCTTCCTGCCTCGGTTACAGACCTGAATATTACACTGGGCTATCCGTCAAAAAACAATCCGGTTCAGTTTCTGATCAACCGATTGTTCAAAATGCACACGTTTGCAAAAAGCAAATCAGAAAATTCTTATACGTTTTATTACAAAGATGTGCTGGAGGTGCTTTCACACCCTTTGGCAGAGCCGTTTCTGGATTCGGAGACAGTCGTAAACATTATCAAATCAAATAACTTTACCTTTATCAGCCACCAAAAATTATTTGATTTACAACCGCAAAAAAATCCGTTTTTTCATCTGATTTTCGATAAGTGGAACGAAAATCCGCTTGAGATTTTAGAGCGGATTTCTGCCGTTTTGCTCTACCTCAAAGACCGCCTGAACCAAAAAACCGACACCGACCGAATCACCAAAACCTTTGTTTTTGAGATTTTCAAGGTCATCAACCAGCTCAAAAATCACTTTTCAAACTCCACAGCTACTTTTTCGGTTGCTGCCCTATACGGAATTTATAAACAGGTGGTTGATGTGGCAGAAGTCGCTTTTGAGGGAGAACCCCTTTCGGGATTACAGATTATGGGTATCCTCGAATCCCGAAATCTGGATTTTGAAAACGTAATCATTGCTTCGATGAATGAAGGAAAATTTCCGCTCGGAAAATCACAAAATTCCTTTATTCCGCTCGATGTCAAGCGGGAATATGGCTTGCCTTCCTACAGAGAACGGGATGCTGTGTACACCTATCATTTTTACCGCCTTTTGCAAAGAGCCAAAAACGTTTTCCTGATTTATAACACAGATAATGACAGTTTTGACGGAGGCGAAAAAAGTCGGTTTATTACACAACTCGAAGTCGAAAAACAGCCCAATCATCAGCTCATTCATCAAATGTATCAGGCGGTTTTACCCAACACTGCCCTGTCGGAAATGGTTGTCGAAAAATCTGAAACTGTGATGAATCGCCTTCGGGAAATTGCTCAAAAGGGATTTTCGCCCTCTGCCCTATCGACTTATATCCGAAATCCGTTGGATTTTTATTATCAACGAATTCTGAAAATAAGCGAAATTGAAGAAGTGGAAGAAACCATCGAAGCCAATACGTTGGGAAACATTATCCACAATACTTTAGAAGAATTATACACGCCTTTTTTGAATCGGTATCTTTCGGAAAAAGATATAGAAGTCATCGAAAGCCGGGCAGATGAAGTGCTTTTGAACCACTTTCGGACGGAGTTTAAAGAAGGAGAAATCAAAAAAGGGAAAAATCTTCTGGCTTTTGAGGCTTCCAAACGAAGTATTTTTAATTTCCTCAAGCAGGAAAAAGACAGGATTATCGAAGGAGACTCGGTTAAAATCCTGCACCTGGAAGAAGCATTTGAGCAAACCATAGAAAGCGAAAAACTGCCTTTTCCCGTAAAAATTGCAGGGCTTATCGACCGTATTGAAATCCGGAATAATGTTTTGAGAATTCTGGACTACAAAACCGGAAAAGTGGAAGCCAAAAATCTTACGTTATCTGATTGGGGCGATTTTCTTTCTGACGAAAGCAAAAACAAAATCATCCAGTTGTTGTGCTATGCTTATATGGTTGAAAATCAAACAGATTTGCCCATTGAAGCAGGAATTATTTCGTTCAAAAACCTGAAAAGCGGCTTTTTGCCCTTTCGGTTTAAAACCGACACCAAAGAAGAAATAACCACATTTACTCCCGAAATCAAAGAGCAGTTTTTAGCAGAAACCATTAGTCTTCTGGCAGAAATCTTAGATGATAAAATTCCGTTTTTGAACAAGAAAATCTAATTTTTTATTGGATTTTGTTTTTTCTTTCCTATCTTAGCGGTTCAAAGATTATTTATTTCATAATACGATTTAATCCTAAAATCCTCTAAACTGATTCACTTAGAGGATTTTTTTGTTGTAGCTATCGCACTATCATCACTTTTTTGACTTTGGTTTCGGTAGCATCCCGGGTGGCGATGAAAATCATATAGACTCCCGAGGCAACTCTATATCTGCCAAAAGCGGTGGTGTCCCACTCTACGGTTCCTCCGCTGCTGTTGGCTTCAAAAACCAGATTGCCTTCAATATCAGTGATTTTTACATTTGCCTGATCTGTCAGTCCGGTAACTTTTACGGTTCCGGAATATTCGGGGCGAACAGGATTCGGATAGACATAGACTCCTGCCAGATTATCCGAAGGAGCTGTGGAAGCCCCTTTATAGGAGACCATTCCTTTGTCTGTCGCAAAAAAAACTTCTCCTGTTTGAGGGTTGATATCAATATCTAAAATCGTATTGCTTGGCAAAGGAGAGTTGTCTTTGGTGAAGTGATAAATGGTTTCCTGCCCGTTGGGAGACACCAGAAACACCCCTGCTCCCATGGTTCCGAGCCATTTTTGGTCGGCTCCGTCAATTTTGATTTTAGAAACGTTTTGTCTGTAGAGGAGTTCCTGAGCCAACCCGTCTTCCATAATAATTACCGGATTTACGGAAGGTTGGTCTTCGGTTAAAAACCTGTCAACGCTTGGTAAAATGCGAAGTCCCCATTGTGTACCTATCCACAGGCGATTGTTTTTGTCGATGGCCAATGTTTTTACGTTGTTGATAGGGAGACCGTTGCCGTAGGAATCGTCAATGACAATTTTCCGGTTTTGATGGGTGTCGTTGAAGCCAATCACTCCCAATCCCAATACAGAAGCCACCCATTTGGTGTTGTTCTTATCAATGACCAAATCTCCGAAATGGCTTGGCCCTTCTGTTATGTTGTAGGATTGCCAGTTTCCCGAGGTTCGCAACACTTTGAGTTTACCTCCTATTCCTGCATTGGTTGCCCAAAGATTGTTTGACCTGTCATAGGCAAGGTTGTGAATCCGTACATCACTGGTTCCGTCTTCATAAAACGTTTCCAAACCGTTTTGCCCTGTGTTGTGCTGGTTATAAAGTTCTGTCGGGACGTTGTTTTCCACCTTTAAAATTCCCGAAAAATTAGATCCGATATAAGCCACATTTTCGTTGTTGGGCTGTAAAATCACTTTTGACAAACTCCGGGCTTCCAAAACATCTTCATAAGGAATATGCAGCCAGCCTTCGGAGGTGAGTTTTGAAATTCCGAATTGTGACAATCCCTGAGCATAGGGATTGTTTTGGTAGTTGCTGTATCCGAAAACACACCACAAATCGGTTGCGGTTGCTTTTATGGAATAGACCGTGTTTCGTATAGGCCCTTCGGGAATATAATTCTCAAAAAAGCCCTGATTGTTGAGATTTATACTGAAAATTCCCTTGGTTCTGCTGCCAATATAAAGTGTATTTCCCTTTACCAAAGAGCTGGTATATTGAAGCGGTTCTCCGAAAATCTGCCCGATTTGAGCCACCAAACCCATAAAATGATTCAAAACATAAACCGTTGAAGCGGTAGTAACGGTCAGGTATCCGTTTTCAGACCTGACACTCAGCATGGTTTGGTTGGTGTTGATAACGGGAATTTGTGTGGTTCCCGAAAAGCGATACAGATGATTATCGGTAGTGGAAGCCACCAGAAAATTTCCTACAGAAGCCACGCCTTTCCAACTGCCTGAGTCAAAAATTTCCCACGAATTGAAATGGATAAGATTCGGATTTGAAATCAAAGCCCTTCGCAACCCTATGCCCGGAGTTACTGCATAGATATATCCATCAAAAACAGTGGTTTGCAACACCTGTGTCTCCTGCCCTGCCAAACCTATGAAATAGGTGTCTCCGAACTCTAAAGTAGAAGGGTTGAAAACGGTAATTCCGTAATCTGTTGCGATATAGATTTTCTGGTTGTATTCAAAAAAATGGTTAATTCGTTTGAGGGTTTGCGGAACGGGAACGTTGTTGATTATATCTACTTTATTGATAATCTGATTGTTATTGCTGTGATTGATAACAATCAGAAGTCCGTTGCTGTTTCCTATGAAAGTTTTTCCGAACTCGATGCTGTGATAAACCGTAGTGATATTTTCGCTTTTGAGTCCGTCAATGGAGTTGATGGTTTGTATTTCGTAATTGACGAGATTTTGCGAAAAAAGAGCATTTTCGGTTGCTGCAAAAATACGACTTTCAGAATGGGTGAGGTCAATGATGTGATTGTATGAAAAATAACTTCCCCACGACTGATTTTGCGAATAAGAAAAACCAAAAAACAACAGAAATAAACACGCAATTCTCAATTTATAATTCATAATTCATAATTTTCATGGTTGCTCCTTTTTGGCTCAAAATAAAATGGGAACAAATTTTTCCTTTTTCTTGTCTGTAACTGTTATCGGTAATGAGTTTATCTAAAATTTCGGTCAATTCTCCTGGGTTTTTGATAGACAATACTCCTTTGAGGTTCACCAGCTGTGTAGCCTCAGCAAAATGGGTATAGTTCTTCCCTATCACTATCGGGATTCCGAAAACGGCAGGTTCCAACACGTTGTGCACCCCCGGATTTCCGAAACCTCCGCCTACATAAGCCACATCAGCATAACTGTAAATTTTGGTCAAAATCCCAATCGTATCCACTATCAACACCTCAAAATCCGATAGATTTTTACCTTCTTTCTCAGAAAAAAGAACAACAGATTTATTGATTTGAGATTTTAATCTTCCGATTTGCTCCGATTTAATGTTGTGTGGAGCTATAACGAATTTTACACCTGTTTTATTTTGATTGATGTATTCCACGAGCAATTTTTCGTCAGATTCCCAAGTGCTCCCTGCAACAATCAGCAAATCATCGCCTTTGAATTCTTCTACAAAATCCAACTGATTGTCTCTTTCCGAAATGGCAAAAACCCGGTCAAAACGAGTATCTCCGCTTACCATTACATTGGTAAAACCCAGACTTTCCACGAGTTTTTTGGAGCTTTGGTTCTGCACAAAAAAATAATCGAAAGAGTGCAACGCCTTTCTGTAAAAACCTCCGTACCATTTGAAAAACGCCTGATTTTCACGGAAAATCCCCGAAATCAGATAGGTCGGGATGTTTTGTTTTTTGAGTTCCGATAAATAATTTATCCAAAATTCGTATTTGATGAAAATCGCCTTTTCGGGCTGAACAATTTTAAGGAATTGCTGCACATTTCGCTTCGTATCCCAAGGCAAATAAACCGTAACATCTGCCACCGTATTGTTTTTACGAACCTCATAACCCGAAGGCGAAAAAAACGTCAAGACTAATTTATGAGCCGGAAATTTCTTTTTGAATTCTTCCATTACAGGCAAGCCTTGCTCAAATTCTCCCAACGAAGCTGCATGAAACCATATCGTTTTGTCATTGGGTTGGATTTTTTCTGAAAGGATTTTGAACGATTGCTTCCTTCCCTCAACAAAAAGTTTGATTTTTTTATTGAAAAGGGCAATGATTTTTAGAAAAAAACCTGCAATAGTAATGAGTATGTTGTAGAGGGATAGCATTTAATATAATATTTTTTTCTATGTATATCTTCCGAATTTTAAAAAACTTGGAAGGTATAAAACTGGAAAACTTTGTGAGCAAAAATAGAAAAATAAAGACTGTTATTTTACTTTTTGACAAAAAACGAAAATAAGGGGTTCTGCTATTTTACTTTTTGACAAAAAACGAAAATAAGACATTTCGCTATTTTACTTTTTATAAGATTTACATTCCGTACCTTTGTACCATACAAAATTTCAAGCTATGACTAAAGAAATCACAACTTTAGACGATATAAAACTCTTGGTAAATACGTTTTATGCAAGGGTACAAAAAGACGAGCTTATCGGACATATCTTTAACGAAAAAATCCAAGACCGTTGGGATGAACATTTGGCTAAAATGTACACCTTCTGGCAAACCGTGCTTTTGGACGATCATACTTACTTCGGGAGACCTTTCCCTCCACATGCGGAATTGCCTGTTGAGATGGAACATTTTGACCGTTGGCTATCTATATTCAACCAAACCGTAGATGAACTTTTTGAAGGCGAAAAAGCAGAAGAAGCCAAATGGAGAGGCTCTCAAATGGCAAAAATGTTCCTTTCAAAAATTGAATATTTCAGGGAAATAAACCAAAAACCACTTATGTAGAGACGGATAATTATCCGTCTCCATATATATTGATTCGCAAACAAAGACGGATAATTATCCGTCTCTACAAATATTATTTATTCGCAAACAACCTCACATCATCTTCCGAGATTTCTGCTCCTCCTAAAATAATGAGTCGTTCTACTACATTTCGGAGTTCCCGGATATTTCCGGTCCAGTCATATTCTTTGAGCAAAGCGATGGCTTTGTCAGAAAATTTCTTTTTGGCACTTCCTTGTTCTGAAGCAATTTTTTCGGAAAAATGCTCTATCAAAAGCGGAATGTCCTCACGTCTGTCGTTGAGTGCAGGAACCTGAATTAAGATAACAGCCAAGCGGTGATATAAATCTTCTCTGAAACGACCTTCGGCAATTTCTTTTTTTAAATCTTTGTTGGTCGCTGCCAAAACCCGAACATTTACTTTGATGTCTTTGTCTGCTCCTACTCTGGAAATCGTATTTTCCTGTAAAGCACGAAGTACTTTGGCTTGAGCCGAAAGTGTCATATCTCCGATTTCGTCCAGAAAAAGTGTTCCGTTGTGAGCGGCTTCAAACTTTCCGGCTCTGTCTTTTACAGCTGAAGTAAAAGCTCCTTTTACGTGTCCGAAAAGTTCACTTTCGATAAGTTCCGACGGAATGGCAGCACAGTTTACTTCGACAAACGGGGCAGATGAACGTTCGCTTTTTTCGTGTAACCAATGAGCAACAAGTTCTTTTCCGGTTCCGTTGGAGCCTGTAATCAAAACTCTGGCATCGGTTGGAGCTACTTTTTCGATAATCTCACGGATATGCGAAATAGCTCCGCTTTCTCCTATCATTTCGTAGTTTTTACTGACTTTCTTTTTGAGGATTTTGTTCTCCACAATCAGCTGTTTTTTGTCTAAGGCATTGCGAACAGCCGTAAGCAATCTATTTAAATCAGGTGGTTTTGAAATGTAGTCGAAAGCTCCCAACCGCATCGAATTAACAGCCGTTTCCAGATCTCCGTGACCGGAAATCATGATAAAAGGCGTTTCGGGTTTGATTTTTTTGGTAGCTTCCAAAACCTCGATTCCGTCAAATTTAGGCATTTTGATATCGCACAAAACCAAATCAAAATCTTCTTTTTTGATTTTCTCTAAGGCTTCCAATCCGTCTGCGGCTTCCTCGATTTGGTATTTGTCATCTTCCTCCAAAAGGATTTTTGACAACACCCTACGGATGGCTGCTTCGTCTTCTATAATGAGTATTCTTGACATACAAAAAAATTTTACATTCGCTCAGGAACGTCAATTCCCAATAGTGAAAATCCTGATTTTATCGTGTCTCCCACTTTTTTAGAAAGCTGTACACGGAAAACTTTATCTGCCTGATTTTCGGCTGCCAAAATAGGCACACTTTGATAGAACGAATTGTATTCTTTCACCAAATCATACACATAATTCGCAATCAAAGCAGGGCTATACGTAGCGGCTGCATTTTGAATCACTTCCGGGAACAAAGCGATTTGCTTGATGAGTTCTTTCTCTTTTTCTCCTAAAGCTGTTTGGCTTAGAGGTTGCGAAAAATCGAAATCTGCTTTGCGGAGAATCGACTGAATTCTGGCATAGGTATATTGAATAAACGGCCCTGTATTTCCTGCAAAATCAACCGATTCTTTCGGGTCAAAAAGGATTCGTTTTTTCGGGTCAACTTTAAGGATATAATATTTCAAAGCTCCTAAACCGATGATTTTATATAAACGATTTTTGTCTTCTTCGGAATAGCCGTCTAATTTTCCTAATTCTTCCGAAATCTCACAGGCTGTGGTTTCCATATCCGAAATCAAATCATCTGCATCTACCACGGTTCCCTCTCTTGATTTCATTTTTCCGGAAGGCAAATCAACCATTCCATAAGACAAATGATACAGATTTTCTGCCCAAGAATAACCTAACTTTTTCAGTATCAAAAACAATACTTTAAAGTGGTAATCTTGTTCATTACCTACCGTATAAACCATTCCGTTTACATCGGGAAAATCTTTGACACGTTGAATGGCTGTTCCGATATCCTGAGTGATATAAACCGAAGTTCCGTCTGAACGAAGCACTAATTTTTCGTCAAGACCTTCGCTGGTCAAATCAATCCAAACCGAACCGTCTGCTTTTTTATAGAAAATCCCTTTGGAAAGTCCGTCTTCAACCACATCTTTTCCTAAAAGATAGGTGTTGCTTTCGTAATAGTTTTTATCGAAATCAACTCCGATATTTTTATACGTTACATCAAAACCTTCATATACCCAGCCGTTCATCATGTTCCACAAATCCATCACCTCAGGTTTTCCGGCTTCCCAATCCAAAAGCATTTGTTGGGCTTCGAGCATAATCGGAGCTTGTTTTTTTGCTTCGTCTTCTGATTTTCCCTGAGCTATAAGTTCGCTAATCTGATTTTTATATTCCTTGTCAAAAGCTACGTAATAATTCCCAACCAATTTATCACCTTTGAGTCCGGTTGATTGTGGAGTTTCTCCGTTACCGAGCTTTTGCCAAGCCAACATCGACTTACAGATGTGAATTCCTCTATCGTTGATTACTTGAGTTTTGTAAACTTTTTTTCCGGATGCTTTCAGGATTTGAGCTACTGAATACCCCAACAATACGTTTCTAACGTGTCCTAAATGGAGGGGTTTGTTGGTGTTCGGAGAAGCATATTCTACCATTGCGGCATTTTCGCCTTGAGCGACAGCACCAAAATTTTCGTTGTTTTTTATCTGATTGAAAAAGTCGAGATAATAGTCGTCTGAAATCACGATGTTCAAAAACCCGGAAACCACATTAAAACGGACAACTTCTTTAGTATTTTCAACCAAATATTCTCCGATTTTGTTCCCGATTTCGACAGGGTTGCTTTTGATAACTTTCACCAACGGGAAAATCACAAAGGTAATATCGCCTTCAAAATCCCTACGAGTAGCCTGAAATTCTACCCTTTCGATAGTCGTGTCGAAAAGAGATTGCACAGCTTCTTGAATTTTGGTTGTAAGGATTTGTTGTAAGTTCATCGTAAAATAAAATTAAAATTCAGGGTACAAATGTACTAAGAAACTGCTTAACAACAGGTGTATTGAGAAAAGTAAACTCCTTCTGTTTTTTTCCTTATGGGGCAATCGACTCGGCAAGCTGTTTGCGATATAGAATATCATAATGTTTTCTCCAATCGGCTACTGCTTTTTCGACTTCACCTTTCTGTTCGTAAGCAATTGCCCGATATACATAATATTCATAGAATTTCGGAAGCTCTTCTATTGCCTTAGTAAAATCGGCAATAGCTAAATCATATTCTTTTTTCTCTAAATAAGCACTCCCTCTGTCAATATATGATAGAGTGCCGTATTTCGATTTTTCAATTTGTTTATTGAATTTTTCAATAGCCAAATCATATTCTTTTTTATTGTAATAGGCTTGCCCAATAAGTCTGTGAGCCGAATCTTCGGAAAACCAACCCATAAAATCATCCTCATTTTGTGGATAAGGATATAAAGCACCCGAATGAGACGGAAAATCTTCGGTTTTCAGTTCAAGAGCTTTGTTTAAATCCTGAATGGCAAGGTCATATTGCTGTAAATTAAAATAGGCTTCTCCTCTGGAATAATAAAGCACAGGATTGTCAGGGAGAAGTTCAATAGCTTTTGTAAATTCGTGAACAGCTACATCATACATATAATTAAGCACATGACCATTACCTTTCAAAAGGTATTTTCTTGCTTTTTCTTTAGCTGTTTCATTTTCCTGTACGGTAACTGCATCTATTTCGGAAATAGACAAAATATGTTCAAGCCTTTTTTTGTCTTTTTCCGCTTTTTCAGGCTGGTTTATTTTGGAGTATGCCTCTGCCCTGTATTTGTATGCCTCAGGGTAGGTTGTGTTGTGTTTTAAAGCCTTCGTAAAATTCTCAATAGCAAGGTTATACTCTTTTTTTCCTTCCAGATATGCTTTTCCTTTATAAAAATAAGCAGGTGCATATCTGAAATCCATATCCAGAACTCTGTCAAACTTCTCGATAGCAAGGTCATAGTTGCCCTGATTCAGATATTCTTTTCCCTGATTGAAAAGATTTAACTTAATCTGCCCGAAACCAGATGCTGAAATCAGCATACAGAAGATAAAAATGGTCAGCTTTTTCATAATGATTAGTTTTTACTTTCAGACAAAATTAAGAAAATTTTTTAAACACAAAACATAATTGTTTATTTATGAGGAGTTTACTTCAATAAATATACTGACAAACCCATTTGTCTTTCCTTCTAAAAAAACTATCTTTGTTTTCTTAACCCAAGTAAAAATGTCTAAAGTAAAAACCTCCTTTTTTTGTCAGAATTGTGGTGTGCAGTATTTCAAATGGCAAGGGCAATGTAACTCTTGTAAAGAATGGAATACCATCGTGGAAGAAGTCATACAAAAAGAGGAAAAACCATCGTGGAATGCTTCAGGAACAATCGTAAAAACCTCTGTGAAACCTTTACGAATAGACGAAATTGATGCTAGCCAAGAAGTTCGCCTTGACACTACCGACGAAGAACTCAACCGAGTTTTGGGTGGTGGATTAGTGGCTGGTTCGCTTACGCTTTTGGGTGGAGAACCCGGAATCGGGAAAAGCACACTCTTATTGCAAATTGCTTTGAAGTTGCCTTATAAAACTCTTTATGTTTCGGGTGAAGAAAGCCAAAAGCAAATCAAAATGAGAGCGGAACGAATTGAAACCCAAGGTGACAATTGCTATGTTCTGACAGAAACGAAAACGCAAAATATCTTCAAACACATCGAAGATACTCAGCCTGAGATTGTGATTATTGACTCCATTCAAACCCTTCATTCCGATTATATCGAAGCCAGTGCAGGGAGTATTTCACAAATCAGAGAATGTACGGCTGAGCTTATAAAATTTGCCAAACAAACGGGTGTTCCGGTAATTCTTATCGGGCACATCACCAAAGACGGAACCATAGCCGGACCAAAAATTCTGGAACACATGGTCGATACGGTTTTGCAATTTGAAGGCGATAGAAATCACGTGTATAGAATACTTCGCTCTCTAAAAAACCGTTTTGGCTCTACCTCCGAATTGGGAATTTATCAAATGCAAAATTCAGGTTTACGACAAGTGAGCAACCCGTCTGAACTATTGATTTCTCACAAAGAAGAACAATTGAGCGGAACAGCAATAGCTTCCACACTTGAAGGTATGCGACCCCTGATGATTGAAATTCAGGCTTTGGTGAGTTCGGCTGTTTACGGAACACCTCAGCGAAGCACTACCGGATATAATGCCAAACGACTCAATATGATTTTGGCTATTTTGGAAAAACGAGTAGGTTTCCGATTGGCTCAAAAAGATGTTTTCTTGAACGTTACAGGAGGAATTTCCGTTGATGACACAGCGATTGATTTAGCTGTAGTTGCAGCTATTTTGTCTTCAAACGAAGACGTATCGGTCGAGAAAGATTTTTGTTTTGCAGGTGAGGTTGGGCTTTCGGGAGAGATTCGACCTGTAAGCCGGGTAGAACAACGGATTCAAGAAGCCGAAAAATTAGGTTTTTCGACTATTTTTGTATCGAAATACAATAAAATTTCCCTTAAAAATACCAATATTCAGATAAAATTCGTTTCGAAAATTGAAGATGTTGTGCAGTATCTTTTTTAAACACAGATTTCACAAATTTACACAGATTTTAATTTAACCTTTTTTGAACACAGATTTCACAAATTGGCACCGATTTTAATTTCAGAAAATTAATGTTTATTTGGTTTGAAAGGAGTCCGTATTTTATAGAATTCTGATTCTAAATACTTATGAAGTAGTTGTTAATTAGAATCGAAAATAAACTTTTAGTCATTCCTAATATACCACAAAAACAAACTTAAACAGTTTTTAGGTGATTTGGTTGATTTTTACTACTTTTGTTTCGACTTTTAAAAAAATCTGACAAAATCATAGTTTATGAATTTACACGAATATCAAGGGAAAGAAATTTTAGCTTCTCACGGAGTACGGGTTCAGAGAGGTTATGTTGCCCACAATGCAGAAGAAGCCGTTGTTAAGGCTAAACAACTCACAGCAGAAACCGGAACAGGCTGGCACGTTATCAAAGCTCAGATACATGCAGGAGGAAGAGGAAAAGGAGGAGGCGTAAAACTTGCTAAAAACCTTCAAGAAGTAGAATCGATTGCAGAACAAATCATCGGGATGCAACTTATCACTCCACAAACTCCGCCAACTGGTAAAAAAGTTCACAAAGTTTTAGTTGCTGAAGATGTATATTACCCAGGAGAAAGCAAAACATCTGAATTCTATATGTCTGTACTTCTAAACCGAGGAAAAGGACGTAATATGATCATGTATTCTACCGAAGGAGGTATGGATATCGAAGAAGTAGCTGAAAAAACCCCTCATCTTATCTTTACGGAGGAAATTGACCCGTCTGTAGGTCTTCAAGGTTTCCAAGCCAGAAGAATTGCTTTTAATCTTGGACTTTCCGGAAATGCTTTCAAAGAAATGGTGAAATTTGTTGATTCACTTTATTCGGCTTATGTCGGGTGTGATGCTTCACTTTTTGAAATCAATCCGGTGCTGAAAACTTCAGATAACAAAATTTTAGCCGTTGATGCTAAGGTTGTTTTGGATGACAATGCTCTTTACAGACATTCGAAATACGAAGATATGAGAGACATTAAGGAAGAAAATCCAATCGAAGTGGAAGCAAAAGCTGTAGGACTCAACTATGTTGACCTTGACGGAAACGTGGGTTGTATGGTAAACGGAGCCGGTCTTGCTATGGCAACGATGGATCTTATCAAACATGCGGGATTTGAGCCTGCAAACTTCCTTGACGTAGGAGGAACAGCCGATGCAAAACGTGTTGAAACAGCTTTCAAAATCATTTTGAAAGACCCTAACGTAAAAGCTATCCTTATCAATATCTTCGGAGGAATCGTTCGTTGTGACCGTGTCGCTCAAGGAGTTATCGATGCTTACAAAAACATGGGAGATGCGATTAAAGTTCCGATTATTGTTCGTCTTCAAGGAACCAATGCTGAACTGGCAAAAGAAATGATTGACAACTCTGGTTTAGCTGTTCATTCTGCTGTTGAATTCCAAGAAGCTGCAGATAAAGTAAAAGCCGTTTTAAGCTAAGAAATAATAACTTTTTCTATAATTAAAAAATCCGTCTTGTTCTAATGAATAAGGCGGATTTTTTATTATATCAAAGGTTGTGCAACGGTTATTTAACCACTTCCGAAGTTGCAAATTCTTCCATTTTGGTTATGAGATTATTTTCTACGGTATAAATTTGCACCCATTTTTGTTTCAGTTCTTTACCGCTTTTTTTTACTCGTTGATGTTCATTGCCAAGAATGACCACAACATTGTCCTGAATAATAAATTGCTTCGCTTCAAATTTAAGAACTTCTGTTCCATTAAGAATGGCGGTAAAGAATTTTCGAACCCCTTCTTTTCCTTTGTATTCTCCTTTTGGTATGACCTGCGTACCGTGATAAATCCATAAGGTATCTTCGGAAACGGTTTCCAACAGTGCTTCTACATCGCCTGCCGAAAATGCGTTCAGCATTTTATCAACGACTATTTTTGGTGATTTTTCCATAATTTAAAATTTTAGTTTGTTAAAAAGTTTACTCACACTTACCGTCTGTGGTACAGCTTTGTCCCTCTATAACCTCAAATTGACTTTTAGGATTTAGCTTTCTCCATTCGGCAAATGATTTTTCCAATGTTTCTAAAAATGCTTGTGGTGGCTGTGCGCCAGACACCGCATATTTTCTGTCAATGACAAAGAATGGAACACCGCTAACACCAATTTGTTGTGCTTCCTGAATGTCGTTTTTTACAAGTTGAGCATACTTTTCATCTGTAAATGCTACTTGTAATTCCTGCTCGTCTAAACCAATTTCTTTGCCTAATTGGGTTAGTGTAGTAATATCAGCAATGTTTTTTCCTTCCGTAAAGAACGCTTTAAACAATCGCTCCTCTGCTTCATTACCTAAGTTTTTTGTTTTGGCAAATTGTATCAGTTGGTGTGCTTTTAGAGAGTTAACCATTAACGCTTTGTCAAAATGATAGTCCAGTCCTGCTTGCTTGGCAGATTGTGTCACGTTAGCCAATGTACTTTTTGCCTGTTCCAAACTAATTCCTTTCCGTTTTACCAAGTAATCTTCGTAAGTTTCATTCGCAACTTCGGGAATAGTTGGGTCTAATTGATAACTTTTCCAAATAATTTCAATGTCTTCTTTGTCAGCAAATTGTGCCATTGCTGTTTCAAAATTTCTTTTTCCGATGTAACAAAAAGGACACATTACATCACCCCAAATTTCTATTTTCATTTTATGTTCTGTTTTTATTGTTTTCAAATTTTCTGTCGGAATTTCTTTTGTCGATTGTGTTTGTCCATTGCAAGCCGTGATGCTCAAAAAACTACAGACAAACAAAATATATTGATATTTAAACATCTTGTTTTCTATTTTCTAATTTTATAAAACTGTAATACGATAAGGCAAGAGCAATAACCGAAAATATTACAAAACCATAAGCGTTATAATCCATAACAATATGTGCAATTATTGCTGAAACTAAATTTATGGTAAAACCTACATAAGCGAAGTTTTTCATCCATTTAGGAGCGAATGGAAGTATTAAAGCCAAAGCCCCTAATATTTTTGCGATAGCTAATTCAATTCTAAAGTAGTCTTCTGTAAATCCAAGTCCGGCAAAAGCTCCTGACATCTCAGGAATAGTTAAATAATTGTAGCCACTAAAAATCATAGCTGCCGAGAATAATCCTGTACTTACCCAATAAATAATTTTGTTTGTTTTTGTATTCATTTTACTTTCATTTGATTGTTTGATAGTGTAAATTTACAACACCATTAGTTTCTTTTTACTATGCGTTTCCTTTAGGAAAGTAGTTTCATTAAGGAAACTACCGCATTATTTCTTTATCTTTGTAATAGCGAAACAAAAATATTTAACAATGAAAAAAGTACCCGTAATAAACAACAATGAAGCCTGTCAAACAAGGATTGCAGGAATAAAGGATACGATGGAAGTGCTGTCAGGTAAATGGAAGTTCCATAT
>JBAYSC010000010.1:0-29252 GCA_041676345.1 Flavobacteriaceae bacterium | reverse complement strand
TCACAATCAAAACCTGATTGGCATCTATTCTGGCAATCAAATGAGCGGTTCCCTCTGCTGCAGAAGCATAGACCGTTCTACCCAACATATCAAATACCTGAACTTCTTTCATCTCAAAACCTTGTGTAAGGATTTGGAATCGGTCGTTTTGTTTGAAAACAACCCAATTGCTGTTTAAATCAGGCGTTTCAACACTCATCGTTGTTTGATAAACTACTTCAAAACGGGTATCAAAAGTACCTTCTTCACTAATGAATGTATAAGTACCTTCTTTCAGGTTATGTACCGCTTGAGTAACATTATCTTTCAGGTAAATGTTTTGTCCTTCTGCAAACAAGCCATCAAAATTAGCCAAACTGATTGTAAACTCTCCTGCTGTGGTCGCTCTGAAACCAAGCGGAACCACATCAATCGCTTCAAACGGAAGAGCACGACCCTGAATTATAAACTGCTTATCTGTATTTCCGATAAGGCTGTAAAGAGCACTTTCACCATAACCGAACATTTCTCCGTCTATCTGGCTGTCCACATTTTGTGTAGCTTCAGGCACATATCCGATAAGGATTTGATTGAGGGTCAGGTTATCAGCATTGTTAAGATTCAACCAGAAACGGTGTTTTTCACTTTGCATTTGCTTGAAAAACTGACCACTTCCGATTCTCATATCGTTAGTAAACGAAACCGAAGTTCCCGAATCTACATAAGCGATAAAACCCTGTGCTGTGGCTATTTCACCGTTTGGTTCTACTGCTCCTCCCTCTGCTGATGTACCTCCTATGGTTGTTCTGGAAGCCCAGTTGTTTGCCACATAAGCTCCTTCAACAGGCGGATTGGTATTGGTCCAGAAATAAATAGTTTGAATGCCCGGGTTTTCAGCAAATAAATCTGCTGCATCTATACCACTCGGATACGGATTTCCCAAACCGTTGTAGGCATCAGCAAGTATATTTACCGTTACGTTTCCGTTGTTGGGTACTCCTGTAAACACTCCGTTATATTCCTGTGCTGTGTTTGTTCCGTCATTCACAACCCAGTTATTTGGAGAGCGGAACAGATAACCCTGACCTATTTCAAAAATAGTTTCAGCATAAGCGTTGTTGTATGTATCTGTAGCTGCATCATATTTATAAATTCTCGTAGGTAAGGTTTCAGGTGAGAAAGCCTGTAAATTTTGATTTGCAACAGGCGAACTCCACAAGGTGTAATCCAGACGGAACATCGGGTTGCTACTTCGGTTTACGGTGATGGCTCCTATGTTTGCTACATCATCGGTTTGCTTTAAATTACTTTTGTTTTCTACCACAAAATCCGTTGCGGCTGCTCTGTTGATGATTTGTCCGTTTACGGTCAGGGTTTTTTCTTCTTCAATGGTTAAACTCCCGATTTCATAGACTTCCAGCTCACAGGCTTCTAAATCTTCTTCAACGACAAATTCTTCCAATATAATGGCTCTGGTTTGAAGATTAGGTTCTTTATTACTCCATTTTTCGTCTTTCCAAATGGTAAAATCATCACAGTTTCCTGAAAAACAGTTGTTTGAAACTTGTCTTAAAGTAGCACATTCGGTATTGTTACCATATATAGAGCTTTGTCCGGGTTTCATTATCAGAAAAGTACATAAATTAGGGAAACTGCACAACGGAAGCTGGTTATTGTTTCGGATTGTAAGATAATTTATTCCTTGGTAATCAATATTCTCTAATCCGGAAGCATCAGCCAATTCACCGTTTGCTGTAATGGAAAGAATCCCTGTTACATCGGTTAGAGAGCTTAATCCGTTGAGGTTTTGCAAACTGTTGTTTCCCGTAATATAAAGCCCCTCTTCTACATCGGTAAGGGAATTTAATCCGTTGAGGTTGGTCAAATTGTTGTTATTATTAACACTCATTCTTCCATGTATAGTAGTAAGAGTATTTAAGCCAATACTTACAAGTGAGCTGTTGCTGGTAATTTCAAGGTTTCCGTCTATAGCTGTAACCGCATTTAAGCCATTGAGATTGGCAAGCAAATAATTGTTTACTATGTAAAGATTTCCGTCTATAGTTGTAACCGCATTTAACCCGTTGAGGTTGGCAAGCAAATCATTGTACCCTATATAAAGGTCTCCGTTTATAGCGGTAACAGCACCTAAACCGGTGAGATTTGCAAGTGCATTATTCCAATAAATATAAAGATTTCCGTTTATCGTTGTAAGTGAATTTAATCCGTTAAGATTCTGCAAAGCCGCATTGGAATCAATTGTGATATTGCCTCCGATGTTTGAGAGAGTTGCAAGTCCGTTAAGGTTTTGCAGGGCAATATTATCAATAAGTTCAAGATTTCCTCCGATACTTGTTATCTGAGTTAATCCGGTCAAATTGTTTAAACTACTGGTCTTTTTTACCGTAAGGTTTCCTGTAATTCCGATAACATTTTCCAGAAAGGAAACATCAGAAACCGGAGAATGCAGATTGATGTCAATGTTTCCGATAGCTACATTATTTAAAATTATGTCTGAGCAATCTCCGTAAAGCAATTCAAAACCATCGACATCTGCCTGAGAACTAAAGACAAAATCGCCTGTAGGACATGCTATCGGAGGTGTTAAGCAAGGTCCGGCATTGATACAACTGCCTGCATTTCCCCAAATAGAACGTGGATGAGTAGTAATAGGATTGCTCAGGTAACTGCAGAAATTAGGCAAATTACAAACCATAAGTTGCGGATTGTGAACGATAATAAGCCCTCCTTTATAGACGCTGTTATAATCAGAGTTAGAATAAGAATAATCATAAATCGGTAATATGGTATCAGGGTCAATATTCTCTAAACCTGAAATATCGGTTAATTGTGAATTTTGCCGGATGCGGAGCTCTCCGTTTATAGCGGTTAAGGCACTTAATTCGTCAAGATTCAGCAGACTGTCGTTTGCTTCGATACCAAGTGAGCCTCCTATGCTTGTCAGTGAATCCAATCCTTCGAGATTTTCGAGATTAGGGTTGTGTCCGATATAAAGTGATCCGCTTATGCTTGTGATATTGCTCAAAGCATTGATATTTTCTAAATTCTGGTTTCCTCTGATGGTCAGACTGCCTAAATTCGTAACAGATGTGCCAAATCCGTTAAGGTTTAACAGGCTGTTGTTGTTAGTAATATCCAGTTGTCCTATGCTTGTCGTACCTGATAAACTAATGCTTTCCAAGTTATAATTCCCTATAACAGATACACTTGATATGGTGGTAACAGAACCTAAATCAGCCGTTTCCAAATTATCATTAAAGCGAATTGATAAAATACCCACATTAGTAATAGAGGAACTCAATCCGTTCAGGTTTTCTAAACTGCTGTTTCCTTCAATTTCCAAAACTCCCAGATTATTGCTTGTAACTGCACTTAACCCAAGGTTTTGAAGCTGAGGGTTACCTCTTATATAAACCGAACCGTTATCCATATTGGTAACAGCACTCAAACCGTTCAGATTCTGTAAAGCTGTGTTTCCGTCAATAACCAGATAATTTATATTGGTAACAGCAGTACTGAATCCGCTAAGGTTTTGTAAAGCGGTATTTTCTGTAATATATAGAGTTGATATACTGCTGTTTGCAATAGCACTAAGTCCGTTAAGGTTCTGGAGACTGTTATTGTTTTGTATATAAATGCTGCTTCCTCCGACATTCGTAACGGAACTTAATCCGCTAAGGTTCTGCAATAGGGAATTGTTTTCAATAATAAGGCTTCCTCCTATGCTTGTAACCGAACTTAATCCGTTGAGGTTTTGTAATAAATTGTTATTTTCAACAGAAAGGTATCCGCCAATGTCTGTAATTGCGTTCAATCCGTTAATATTTTGCAATTGGGCATTAGCTCCTGAATCTAAAAAATATATAGAGCTATTGATAGAATAATACTTATTATCGCTTCCTATGGTGAGATTTCCTTTTACTTCTGTAAGAGCACTTAAACCGTTACAGTTTAAAAGTTGTGCATTACCTCCGATATAAATGTTGCCCGTAGCATTATTACTTATGGTTCCTACCGTAGTCAACGAACTCAAGGCGTTTATATCCTCGAGTGAATCGTTGTTCGCAATAGAAAGATTTCCTCCGATACTAATCAGAGCCGTTAATCCGCTAAGGCTTTCCAGCTGGTTGTTACCGCCTTCAAGAATAACGTTGTTAGCACTGTTGTATCTCTTATGTTCTCCGATAGTGAGATTCCCTCCGATAGTTGTCAGGGCATTTAACCCGCTAAGGTTTTCGAGTTGGGCATTGTTTACAATCGTAAGATTTCCGCCTACTTCTGTCAGTGAGCTTAAACCGTTGAGATTTGTAAGTTCATTATTTCCGTTTTCAATGAACTGCCCATAATTATTGTAGGTGTTAAAACCTCCGATAATCAGGTTTCCGTTGATTTTTGTGATAGCACTCAATCCGTTTAGGTTGGTAATATCATCGCCTCCTTTTATGATGACACTTCCTGTGACGATAGTAAGTCCCGGATTTTCTGTCGGGAATTCATCTATTTCTTGTTGGGTGTTAAAAGTAAAACTCTGAGAGCCTATCGGGTCATCCGGTTCATCCGGCTCATCTTCTGCTGGTGTTGTAAAAGAAGAAGATGCAGACCATTCGCTCTGATTATCATCTTCACAAATCTGACGAACATATACCTGATAACTTGTGTCAGGGTTTAAACCTGTCAGTTCATACGGTTTGGTTACTCCTGCAAAAGTCGGATTTCCTGTTGGAGGATTTCCTGTTTCTACTAACTCAATGTCGAATGAAGTTCCGACACTTGTCCAGTTTATAGTAGCATTATTAAAGGCAACTTCTATAGCGGAAACATTTGTCGGCACAGCACATTCCGGTTCAGCAGGTGTACAGCTTGTGATTACTGAAACAATCGTCAGACAATCTCCCATATTTCCCAGTATGGTTCTTGGGTGAGTGGTTGCAGAATTTGCCAGATAAGCACAAAAATTCGGAAGGTTACAAACCGAAACCTGAGGATTGTTTACGATAGTCAGCCCTACTCCTCCAATAGTGTCAGGGTCGATGTTTTCCAAGCCTGAAATATCCGTAAGAGCAGGATTTGCCTGTATGACCAAAGCTCCTCCAATAGCCGTAAGAGATTCAAGTCCGTTTAAGTTTTGCACACCACTTTGGGCAATACCTATATTTCCTCCGATGGTTTCCAGAGAGCTTAATCCGTCAAGATTCGACAGATTAGTAGCCTGGTTGATAACCAAATTTCCGTCTATGCTTGTGATGTTTGTTAGTCCGTTAAGGTTGGTAACTCCGGTTCCCTGAATGGTAAGACTACCCGAAATTTCCGTACAATCGGGATAAGCCAGCAAAAAACCATCTACCTGTGCCTGAGTTACAAAAACAATATCTCCGACAGGGCAGGTAAGCGAGCAACTTCCTATCACGGCAATTTCATTGATACAGGCAGCAGCATTACCGGAAATGGTTCTGGGGTGTGTCGCAGCAGGATTCAAAAGATACGTACACAAATTCGAGAGATTACACAGAGCAAGAACCGTGTTGTTCTGAATCTGTAATCCGGAAATAGTTCCCGGATCAATATTTTGAATTCCCAGAATATCGATTAATTGAGCATTGTTAGAAACCGTCAGACTTCCTCCGATAGCCGTAACGAAACCTAATCCATTTACATCTTGTAGGGCACTATTTTGTGAAATAGTAAGGTTGCCTCCGACATTTTGGAGTGAAATAAGTCCGTTGAGGTTTGTCAGGGCAGTATTGCTCTGAATCGTAAGATTCCCTGCAATATTTGTGAGGTTTGCCAGTCCGTTCAGGTTGGTGATGCTGCTTCCACCCTCAATGGTTACATTGCCCAGAATATGAGTACAGTCAGGATAAGTCAGTGCAAAACTGTTGATTTCTGCCTGAGTGGCAAAAGTCAAATCTCCCGAAGGGCAGTCAGTCGAACAGGAAGCATTGATAACGGCTACACTACTACAGTCTGCCCCGTTATTGGCAATGGTTCTGGGGTGAGTGGCAGCAGGAAAGCTCAGATAGGTACAAAAATTTGACAGGTTACAAACCGATACATTCGGATTTCCCAAAATATATAGTCCTTGTGCCCCCGAAATGGTCGCAGGGTCAATGTTTTCCAATCCTGAAATGTCTGTCAGGGCAAGGTTTCCCTGAATTCCGATGTCTCCTCCCACAGCGGTTACAGCACTCAATCCGTTGAGGTTGAGTAATCCGGTTTGCACAATTCCGATAGAACCCCCAACGCTTTGGAGACCACTTAATCCGTTCAGGTTCTGCAAAGCAGAAGTCTGATTGATAACGAGATTTCCCGTTATGCTCGTAATATTAGCCAGTCCGTTCAGGTTGGTAATGGCTGAACCCTGAATGACCAAATCGCCCGAAATTTCCGTACAGTTCGGGTAAGCAATAATAAAGCTGTCCACCTGTGCCTGTGCAACAAAAGGCAGGTTTGTCGGGCATTGCCCAAACAAACTCGTGCTCACTAATAGTGATAACAATAGTTGTAAGATAACTTTTTTCATAGATTTTTGGATTTATAGGTTATTAAGATTTTTCAAAGTTATAGCAGAGCGGTTAGTCACACAATACCAAGAACTTGGTATTTTTCAGCAGGATTAAATCAATTTTTTAAACATTTACAGTTAAAAAACTCGTTTTTAAACCACTTGCAACTTAATTTCAGCAAATTTAAGTTATTAGAAAACACAAAAAATCACCCGAAAGGGTGATTTTTCAGGTTAGCAAAGTGATTGATTTAAAGAATAGTTATTGCTGGTCAGGGATATAGACAACCCGGAAGCCAAGATGGAATGCTGCTCTCCATTCTGAAGGGCGGTTATTATTTGTGGGGTCACCTCCTTTTACTACTCTTAGAGCGGTCCCGGATTTTGAATAATAATCAGAACACAGCTCATATACATTTTCCCAATGATTATTAATCAGGTCATAAATCCCTAAGGCGTTTGGTTTACTCCTTCCTGTTGGCATTTCATTCTTATATGTAAATACAAGCTTGTCAGAAAGTCTGTAATATTCAAGATGTTTTTTATAGTTTTTAAAATCCCCTCCTTTGATAGTAGCAGGTATATGTTCTGGTGTATTTCCGTTTCTTACCACATATTCCCATTCTGCTTCTGTAGGAAGTCTCCATGTTCCTCCATATTTTTGCTGTAACCATCTACAGTATCCGAGTATTTCAGGATATAAAACATCATTAAAATAAGCTGCTCCTTTTTCTTTATATAATCCTGTAGCAAGTGTAATACGCCAAAAAACACTACTATCTTGTGTGGGATATTGTTTCACTTGACTTGAACCTGAAGAAGCAAGTTTACTTACATTTACTCCTGCAGTAGCCATAGATGCAACCCCAAGAAGCATATCTTTTGTTTTGTCTAATTGTTGCAAAAGTTCTGTGTAATGAGCTAACTCCCTATTTTTATCACCTGTTTTTCCAGTAGCTTCCAAATATTTATTCCACTCACCAACTGTTGTTTCAAACTTAGCTATATAAAAATTATCTACTGTTACTTCCCGAGCGGTTTTTTTGTGTCCCATCCAAAAAGTGCTTCCTTCTACAAAAACCAAATTATGGTCAATAATAGCTTGTTGTTTTTTTTGTGCTGAGTTTTCTTTATGAAATTGATTGCCAAATTGCTCAAGCTCTTCCTGATTTGATACTTCAGGCAGTTTTTTTGAAATTTCGTGAATGTCACTTAGTCCTGCCGTATCATATTTCTGTAGATATTCACTACAAAGGCTTTTGAGTTTATCCAATTGCTCAAAACTTTCATAAGGTTTTGTTTCCCAAATTTTGAATTCAGCTTTCGTTCGTAAATACAGCGTATTTGAGTTATTCTGCCCCAGGAGTTTTTCGGTTTCGTCCAAAAGGCTGATACAGCTTTGATAATTACCTGCCTCAAATGCTTTTTCTGCCTCCTGAAATTTGAGCTTAGCATCTGTATTCTGGGCTTGTACATAAGAACAAGCCAATAACGTAAACAGTAAAATAATGTACTTTTTCATATCGTTTGTATTTATATGAATACAAAATTACCCTGCCTCTTTCATTCTCACAATACCAAGAACTTGGTATTTTTTATCCCGATAAAATGCTTTTTCTTTGTAAAAATAATATTATAGGGGATGTTTTTTCGGACTTGGTTTGGTATTGTCTTGTGTTTTGTGGGTCTGTTTTCGGGCTATTCGCAAGGCAGAACCTATGAACTTGACGGGGCCAACGATGATGACCTTTATCCGTATATGCTGTATTGGAAAGACACTTCCGAGGGAAAAAACAGCCTGAACGAAGCCGTTTTGAATCTCAGGCAGGGAAATTTCAAAGCTTTTGATTCCGAAAACGGAAAAAATTTAGGGCTTTTTCCCGAACCGGTCTGGTTGTATCTGAATGTAAAAAATATTTCAGAACGTCACAGAACCTACTGGTGGGCATTCTATACTCATACCGATACGATAATTATTTACGAAAAACAAAATCTGCAATGGCAGGCAGCAGATACTTTAGTTCGCAATAAGCTGCTCGGGGAGCGAAACATAAGGCATCGTGCTTCAGCCTATCTCGTTTCGCTTGAAAACGGAGAAGAACAGAGCTATCTGGTGCAGCTTATCAACCCCAGACATACCCAAAATTCATTTGTGAGCCTCACCACTCCTGTACATCATTTGTTGTGGGAAAAAGGATTTTACTGGACCATAGGCAGTTTTATCGGGATATTTCTGATAACGGGAATCGTAAGCCTGATTATCGGGTTTGTTGTAAGAGAACGTACATTTTTTCTGTTTTTTGTCTATCTGTTTGCCGTTTCAGTACTGATTTTATATGAAGAGCTGATGGTAGCCGTAATAGACAATGAAACCGTTTTTTCTCTGATTAACAGCATACACCCTTTACCGCTTTCGCTTATTGCTACCTGTCTGAATTTTTATATAGTAGATTATATTTTCGGAAAAGCCGATAATTCTAAACTGCTCCGCTTTTTGACTTTGCTCAACACCATCTGCCTTTTTACGGGAACCCTATCTCTTGCCGTATATATGCTTTTTATGACCGATTTACATTCCGGGCAGACACTCTTCCTGTGGGCTTGGTATGGCATAATCTGCTGTATTTTTATCAGTATTTTGGTAACGGCATTGAAAATAATCATTCTTTCTGTCCAATATAAAAAGCTGTATTACGGAATTCCGTTTCTGCTTCTTATTGTTTTTGTGAATCCCGCAACCTATATATTGAATTATTCGGGAATTTTTTCGTTTTATCAAATCACCTATCCCAATTATTTTTATTGGTTTGTGAGTGCCGAATTTATTTTCATCGGATTTTTAATGGGCTGGAGATACAAAAAGAATCTTGAAGACAGACACAGACTCGAAATCGAATTTACCCAAAGAGAGCTTACTGTCCTCAATGACGAACGCAAGCAGATAGCACGAGACCTCCACGATGACCTCGGAGCCACCATCAATGCCATTAAACTGTTTGTAACCAATTCCTACCCTGATGACAAACCCCTTGTCGAAACCATCAGCAAGGCAAGTAATGATATTCGTATTTTTTATAAGAAATTGATACAAAAACCCTCAGACGAATCCGTTAAGGAAAGTATCGAAAAACTTACGGCTGCTTATAACGGTTATGGGCAGATTCGGTTCGGCTGTATTTTTTCGGGTGATGAATCACTGCTTTCAGACATTCAGAAAGAGAATATTTATAAGATTGTAAGCGAAATTTTCACCAACACCCTCAAACATTCCAAAGCGACCGAAGCAACCGTTCAGCTCCTGATAGACAGCACTTCTGCCCAACTCATAGCAGAAGACAACGGAACAGGTTTTTCTGTTGAACAAGCCCAAAAAGCCAGAGGAATGGGAGTAAAAAATATTCATCAGAGAGTGGCAGTTATGAGAGGGAAATTACATATTTCGTCAGGTAAAGGAAACACAACTTATATTATTGAAATTCCGGTAAAAAGATGAGAAATAATATTATACATACTATAATCGTTGATGACCACCTGCTTTTTGCAGAAGGTCTTGCCCGTATTCTTGGTGATATGCAGCATCTGAAACTGTTGAAAATCGTACATTCCTATAGCGAAGTGATGCAGTTGCTTACGCAAAACAAAGTCGATTTGATTCTGTTGGATATAAAACTGAAAGACGAAAACGGAATAGACATCTGCACCCTGATAAAAACCCTGTATCCTGACACCAAAGTAATTCTGATTTCGATGTTTGACCCCAACAGCCTTGCCACTGAGATTAAAAAGTGTAATGCCAATGGCTACATACCCAAAAGTACCGATGCCAAAGAAGTCAAAGAAACCATAAATGCGGTTTTAGACGGAGAAGATGTATTTCTGGAGCTGAGTAGTAATTGTGCTAAAGAAACCCTTGTCGAAAAGCTGATAACTTCCCGTGAAAAAGAAATCATAGCACTCATAAAACAAGGAAAAAGTGCCAAAGACATAGCCGAAATTCTCAGTATCAGTGTTTTTACGGTTGATACCCACAGAAAAAATATCCTGAAAAAACTGAATCTAAGTTCTGTGAAAGATTTGATTGCTTTTTCATTCAGTAACGAGTTATGATTATTACCTGTTAGAAACAAAAATACTTCTTCGCAGCCCGAAACCACCCAAAACTTTAACAATTTAGCCCTAAAAAACGGCAAAAATACCCTATATAGGGTATGTTTTGGCTTTGTTTGGCGACTTAACTTTGCCCTGTGTTTATATAAGTTTGTTTTTTGAAAGCCGTACAGATCTTACTTCAATACTATCTTACGGCTTTTCTTTAAAATTTTTGAGAGATGAAAACATTGACAAAAATACAAAGAGCTGTTTCTGCTGTGTGGGAATATATCCGTATGAGTTTCATACATCATCTATCGTAAGAGTTGTGAATAAAAGAAATTTTGAGTTGGGTTAATTTTTCTTTCAGCCACATTTTCACAAAGCCTTTTCTGATTTTTTTGGGTAAGGAAAAGTTTTTAGTATGTTATTCGTGACTTTGTGGCTGAAAATTCACATTCTTATCATACACCTTTCTCGAATTAAACCAATACAACAACAACCCCACCACACAGGAGACCGAAGTAATGAGATACATTACCGAAAACCCATACAGGTCTGCCAGATAAGCCCCTAAGAGCATTCCGATACCGATACCTAAATCAAAACCCGTAAGATAGGTTGAGTTGGCAGTTCCTCTTTTGGAACTCGGAGCCATATTGATATAGAGGGTTTGCAGGGCAGGAAACAATGTCCCGTAACCGATTCCGATGAAAAAAGCGGAAATACAGAAAGCCTCAATAGTGTGAAACACAGCAAACGAAGCAAAGCCTGCGATAATTACAAATAAAGCCACTGCCATAACCTGATGAATGTGACCTCTATCGACAAATTTCCCCGAAATCACTCGTGAAAGAATAATTCCGCCTGCCAAAAACAAAAAGAAAATTCCCGAATTGTGTATTCCGGTTTGCTTTCCGTACAGTACAGCAAAAGCAACCAAGGTTCCCCACCCGAAAGTGATAAAAAGCTGATTGAAAAAGATTGGTGTAGCCTTTAAGAGCATAAACCGGTCAAATGACATCGCAGGGATTTTGTCTAATTTTCTCCTTTTCGGAATTTTGATAAATGACACTACTGCAATAGCGATCACTCCCATAGCCAAAGCACAACTAATCAGGAAATTAAAACCTTTTTCTTCGTAGATATTCACAGCTATAAACGGAGCAATAGCCATAGCGATATTGGTGTTTACCCCAAAATATCCGATGCCTTCTGCCCTTCGGGAAGCCGGAATAATATCGATGGCAACCGTGTTGGACGAAACGGTCGTAAGCCCCCAGAAAAGCCCGTGAATAAAGCGGAGAATCACAAAAAACGTAACCGTAGCGGCAAAATAATATCCCAGATAAATGGCTATAAAAAACGTGAGCCCAAACAAAAACAAAGGTTTCCTCTGATAGACATCGACCCAAAAACCACAAAACGGACGGATAAGCAGCAAAGCAATGGCATAAGACGACAAAACAATCCCGATTTGGGAATGTTCGACCCCCAATACTTCCGATAAATAAAGCGGAATGGCAGGCATTAATAAATTAAAAGAACAAGCCACCATAAAATTGGCTATACAGGCAATAATGAAGTTTTTATTCCAGATTTTTTCTTTCGTACTCATACCGCAGGCAAAGGTATGGAATATAAAAATATGGGGTATTAAAAGTTTGTCAAATTGTTTGATAAATCAGTAGAGTCACACAATTGTGTGGCTCTATTTTTCGTTGGCAAGTTTTAGTATTTGGTCAATAAAATTATCGCTTAACCAAACATTTTTTGTTCTTAGCTCAAAAAGAAGTGGTTTTAGTTCTGATATATATCCTGATTGCTTGGCTTTTATCAGAATTCCAACAGTTCCTGTAATTTTTAAACCGGTATGTTTAGCGTGAAATCGTCCTAAAGTTTCATCAAGAATTATTAAATCTGCTTCTTTTTCAGTTGCTAATACGATTGCTTCAGCTTCTCCTTTATCTAAATCTAAAAAGTAGGATAACGATTTTTTATTCTGGATTTGCTCAATGCTAATCCACTCAATTTTTGATAAATCGGTATAAAATTCTTTGTTTTTTCCTGCTTCAATTTCATTGAAAACTTCTTGCGGAACAGAAATTTTCTGATATAAATCTTTCAGGATTTGGAGTTTTCCTATTTTTAAAAGCGAAATTATAGGTGTGGTATTTGAAACAACTTTAAGCATTCTCTAAATCTTCATTTAAGTTTTCAGTATTTAGAAACCCTACATTGTACTTTGAGAGCAGGTCTAAAAACTCTATTCTTGAGATATGCAGAACCTTAGCAGCCGTTCCCGATGAAATTTTACCTAATTCAAATAATTTTACAAGAGCAGAAATTTTTATTTCTTTTCCGAATTCACTCTTATTCAACCGCATTGAATTTGCCAGATAATCAGGATATTCTATTGAGATTACTTGTGCCATTTTACTTCTTTTTTGAAAAATCAAATTTACAAAAAAATCTTTAGATTTGAAAGGGTTAAAAGTTTGTCAAATGTTACAACAATCCGTTGTATTTCCTGATAAACCATTCCAGCCCGAAAAGAGCAGCAATACTGCAAAGCAGTGTCCAGAAATCAATAAGCGGTAACTTTTTGGTCTGTTGTTTCTGTATGGGTTTATACTTTTGGTTTTGAAGTAAATCGTCTATCAATTTATCGGTTTGGGTGGGGAAATAGGTTTTTCCGTTGGTGTTTTGAGCCAAAAGTGAAAGTTTTTCCAAATCGGCATTCGTATGTTGTTTTTCGATGTCAAAATCAATGATTTCAAAACTTCCCGAATGAGTCGTATTGCTCGAAAGTTCTTTTACCGAAAAGGCATATTCTCCCGCTTCGAGACCGCTCATATTCACTTTATAATAGTTGTGGCTTTTGAGCAAATCGTATGTTTTTGACTGATTGGTCAGCTTGTTTTTAACCGAAATCGAAAGCCTGGCATTCTGGTCAAACTCATAGTTTTTGTTGAAATATTGAGCGGATATTTCGATATTTTCACCCGAATTATAAAAATTTTCATGAGTAACAACCAGAGATTTCCTTTTGTTGTCTGAAGCCAAAAACTGAATAATTTTGTTTACGAAAATATCGAAATCCTCAAAATTTTCGTTTTCCGAGAAATGTTGTAGTCGCCACCTCCAGATGTTTTCACCCAACAAAAAAGCGGTTCTTTGCTGAGCATTTTCATTGAAGAACAACAGTGGTTTTTGAGTATTTATATTTCGGATTCGGGCTTCCAGAAGAGCCGAAACACCCTGTTTTATCTCCAGATTTCCATACGGATTCTCAAGTGGCGGGAAACCTTCAAAACCGATGTTTTCCTGAGCAAAATTAGAGAAACCCGATTTATAAAAAGCCGTATAATCTTCCTTTTGACCCGATGCCCTAAACCCGAAAACTTCCTGATTATTATTCAGAAAATTAAAATCAGTATGCTTGCCCGTTATCAGAAAATAATTTTTCCGGCTGTCTTTTATTTGGTCGAAAACATTCTGAAACGAAACCGTCGGCTGATAAAGGATAATCACATCAAAATCGGCTAAAGGAGTTATGTTTTTAGCTGATAAAACCGAAACTTTATGCTGCTCATTGCTTTCGATACTTCGCCTTAAAGCCCCTAAATCAGGGTGATTGAGGTCTGCTATCAGGGCGACTTCTGTTTTTTGGTCAATGACTTCGACTGCGAAATTTTTGGTGTTGTTGTAGGTGTTTTTCTCGTTTTCGCCTGACAAAATTACCGCTTTATAAACCTGCAACCCGATTTTGTCTGCTTCGAGAAGCACATTGACCACAACCGATTTTTTTTGTTCAGTGAAATTCACTTTTTCTTTATGAATAACCTGATTGTTTCGCTGAATGGAAAATTCGGCTTCCACATTTTTATCTCCGGTATAACCCAAAAAGATTTCTACAGGAAATTTATTTTTATGAAAAGCATATTTGTTGGTATTCAACCTGTTGATTCTAAGGTCAAAATGAGGCATAGTATCACCTAAAACCATAGGAAATACCTCATTTTCAAAACCATAGAGATAATCACCTCCCGAAGTCTGGTTTCCGTCTGAAACAAGAATGACAGGGTAGGTTTTGTTTCGGTAAATGTTTTTGAGATTTTTGGACAAAAGGTCGATTCGGGTTTGATTTCCGTTAAAGTCAAATGTTTGGGTCAGCTTGCTTTCAGAATCGAATGCAAAAAACTGAATGTCATATTTTTCGCTGAGTTTGTCATGGTTTTCAAAGGTATTTTTTATCGAAAGAGCCGTCTGGTTTTGGTTTAATTCTTTGATAGAACGAGAATTGTCGATAGCTATAACAAGCGGTGTTTTTTCGGTTTGATATTGGTTTTTGATGATTTTCGGATTGATAAGCAGCAACAGTATTCCGAAAACCGCTAAAAATCGCAACAAAAACAGAACTCGTGTAACTCTTAGGCGATGAGCCGATTTATAAAAATACTGAAACCACGCAACTCCCCCAGCCACAAACAAGGACAAAACCATCCATAAAACCGTAGATAACTCCATTTTTTCGTGTCGAAATTTAAAACTTTCAAAACTACAATTATTTTTATATCTGACAAAGAAGTTTTACCGTTGTGAGCCCGACAACTCAAAAAACCTGACAAAATAACATTTTCCGTCAAGGAAAATAAAATTGGTTTGTAATTTGAGAGAGATTGACTAATTTTGAAAACTTAAAACAAGAGACAAAAACATGGATGTAACGTATTTAATTATCATTGGTGGTATTGCCCTTATGAGCTTTCTTGTAAGCTCAAGGCTAAAGAGTAAATTTGAGAAATACTCAAAACTTCAGCTCAGAAACGGAATGAGCGGAGCCGAAATTGCAGAAAAAATGCTGGCAGACAACGGAATTTATGATGTAAAAGTGATTTCAACTCCCGGTCGTCTGACAGACCACTATAACCCCAAAGACAAAACCGTAAACCTTAGTGAAGCGGTTTATAATCAGCGAAATGCAGCTGCTGCAGCCGTTGCTGCCCACGAAGTTGGACACGCTGTGCAGCATGCTACCGCCTATCAATGGCTGCAAATGCGTTCACAAATGGTGCCTGTGGTGAGCGTTGCTTCGGGAATGTCACAATGGCTGGTTTTCGGAGGACTTATCCTGGGAGCTGCTGCTCAAAGCGGAATCGGTTATTATATCGCTATCATAGGATTGGTGCTGATGGGTATAGCGACTGCTTTTAGCTTTGTAACGTTGCCTGTGGAATATGATGCCAGTAACAGAGCTTTGGCTTGGCTCAAAGGTAAAAATATGGTTTCGCAACAGGAATATGCAGGAGCAGAAGATGCTTTGAAATGGGCTGCCAGAACCTATCTGGTTGCTGCTTTGGGAGCTTTGGCAAACCTTATTTATTGGGCTTGGCAGGTGTTTGGCTCAAGAGATTAAGAATTTCCATACAAAAATTACAACCCAAAACGGTTCATTTTTTAATGAGCCGTTTTTTTATAACCCAATAGTATGAGAAGTTTTGTTATTTTTGTACTTTCTTAAAAAAACAAATAGAAATGACTTTCCAACAGCAAATCAAACAGGGCATTCCAACAGAATTACCTGCTCCGAAACCTTACGAAACCAACATCAATCACGCTCCAAAGCGAAAAGAAATACTATCCGAAGAAGAAAAAAAATTAGCTTTGCGAAATGCACTTCGTTATTTCGAACCGAAACACCACAAAGAATTAGCCAAAGAATTTCTTGACGAACTCAACACTTACGGACGTATATATATGTATCGTTTCCGTCCGGATTATAAAATGTATGCCAGACCGATTTCGGAATATCCAGGCAAAAGCGAACAGGCAAAAGCCATTATGCTGATGATTCAGAACAATTTGGATTATGCTGTAGCCCAGCACCCACACGAACTCATCACGTATGGAGGAAACGGAGCGGTTTTTCAGAATTGGGCTCAATATTTACTCACGATGCACTATTTGTCCGAAATGACAGATGAGCAGACTTTAGTAATGTATTCCGGTCATCCGATGGGATTGTTTCCGTCTCACAAGGAAGCTCCGAGAGTGGTCGTAACCAACGGAATGATGATTCCGAATTATTCCAAACCTGATGATTGGGAAAAATTCAACGCACTTGGAGTTACCCAATACGGACAAATGACAGCAGGAAGTTATATGTATATCGGACCACAGGGAATCGTTCACGGAACTACGATTACGGTTTTGAACGGAGGAAGAAAAATCTCTAAAAATGGCGAAGGACTTGAAGGAAAAGTATTTGTTACTTCAGGATTAGGAGGAATGAGTGGAGCTCAACCCAAAGCGGGAAATATTGCAGGTTGTATCACGATTTGTGCAGAAGTAAACCCGAAAGCGGTTCATACGAGACATTCACAAGGTTGGGTTGATGAGGTAATTGCTGATTTAGAGGAATTGACCAAAAGAGTTCAAAAAGCCAAAGAAAATAAGGAAGTCGTTTCAATTGCTTATCAGGGAAATGTGGTTGAAGTCTGGGAACATTTTGCAAAAGAAAATGTTTATATTGATTTGGGTTCAGACCAAACTTCGTTGCACAATCCTTGGGCTGGAGGATATTATCCTGTCGGACTTTCGTTTGAGGAATCGAATGAAATGATGGCAAATAATCCTGAATTATTTAAAGAAAAAGTACAGGAAAGTTTAAGAAGACAGGTTGATGCTATCAATATTCATACAAGTAGAGGAACCTATTTCTTTGATTACGGAAATGCATTTTTGTTGGAATCTTCGAGAGCTGGAGCAGCTATTATGGCTGAAAATCCGTCTTTAGGGAGAGAGTTTAAATATCCGTCTTATGTTCAGGATATTATGGGACCGATGTGTTTTGATTACGGATTCGGACCTTTCCGTTGGGTTTGTGCTTCGGGAAAACCAGAAGATTTACAAAAAACAGACGAAATTGCCTGTCAGGTTTTGGAGGAAATGACTCAACATTCACCTGATGAAATCAAACAGCAAATGGCTGATAATATCCGTTGGATAAAAGGAGCAAGAGAAAATAAATTGGTTGTCGGCTCTCAAGCCCGAATCCTGTATGCAGATGCAGAGGGAAGAATCAAAATTGCAGAAGCCTTTAATCAGGCTATTGCCAAAGGCGAAATCGGTTATGTGGTTTTGGGTAGAGACCACCACGATGTTTCGGGAACGGATTCGCCTTTCAGAGAAACATCGAATATTTATGACGGTTCAAGATTTACAGCAGATATGGCAATTCATAACGTGATTGGGGACAGCTTTAGAGGAGCTACTTGGGTTTCGATTCACAACGGAGGAGGCGTAGGCTGGGGAGAAGTAATCAACGGAGGATTCGGAATGTTGCTTGACGGAACAAAAGAAGCCTCAAAACGCTTGGAATCAATGCTTTTCTGGGACGTAAACAACGGAATTTCCCGTAGAAGTTGGGCAAGAAATGAAGGAGCAATTTTTGCTATCAAACGAGCGATGGAGGCACAACCACTCTTAAAAGTTACGTTGCCGAATAGGGTTGATGATTCGATTTTGGAGTAAAATAATTTAGTCCACGACAAAAAAAACATAAGCATTTCATTTTCAAATGATTATTTTACATTCTGAAGAATCCGGAGGATTCAAATATTTATAGAAATATCATTGTTTCTATAAATATTTGACCTCTCTGAGGTCATCCGCCTTTCAAATTCAAAATACTCAGCCAAATGGCTCTGAAAAATGTTTTTAAAAAGTGCTGGTATAATTATTGAGGGCTGAAACGTATTTTGTTTAACTTACTTCTCCTTAAAAAATAAAAAACTATGAAAGCGCTACAATCACTATCATTATTGCTGTTTGCAGTTGTTTTGACTTCGTGCAGTTCGGTTCGGGTAAGTGCTGATTACGACAAATCAGTCGATTATTCCCAATATAAAACCTATGCTTTTTATAAAGACGGAATTGACAAAGTGAAAATCCACGATTTGGATAAAAAAAGAATCCTGAAAGCTATCGAACGAGAACTTCGGGCAAAGGGAATGACCGCTTCAGAAAACCCTGATTTGCTAATCAATATCTTTACCGAAGCCAGCCAGCGAGTCGATGTAAATCAATGGAATTACGGTTTTGGCTGGGGTTGGGGACCTTTCGGATTCGGAGGTAACACGGCAAGCGTTTCCAGAACTACCGAAGGCACACTCTATATCGACCTTATTGACGGGAAGAAAAAAGAACTGGTTTGGCAAGGCATCGGAGAAGGAATGCTGACCAAAAATATTGAGCGAAAAGAAGAGCGAATCAACGAGTTTGTCAACAAAATTTTAGCCAAATATCCACCCGGACAAGAATAGGAAATTTCCAATTCAATGTTCAGCCCCGAAAGTATTCAGTGAACAAGCTTACTACTTAATTCTCAAACCTCACTACTTACTACTCTTGAATCTTTTCGAGCCATACAAAGACTATTCAACCCTGCATATTGTGCTGGAAATCGTTGCAGTTCTGTTTGCTGTGGCGAGTGTTCTCTATTCCAAAAATAACAATATAAAAGTATATCCTACAGGCATTGTCAGCACTCTTATTTTTGTGTACTTGCTCTATCAATGGGAACTTTTCGGAGATATGATTATCAACGGATATTATTTTGTGATGAGTGTATATGGTTGGTATTTGTGGCGAAAGCCCTCAGCCGACAAACCCGTACTTCAAATAACCCGGATAACCGGGCAGGATTACAACATTTCGGGTTTGATATTTCTGTTTTCGACCCTATTTGTAACCGCAGTGTATTTTTTGTTTGAAAAATTCGGAGTGTGGTGGTCTTATATAGATATTTTTACCACAGGATTATTTTTTGTGGGAATGTATCTTTTGGCAAAACGAAAAGTCGAACATTGGCTGTTTCTGATTGTGGGGGATTTTATTTCAATTCCGTTGTATTATTTTAAAGGGTATAGCATAACGGGAATTTTGTTTGTGATTTACACGGTTATAGCCGTTTTCGGATATTTAGAATGGAAAAAGATTTGGAAAACAGAAAACCCATAAAAATTGTTTTAGTCGGACCCGAAAGCACCGGAAAAACGACTTTGGCAAAACTTCTGGCAGCACATTTCAACACGACTTGGGCAAGGGAGTTTTTGCGGGAATTCTCTGAAGAAAAATTTCAGAAAGAAAATAAAACCGTAGTTTTTTCGGATTTAGAAACCATCGTAAACGAACAGCTGAAAATAGAAAAAGAAGCCGAAAATAAGGCGGATACGTTTGTTTTTTGCGATACCAATTTGTTGCAGACCCGTATATATGCCGAACTCTATTTCGGGAAGATTCCCGATTTTTTAGAAGACATTTCAGGGGAATGTGATTTGTATTTTCTAACCGATATTGATGTGGAGTGGGAGAAAGACAACGTCAGAGATGCTCCTTTTGAAAGAGAAAACCACCTGAATTATTTCAAAAAACGGCTTACGGAACTAAAAAAACCTTTTCTATTCCTTTCAGGAAACGAACAGGAAAGGCTAAAAAGGGCAGCCAAACTCTCTGCTAAACTCAAAAAAGCCTTGGATGCAGGGGTTTTGTCACAAGATTTTGTACACATCCTGAAAACAAAACCAACTCAGAAGTAAACAGTTACGTTTTTGACTTAAAAAAAGTGATTATTTTTTTATTTTTTTGTTTGGAGAATATAAAACTAATTGTATCTTTGCCACCACAAAATCAGGAACAAATTCCTCCTTAGCTCAGTTGGTTAGAGCATCTGACTGTTAATCAGAGGGTCCTTGGTTCGAGCCCAAGAGGGGGAGCAAAAAGAGCAACATTTCTGTTGCTCTTTTTTTGTTTTTATTATTGCTACATGAAAAGATTTGTGTGGTAGCGAAGGACACTACCCACCCAATCCGTGTTCCATTTCGATTTTTCTTTGCCATTCTCTTCTTTCCTTTTTGGCTATTTTGGGGTCTTTATTTTCCACACCATATTCAATTTCAAAATAATCTTTTCTTTCAAACCCATACGATTTTGCAATCATAAAATTAGGAAACGAAGCGTAATATTGATTATAATCTCTTACATTAGAGTTATATTCTTCAATTACTTTATTTATGAGTTCTATATTACTATTAGTGTCTGTTAATGCCTTTTGCTTGTCTGTGTTATCTTTTTCATTTTCAGAATAATATTTTATTAGTGACAACATATATTTATTTGATAAATATTGTTCATAAACCAAACTTGGATTACATTCTCCAATATTTTTTCTATTTTTGGCATATTCTGTCAAACTCAAATGAAGACTATCTACATGCTGAATATTAGGCGAACTGTTTTGAACTAAAATTTCTAAAAGATTATTTTTTTCATCTTGCAACCTTAATAATTCAGTCCAACTAACATTTAAAGAGTTTAATTTATCGTCTAAATTATTTTTAGTCATACTCTTGTATGCATAGTATAACCCAATAGATAACAAAGTAATTATTAAAAATATCTTTACTAAAACTAATAGTCCTTTTTTCATATTTAATTTTTTAATAAATTATTGCCATGAATACCCCTCCGATAGCCACACGAATCCTTTCGTATAGCATCGGTGGAGCAAAAAGAGCAACAGTAATGTTGTTCTTTTTTTGTTTGTAACTGTTTGGTATATGGGAACAAGGAACAAGGAACAAGTACATTTTTATTTTTCTGAATAAATTATTACCTCGTGTTTTATTTTATCTAAAATATAAAGGTTACCGAAATAACATCCTAATAAATAAAATTTGCTTTGCCTGTTCCTAAACACAAATGGATAATCTTCCTCACTCTTATTATCATTAAAAACTATTTCTGATCCATTCAATACAAAATCCCATTTATATATCATAGGGTCTCCTAAACTTCGTCCGCTTTCTTGCATCCAAGTCTTGCCTTTTACTCTCTCTGGCATCCATGTAAATCTATCAATTATAAAAAGTAAGGCAATTATTATAATTGCTATTTTAATGTTCCTCTTTTTCATAATGTTTGATGTTCATATCTAATTAGAACTCTCCCGATAGTCACACGAATCCTTTCGTAGGGCACTTATTTACAAATCAAAAGTCCTCAAAAGATACTTCCAAGGAAGCAGCAATAAAAAAACTGCGATTGAAGAAACTATAAGACGAAAGTTGTCAACTTTATTTCTTTGGCTATCTGCGTGAAAAAAATAGTCATATTTTTCATTATAATTTAAGATAATTTTCTGACCTATAGCGTAATTTCTACATTTCTGCTCTGATAAATTTATGGTATATGCTTTCCCTTCTTTTTCTATTTCAACATAAGAACTTATACGGGGAGCTGCACTGCATCTTTTGTTTACTATTAAATATTCACCCACATAAGTAGTCGTCGGATCATTCTGAAGATAGAAAAATAGTGCATATCCGAAAAAAAGAATTGCAACAACTAAATAAAACAACTGATTTTTGTGGTATAAGCTCATAAATGCAAACGGTCGAATCTGAAAGCAAAGAGACAAATTTACAAAATAAGCTGATTCAATCCTTCCGTCACTAAAAATTAAAAAACCTATCTTTGCCTCAAAATTCTATATATGAATACTTTTGAAAGCCTCAACCTGCCTAAATCCTTACAAAAAGCCATTGATGAGTTGGGTTTTTCTGTGTTGACACCCATTCAGGAAAAATCATTTTCGGTGATACTTTCGGGTCGGGATATGATGGGAATTGCCCAGACAGGAACGGGAAAAACCCTTGCTTATCTGCTTCCGCTACTCAGGCAATATCAATTTACAGGCTCCGATATTCCGAAAATTGTAGTGATTGTTCCCACTCGTGAGTTGGTGGTTCAGGTGGCTGAGGAGGCACAAAAACTGACTAAATATATGTCCGTAAGGGTGTTGGGAGTATATGGAGGCGTGAATATCAACACTCAGAAAAAAGCGGTTTATGAAGGTGTCGATTTGCTGGTTGCCACTCCGGGAAGGCTAATGGATTTGGCTTTGGACAATGTGGTTCGTTTTGACGAAACCAAAAAGTTGGTCATTGACGAATTTGACGAAATCCTGAACTTGGGTTTCCGAACACAGCTCACTTCGATTTTGGCAATGATGAAAGAAAAACGGCAGAACATTCTTTTTTCGGCAACCATGACCGAAGATGTCGATGAGGTTATCAACGATTATTTTGATTTCCCGCAAGAGGTTTCTTTGGCTCCTTCGGGCACTCCGCTCGAGAAAATCCAACAGTTGAAATATATCGTTCCGAATTTTACGACAAAAGTAAACCTGCTCAAACACCTTATTGCTACAGATGAAAGCCTTGAAAAAGTACTGATTTTCGTAAACAACAAACGTATCGTAGAATGGGTGCACGAAAAAATAGAAACAGATTTTCCCGACAGATTCGGAGTTATCCATTCCAACAAATCACAGAATTACAGGCTCAACACCTTGGCTGAATTTCAGAAAGGAAACCTGCAGGGCATCATCACTACCGATATTATGGCAAGAGGGCTCGATATCAGAGATATAACACACGTTATTAACCTCGAAATCCCTGAAATTTCCGAGCAATACATTCACCGAATCGGTCGTACGGGGCGTGCAGACAAAACCGGAATTGCCCTGAGTTTTGTGGCTCCCAGAGAGGAAGAATGGTTTCTGGAAGCAGAACTTTTGATGAATCTCGAAGTTGATACTTTAGAAATCCCTGAAGAAGTGGAAGTTTCAACTACTTTACTGGAATTTGAAAAGAAAAAGCAACCCACCAAACTCCTGCTCAAACGACCTAAAACCGAAGAAGGAGGCGGAGCTTTTCATGAGAAAAAAGACAAAAACAAAAAAGTAAACCTCGGAGGACCCGGCAAGCGAAATCCCCGAAAAACCAAACCCGTAAACAGGGGCAGACTGAAAAAGAAAAAATAGTGTTCAATCCGTCACCGTCACCCTGAGCTTGTCGAAGGGTTGTCAAAGGGCTGTCAAAGAACAAACTAAAACCTTAAACAAAAAAACAATGGAAAAACCCTCCGTAAAAAAACTACTTATAAGCATATTGCTGGATGTAGTAGGGATGGCTACCTATATCTTTCCGTTTATCGGAGAGGGTTTTGATTTGATTTGGGCTCCCGTGGCAGGATTGCTGCTCAACAGGATGTATAAAGGAACTGTGGGGAAAGTAGGTGGCATTGTCGTTTTTCTCGAAGAACTCCTTCCTGCTACAGACATCATTCCGACTTTTACCCTCACCTGGCTTTATACTTACTTTGTTGCCAAAAGAAAACAGGAGTGATTTTGTAAAGAACCACCAGGTGAAATCAGTCACAGCATCATAAAAAATACAGCACTTCAATTGCTGTATTTTTTGTTTTTATACGTTAAATAAAGTACATTTGAAGCCTATAACATAAAAACCTATAATATTTATAAAATGAAAATAATAGTACCAATGGCAGGACGTGGCTCAAGACTCAGACCACACACACTCACCATTCCAAAACCCCTTATTCCGATTGCAGGAAAACCTATAGTTCACCGTTTGGTCGAAGACATTGCAGGTGTAATCGGGCAGGAAATAGACGAAATCGCCTTTATCATTCACGAAAGTTTCGGAAAACAAGTCGAAAAAGATTTGATTGCCATTGCAGAAAAATTGGGTTCAAAAGGAACGATTTATTACCAAAACCAAGCTTTGGGAACGGCTCACGCTATTATGTGTGCCAAAGAATCGCTCTCAGGAAATGTGGTGGTAGCCTATGCTGACACGCTTTTCAGAGCAGATTTCACCTTAGACACCACAGCCGATAGCGTGATTTGGGTAAAACAGGTCGATGACCCGAGTGCTTTTGGGGTAGTGCAGCTCAACGACAAAAACGAAATCGTGGACTTTGTCGAAAAACCGAAAAATTTCGTTTCCGATTTGGCTATTATCGGGATTTATTATTTCAAAAGCGGAGAGACTCTTCGTAGTGAATTACAGTATTTGTTGGATAACAATGTCGTAAAAGGCGGAGAATATCAACTCACAGATGCCTTAGAGAACATGAAGCAAAAAGGAATGCGGTTCGTTCCCGGAAAAGTTGATCAGTGGATGGATTGCGGAAACAAAAACGTAACGGTAGAAACCAACAGCAGAATGTTGGGCTTTTTGCATCAGGACGGAAAAAACCTCGTTTCGGCTTCTGTAAAAAACGAAAATTCAAATATTATTCAGCCTTGTTTTATAGGTGAAAACGTAGTGCTTAAAAATGCTACGGTGGGTCCGAATGTATCGTTGGGAGATGGAACGATTGTTGAGAATTCAACCATCAGCAACAGCCTGATTCAAACTCATGCTAAAATCACCAATGCAAATTTAGACAATGCTATGATTGGGAATTTTGCTACATTTGACGGTAAGTTTACCAGTGTAAGTATTGGGGATTATTCGGAGTTGGTGTAATACAAATATAACTCCGACAGAGTTTCAAACTCTGTCGGAGTTGAAAATAAAAAAAATGAAAACCCTCACTTACATATTTTCTTTAATCGGAATGCTTGCCATTGCTCAGCCCAATATGGTAGAGCCGGACAGCATTGCTTTGGTTGAAGACCAATTTCAGGAGTATTTTTATGAGGCTTTAAAACAAAAGGGCATTGAGAATTATGACCGTGCCATCAACAATCTCGAAAAGGCTTTGCAGCTCAAACCCGAAGAACCCACTTTGTATCACGAAATCGGGCGAAATTATCTGGCTCTGAAAAAATATCCCGAAGCCGAACAATACGTCAAATGGGCTATCGAAAAAATGCCCGAAAACAAATGGTTCTATTTGAGTCTGTATGATGTGTATTACCAAAGCAAAGATTACGAAAACTCCATTGATGTGGTGCAAAAACTCATTGCTTTCAACGACAAACGAAAAGAGGAATATCAGGACGATTTGGTGTCGCTCTATATGTACACAGGCAGGTTTGACAAGGCTTTGACCCTTATCGAAGAGCTGGAAAAAACAGCTCCGCCCGACCCGACCCGGGAGATGTATAAACTGCAAATCCTTAAAAATCACAAGAATACCGTTTCTGATATCGGTCGTCTGGAAACCGAAATCAACCAGAATCCGGACAAAGAACAGGCGTATATTTCACTGATTTACCTCTATTCCGAAAACAATCAGGAAGAAAAAGCCTTTGAAGTTGCCAAACAGTTGGCAAAAAACATCCCGGATTCAGATTGGGCTCATGTGAGTTTGTTTAAGTTTTATCTCGAAGAAAAAAACGTTTCCAAAGCCATTGTTTCCATTCAAAAAGCTTTGGAAAGCACCCGGATTGACAACAAAATCAAACACAGAATCCTCAACGAATTTCTGATTTTTGTCAACAACAATCCGCAGTATGACACCGAGTTGGAAAAAGCGGTTTCCTATTTCAAAAGCGACCCCAATGTGGCTGTAGCCAAAGAAATCGGAAAGTTTTATTACACCAAACAAAACTGGCAGGAAGCCTCCGACTATTTTGAAATCAGCCTGAAAAACGATGCAGACGACTACGAAACCGTTTTGCTGTTGTTGCAGAGCTATACCGAAATGGGCAATTTTGATGTTCTGCTAAACAAATCCGACTATTATGTGGGTTTATATCCGTTGCAGCCTGAGTTTTACTACTATTGCGGACTTGCCCACAACCAATTGCAGAACCACAAAAAAGCAAAAGAAATTTTGGAGGAAGGACTGGATTATCTGGTGGATAATATTTCGTTGGAAATCAATTTCAATATCCAATTGAGTCAGGCTTTTTCAGGTCTTGGAAACGAAAAAGAAAAAGAAAAACACTTCCAAAAAGCCGAAAACCTGATGCAATCCTTAAAAAAATAAAATATGACCGAAAGAATAAAACTTATATGGGACTTTAGAGGCCCTGATGCTTTACACACAGCCGAACACCACCAAATCCACTTAGACGAATATGTAGCCATGGAAAAAGTTCCCGATACGGTTTCAGGCTATGAGCAACTGTCAGAATTTCATTCCATCGCTTTTCTTACTGTAAATCGGGAAAATATGATTGCTGTGAGAGATGCTCTCAAACCACATAGGGGAGAGGTGGGGTAATTCAGTGTTCAGTTCCGATAGTTATTGGAAGTGTTCAGTAAGCAGCAATACAATATACGGTTTACATTATACAAAAAAATGAAGCGAATCAACAAATATATTTCCGAGACCGGTTTTTGTTCCCGAAGAGAGGCAGACAAACTCATCGAGCAAAACAGGGTTACCATAAACGGAAAAATTCCGGAGATGGGCACTAAGGTTGCTCCCGATGATGAGGTTCGGGTTGATGGCAAACTCATTTCCGAAAAACAAACCAAGCCTGTTTATCTGGCTTTTCATAAACCTGTCGGAATCGAATGTACGACCAATCAGACTGTGAAAGGAAATATCATTGATTACATCAACTATCCTACACGAATTTTCCCTATCGGAAGGCTCGACAAAGACAGCGAAGGTCTGATTCTGATGACCAACGATGGTGATATTGTCAACAAAATCCTGCGTTCCCGCAACAACCACGGAAAAGAATATATCGTAACGGTCAACAAACCCATAACCGACCGTTTTATCCAACGAATGGCAAACGGAGTCCCGATTCTCGACACGGTTACCAAAAAATGTAAAGTAGAGCAAATCAGTAAATATGTGTTCAGAATTGTACTTACACAAGGCTTGAATCGTCAGATTCGCAGAATGTGTGAATTTTTAGGTTATGAGGTTACGGCTCTCAAACGTATCCGGATTATCAATATTTCGCTCGATGTGCCTCAGGGAAAATACAGAGAACTCACCCCCCTTGAAATTAAAGAACTCAACCGAATCATCGCTCCTTCGAGCAAAACCGAAGAAGCAAGCCAATAATTTTAATAGGCTCTTAGCAAATATTTAACTTCCAAAAGGGCTTGTTTTAACAGCAAACAAGCCCTTTTTGGCATTTTATAATCTATGTGTTTCTTCTACACCCGATTCCCCAATTCGCTCCCGATTCCCCAAACGATACTCACTTTTTAACAATAAAACCCGTGATTTTGCGGTGGTATGGAAGTTGAAAATCCCAAAGGCAGAGAAAATAAGACTGTGTCATTTTTTAATCTTTAAGCCTTTACGTTTATGGAAAATTACATTAAAAGCGAGGAAAGCACCGTGTTTCCTTTCCTTAAAAAAGAAAACTTTCAGACCTATAATAACACCACTCCCGACAAACAAAAAGCCCTCTGCTCGTTAGATTTGTTGATTCTTTCAGGAACTTTTTCGCTGATGTTTGGAGCTATGTTTCTGGTTTACAGATTTCAACCCGATTTTGAAAGAGTTCATTTAGAACGAATGGAAACCACCTGGGGACCTGTGGTGATGACCATTACTTTAGTATTGCTCACCATAAAAGTGTGTTTTCTGTTGTATATCCTGTTTTTATACCTACGTTACAAACCCATTCAATCGGTTTCAGATGAAGAACTCCCAACCTGTACGGTAATTGTCCCTGCCTATAACGAAGGAAAATTAGTTTGGGAAACCTTGTTGAGCATCACAAAAAGCGATTATCCTGTAGAAAAATTACAACTGATTTCGATTGATGACGGCAGTAAAGACGACACTTGGTATTGGATGAAAAAAGCCAAAGAACAATTGGGAGACCGACTTGCTATCTATCAACAACCCGAAAACAAAGGAAAAAGACATGCTCTCTATCGTGGGTTTAACCTGGGGACAGGAGAGGTTTTCGTAACCATAGACAGTGATTCGATTATCAATACAGATACTTTGCGAAACTTGGTCAGCCCTTTTATGGTAAACAAAAAATGTGGAGCAGTGGCAGGAAACGTAAGGGTTTTGAACAACCAGAAAGCCATCATTCCTCGGATGCTCAATGTGAGTTTTGTGTTCAGTTTTGAGTTTATCCGTTCTGCCCAAAGCAGGTTAGGTTCGGTTTTGTGTACTCCCGGAGCTTTGGCTGCCTATCGTAAAGAGGCGGTGATGAACTGTTTAGAGCAATGGGTAAACCAAACCTTTATGGGACAACCTTCAGACATTGGTGAAGACAGAGCTATGACCAATATGATACTCAAACAAGGCTATAAGGTATTGTTTCAACGCAATGCCTGTGTGCTGACAAACACTCCCGAAAAATACAAAAGCCTCTATAAAATGTTTATCAGATGGGAGCGAAGCAACGTTCGTGAAAATATTATGATGAGCAAATTTGCCTTCAAAAACTTTAGAGAAGGAGCCAAAACCGGAACCCGAATACTGCTCCTAAACCAGTGGCTGAAAGTGATAATGGCATATCCGCTGTTGCTGCTGATGTTTTGGTTTATTCTGACACATCCGCTGTTGTTTTTGAGTTCGGTTTTGATGAGTATTTTCATCTTTTCGAGTGTACAGGTGTTTTTTTACAGCAAAAGACAAAAAAATATATTGGAATCTGTCTGGGCATATCCCTATAGTATTTTCTATATGTTTACGCTGTTTTGGATAACACCCTATGCCATAGCCACAGCCAGTCGAAGAGGTTGGCTGACGAGATAAATTTATAAGTGAACTCATCTTGACTTTTTTGATTGAAGCGAAAAATGAATATTTTTGTTCTGTTTGAAGGCTTTTTTGCACTGCATAGCAGCGCTACGGAGTAAGAAAAAGACAAAAAACAGGGCAAAAAGAACATTTTTTTAGC
>JBAYSC010000009.1:0-29427 GCA_041676345.1 Flavobacteriaceae bacterium | reverse complement strand
CGGAACAGTTATAATCAAATACGGTTTCTTCCGTAAAGGTATATTCATATATTGTTCCTTGCCCGATTAGTATGGCACTTCCGAAATCAGCCGGAGCATTCGGGTCGTCACTGTGTACATCGTGTGGCATATTGTCTTCTGTCCAAATCCACCGAACGGTATCTCCGGGCTTGATGTTCAGACTTGCCAATTGTCCGCTGACTCCCATTTTCCACATAATTTCGTGAGTAACAGGCTCCGGATTACAAGGAGAAGGAGCCAGTCCTTTTTCTACATTATATTCACAGGAGAGCAGTAGCAGCAACAATATTATTCCTATGTTTTTTAGGTGTTTTTTGCTCATTTTTTCTGCTCATTATCAGCTTTTAATGATTTTGAATGTCGCTGTTTTCTCATTGGCAGAAGACACCTCAAGGAAGTAAATTCCGTTTTCAAAAGAACTGATATCTATTTGCAACAATTCGCTTTGGCTGTTTGTTGTTTTTTCGGTGAGTTGTTTTCCCTGTATGTCGAATATTCTGTAGGTCTGAATGGCAGACAAAGATTCTATGGTCAATATATCTTTGGCAGGATTCGGGTAAACCGAGAAAGAATGAGCCGCAAAATCGTTGAGTGAAGCAGAACAATTTTCGCTGAAAATCGTTCCGGCTTCAATATCAGTCCAGTTGGTTGTGCTGTAATTGGCATCATCAACCTGAATACAATCGAGTTCCGTGTTTCCTAAAGCACTGAAAAATACTACATTGGTGTTGTTTCCGTTCTGAACATTCAGACTCGAAAGCAGGTGATTGTTGCTGCAATCAATAGTAGTAAGCCCGGAATTTCCGCTTAAATCCAACTCCATAATATGCAAATCAGAACAATATAAATCGGTTAAAGCCATATTGTTGCTCACATTCAAAACCGACAAATCGTTGCTGCTGCAATCCAAAACCGACAAATCAGTAAGACTGCTCAGGTCTAAGGTTGTCAGCATATTTCCTCCACAATATAAATCCATTAAAAGGAGGTTGTTGCTCAGGTCTAAAGTTGTAATATCATTATTAGAACAAGACAGAACCAACAATCCGGGATTGCTGCTTACATCTATTGAAGTCAGCATATTGTTGCTGCAATTCAGTCCGGTAAGAGCCGTAAAAGCCTCAATCCCCGTAAGGTCTTCGATGCCTGATTCTGAGCAATCCATAGTTCCCGAAAAGGCAATAGCTTCACTCACCTGAATTTCTGTATCGCTATTCAGGTTTATGGCAGCATTGCCTACCAGATAGGCTTTGAAAGCATTATCGGGAATGGTTACTACTTCTTCAACCGTTCCGCCTTCAACGGTTATGGTGCCAAACATGGTTCCTGGATGTACGGCACATCTGTAATCGAAGGTTGTCTCTTCATTAAATGTAAATGAATACTCATAACCTAAGTTAGACATCATAGGGCTTCCGAATCCTGCGGGAGCATTCGGGTCAATACTGCTCACATCGTGAGGCATTCCGCTATCTACCCAAATCCACTTGATGGTGTCTCCGGTTTCAATGGTTATACTTGCCTCCTGGCTCGATGTCCCCATTCCCCAATCAATAACGTAGGTTTGTTGTGCTTGTCCGGTAACGATAAAAAAGAACAGCATCACTTTTGTAATAAATAAAATTGTCTTCATAGTTTTTTTTTTAAATTTGACAGCTCAAAAATAATAATTGAGCGATTTTTCTGGAGTCAAAATTTCGCTCAAAAGGGTAAAAAACGACTTAAAAAGGAAAAAATGACTTTGAACGAAATCACGAAACCATGAAAAAAGACAAACTTTATTTGTTTACCTTTTTAGGACTTTCCCTTATTACTTTCGTGATAAGCTATCTGGGTATGAGCTATATGTTTGAGATAGCTACAGAGTCTTTTTTGAAGAGCCAGATAGAATCGGGTAAAAGAGAAGCCAACGAAATTTCGGGGCTGGTGCAGTATCAGATAGAGAGCGGATTATCGAAAGAAATAGTGATTGATAACCTGCAAAAAAGCATAGAAAATACCAATGGAGAATTGGGTTTTATCTGTATGCTCGACTGGTCTGGCGTACAGATATGTCACCCGAATCAGGAAAAAGTAGGCAAGCAAATCACATCAGACGAACTCTTTGTGCAGCCCGTAATTTATGACGAACTCGATACCGATGACTTTCAGAAAATCCTGAAACTGAAAGGCAAAACCACAACTTCATCCCAAAAGAGAAATACCGAAGTCATTTACCTGTATCCGGTGAAAAATACCGATTGGATTGTTGCCGTATATGCAGATACCGATAGCATAAAAGGCTATATCCAACAGTTGAAAATCAATTTTGTATTGGTTTATCTGGCTTCGGGTATGCTCATTGTGCTTTTGTCGGTTTTTGCCGTTCGGATAATTAGCAGAAAGTATGAAAAAGACCTGGAAATTCAGAACGAAGGTTTGTCAAAAGAAGTGCTTTCGCTGTCGAAACTCAATTATGATTTGGTGCTGTATAAAGAAAAAATAAACGACCTGAAACATCAGGAAACCAACAACAAAACCGAATATAAAAAACGTATAGTTGCCTATAAAAAAGACGAAATAGTCTCCATAAACACAGACGAAATTGCCTTTGTCTATACCGAAAACACCATTACCTATATCTGTTGCTTAGACGGGAAACTCTTTCACAGCAACAATAGTTTAGATGAGTTGAGCACAGATTTTGACAAAACCTATTTTTTTCGTGCCAACAGGCAGTTTGTGCTGTCTATCAAAGCCATTGACAAAATCTACAAATACGGCAACAACCAGCTGAAAGTTGAAACCACTCCCAAATCGCCTATATCTATTATCGTGAGTAAAAATAAGGCTTCCGAATTTAAGCAATGGCTCAGTTTGTGATTTTTTTCACATTAAAAAAGGCTAAATTTGCACTATGCAACTCTCTCCTTTAGAACTACAAATCCAGACCCTTCCCGACAATCCGGGTGTGTATCAGTATTATGATAAAGATGGGAAAATTCTGTATGTCGGGAAGGCAAAAAACCTCAAAAAAAGAGTTTCGTCCTATTTTACTAAAGTCCACGAAAACGGAAAAACCCGAGTTTTAGTCAAAAAAATTGTCACGATAAAACACATTGTCGTCCCTACCGAAAGTGATGCTCTTTTGTTGGAAAACAACCTTATCAAGCAATATCAGCCCCGATATAATGTCCTGTTGAAAGACGACAAAACCTATCCCTGGATTTGCATCAAAAAAGAACCTTTCCCCAGAGTTTTTGTGACCCGAAACAAAATCAATGACGGTTCTGAATATTTCGGACCTTATACGAGTTTCAAAACCGTAAACACCATTCTGAGCCTGATAAAAGAATTATATCAACTCCGAACCTGTAATTATGACCTCTCTCCCGAAAACATCCGCTCCGGGAAATATTCAGTTTGTCTGGAATATCACATCAAAAACTGCAAAGGGCCTTGTGAAGGCTATGAAACCGAAGCAGAATACGAAGAAAAAATCAAAGGTGTGAGGGAAATTCTCAAAGGGAATTTCAAAGATTCTTTACACGAATTTAAGGTGTTGATGAACCGTTATGCCCAAAACTTAGAGTTTGAAGAAGCCCAAAAAGTCAAAGAAAAAATAGAAGTGTTGGAGAATTATCAGGCGAAATCTACCATTGTGAATCCTAAAATCTCCAATGTCGATGTGTTTTCGATAGTCTCTGATGATGATTTTGCTTATATAAATTTCCTCCAGATTTCTTACGGAGCGGTTATCCGTTCGCATACAATGGAAATCAAAAAGAAGCTCGAAGAAACCGATGAAGACCTGTTGAGTATTGCTGTGGTGGAACTTCGGGAACGATTTCATCTAAATACGAAAGAGGTGATTTTGCCTTTTGAGCTTGATTTAGGCGAACATATAAAAGTTACGGTTCCGAAATTGGGAGACAAAAAACATTTGCTCGATTTATCTGAACGAAATGCCAAATTCTATCGTTTGGAACAGCTCAAACAAGTAAAAATTACTGATCCTGACAGGCATACCAAACGGCTTATGGCTCAGATGAAGTCTGATTTGCGGCTTTCGGTTGAGCCAAGGCATATCGAGTGTTTTGACAATTCCAACATTCAGGGAACCAATCCGGTGGCTGCCTGTGTGGTTTTCAAAGACGGAAAACCCAGCAAAAAAGATTACAGACATTTCAATATCAAAACAGTCGAAGGTCCCGATGATTTTGCTTCGATGGAAGAAGTGGTCTATCGGAGATACAAACGACTTTTGGACGAAGGCGAAAAATTACCCGATTTGATTATTATTGACGGAGGAAAAGGGCAACTTTCGTCTGCTTTGAAAAGTTTAGATATTTTAGGTCTGAGAGGAAAAATCGCCATTCTGGGAATTGCCAAACGTCTGGAAGAATTATTTTATCCGAATGACCCGATCCCGTTATATCTGGATAAAAAATCAGAAACCCTGAAAGTTATCCAACAACTCCGAAATGAGGCTCATCGCTTCGGAATCACCTTCCACAGACAAAAACGAAGCAATAATGCTCTGAAAACTTCTATCGAAACCATTCCGGGGATTGGTGAAAAATCAATGGTGGCTCTTATCAAGCATTTTCGTTCCGTAAAACGGCTTTCCAAAGCCAGCGAAGAGCAAATTGCAGAAGTCATCGGAGTTTCAAAAGCCAAAAAGGTCTTTGCATTTTATTCGAGCTTTGGGAAAAACTAAATATATTTGTAAACAAAAAAACAGAGAAATTATGAGTATTAAAGAAGGAATGTTAGTCGAAATAGAAAGGGAAACGCTTAACACCAAAAGAATTTTGGATAACCTCAGCAATGAGCATTGGAACTACAAACCACACGAAAAATCAATGACTTTGGGAGAATTGGCTTCACATATCGTGGAACTTCACAACTGGACATATCTTGCCGTATCCAAAGATGTTTTTGATTTTCATACCGATTATCACCCGACAAAAGCCACCACGTTGGAAGAACTAAAAGCCGGATTGGAAGAGGGTTTGCAGAAAAATAAAAATTTTGTGAACACGCAACCCGATGAATTTTGGTTGACAAAATGGACGTTGAAAGCAGGCGAACATCACCTTGCAGAAATGCCAAAACTGGGAGCTTTCCGTTTTATCATTACCAATCATCTCATTCACCATCGTGGGCAACTTACGGTTTATATGAGATTGCTTAATATTCCGCTTCCCGGAATTTACGGGTCTTCGGCTGACGAAAAATAATTTTTATTCCGCTGCCCACTAATTATAGACTCTTAACATATTTCCGATTTGCTCAATTCGGTAGGGTTTCATCGGATATTCGCCTTTAGCCATTGGGAGTCCTGTAAAAAGGCTGTATTCCAGTTCGTCACAAGGGCAAACCGCTTTTATGCCATCTACCACAAGCCTTGAGCAACTGCTGATGTATTGATTCGGGCAATTGGCATCATAGGCTCTGTAGCCACTCCCTGCATTAAAAATGATGATTCCGTTGGCTCCCGCTCCGTTGGTCGTAATAACCATACCGTTGCTCGGATATTGCAGGCTGTTATACATCGGTAAATTCATATTGATATCTATCGAAAACGAATAATTAGGAATATAAGGGTTGTTGCGACCGATGTTGTTGTCACTTGAACAACTGCTTGCCATAAGCATAAAAAATAAAAATATGGGTAGTAAAAAAGAGTGTCTCATAAAAATATCAACCTGAAAGTTGTGAAATTAAATAATAAATTTATACCTTTGGACTTCGTTAAAAAAAGTACCTATAACAAAAGGCTAAGATATAAAATAATTTGAAACCGGAGAATCCCATTTTTTGGGATTCTTTTCTATTTATAAAACAATGATTATGAGTAAAGTATCCTATTACACAGCAGAAGGACTAAAAAAATTAAAGGAGGAGTTGGAATATCTCAAAGCGGTAGAGCGTCCGAAAGCTTCACAGGCAATTGCAGAAGCGAGAGACAAGGGTGATTTGTCTGAAAATGCAGAATATGATGCTGCCAAAGAAGCTCAGGGGTTGCTGGAAATGAAAATTGCCAAAACAGAAGAATTATATGCCAACGCAAGACTTATTGACGAATCACAACTCGATACGTCAAAAGTTTTGGTTTTGTCGAAAGTAAAAATCAGAAATGTGGTCAATAAAATGGAGCTCACCTACACTCTGGTAGCCGAAAGCGAAGCCGATTTAAAAACCGGAAAAATCTCGGTTACTTCACCCATCGGGAAAGGGCTGTTGGGAAAATCTGTCGGAGAAATTGCAGAAATCACCGTGCCTAACGGAAAATTGCAGTTTGAAATTTTAGAAATTTCAAGAGAGTAAAAAATTATAGTATGTCAATATTCACCAAAATAATCAACCGTGAACTTCCTGCACATATCGTAGCAGAGAATGATAAATTTATTGCTTTTCTGGATGTAAACCCCAATGCCAAAGGACACACGCTTTGTGTCCCGAAACAGGAAATCGACAAGGTTTTCGATATGGACAAAGAGCTTTATTTAGAGTTGATGGCTTTTTCTCATGATGTGGCTCAAGCACTTGAGAAAACAGTTTCTTGCAAACGTGTCGGAATGGCTGTGGTGGGGCTCGAAGTGCCTCATGTTCACGTTCATCTCATTCCGTTGAATGAAATGAAAGAAATGACTTTTCAGCACAAAGTGAGCCTTTCTCAAGAGGAATTTAAAGTGTTGGCAGAGGCTATAGCTTCTAATTTTTAGTTTCAGGTTTAAAGTTTCAGGTTTCAGGTTTAAAGTTTAAAGTTTAAAGTTTATCAGGCTGAGTAAGCCTTATAACTCGGAAGTAGTAAACAAACTTTACAGGGTTAAAATTATTAACCTACAACTATTAACAACTAACTGTTACCAAAACTTTAAACCTGAAACCTGAAACTTTAAACAAAAAATTCTACTTTTGCACACAAAATAAAATCAGATGGCAAAGAATTTAGTGATAGTGGAGTCTCCTGCTAAGGCAAAAACCATAGAAAAATTCTTAGGAAAAGAATTTCAGGTGGAATCCAGTTTCGGACATATTTCCGATTTGCCTTCCAGTGAGATGGGAGTGGATATTGAGAATAATTTTAAACCCAAATACATCGTTTCTCCCGATAAAAAGGCAGTAGTAAAAAAACTCAAAGATTTGGCTTCAAAGGCAGAAACCGTGTGGCTTGCTTCCGATGAAGACCGTGAAGGAGAAGCCATTTCGTGGCATTTGGCTGAAACTTTAAAATTAGATAAAGCCAAAACCAAACGTATCGTTTTTCACGAAATCACCAAATCGGCTATCGAAAAAGCGGTTAAAAATCCCAGGGGAATCGACTATAACCTGGTGAATGCCCAACAGGCAAGACGGGTTTTAGACCGATTGGTAGGTTATGAACTTTCGCCTGTTTTGTGGAAAAAAATAAAATCCGGACTTTCTGCCGGTAGAGTGCAATCGGTTTCGGTTCGCCTGATTGTAGAAAGAGAAAAAGAAATCCAGAACTTCAAATCTGAAGCTTCTTTTTCCATAAATGCAGAATTTACGACCCAAAACGGAAAAACCTTTAAGGCAAAACTCCCGAAAAACTTCGCAACCCAAAAAGAAGCAGAAGATTTCCTGAATAAAAATATTGGTTCCAATTATAAGGTTGCTGACTTAGAAACCAAACCGACCAAAAAATCACCGGCTCCTCCTTTTACGACCTCGACTTTACAACAGGAGGCTTCGAGAAAACTCTATTTTTCGGTTTCTCAAACCATGATGGTGGCCCAGCGTTTGTATGAAGCGGGACTTATCACCTATATGAGAACCGATAGCGTGAATCTTTCGCAGGAAGCAACCGAATCCATCAAATCTGAAATCATTTCTTCTTACGGAAAAGAATTCAGCACTCCCAGAAGTTTCGTAACCAAGAGCAAAGGAGCTCAGGAAGCCCACGAGGCGATCCGCCCGACCGATATGAGTCGTCATTCGGTTACGGCAGACAGAGAACAATCTCGTTTGTATGAACTGATTTGGAAAAGAACCATCGCTTCACAAATGAGCGAAGCCAAATTAGAACGAACCAACGTAAAAATCGAAGCCGATAACCACAAAGAAATTTTTACGGCAACCGGAGAAGTATTGCTTTTTGAAGGCTTTTTGAAAGTATATCTCGAAGGTAATGACGATGAAGACGAAGAACAGGAAGGAATGTTGCCTCCGCTAAAAACCGGAGACAAACTCCTTAATAATTATATAACCGCAACCCAGCGTTTTTCAAAACCGCCTGCCCGATATACGGAGGCTTCTTTGGTGAAAAAATTAGAGGAGCTGGGAATTGGTCGTCCTTCGACCTATGCTCCTACGATTTCAACGATTATCAGTAGAAATTATGTAGAAAAAGGAAACTCCGAAGGAAAAGAACAACCGTATGTTCAGCTTACTCTGAAAGATACTATTATTAAGGAGAAGCAGCTGAAAGAAAAAACGGGTTCCGATAAAGGAAAACTCATTCCTACTGATGTGGGAACTATCGTAAACGATTTTCTGGTTACTCATTTCGATACGATTTTAGATTATAATTTTACCGCTAAGGTAGAGCAGGATTTTGATGAAATCGCCTCCGGAAATGAAGATTGGACAAAAATGATGGGGCGTTTCTATAACCATTTCCACCCGATTGTAAAAGAAGTAGAAGTTTCGGCTGAAAGAGAATCGGGTGAACGGATTCTGGGGAAAGACCCGAAAAGCGGAAAAGCAGTTTCTGTTCGTTTGGGAAGATTCGGAGCCATGGCTCAAATCGGTGATCCTGACGACAAAGAAAAGCAATATGCTTCGCTCAGACCCGAGCAGAACATTACGACCATCACTTTAGAAGAAGCACTGGATTTGTTTTTATTGCCAAAAGCTTTGGGAACACATCAGGGTGAAGAGGTTGAGGTAAATGTAGGTCGTTTCGGGCCCTATGTTCGTTTCGGAAAAACGTTTATCTCTCTTGACAAAGGCGAAGAACCGCTCGATGTAACCTTAGAAAGAGCCATTGAGCTGATTTCCAGAAAACAAAAAGCCGATGCCCCGATTGCAGAATATGACGGACTTCCGGTTCAGAAAGGAACAGGTCGTTTCGGACCATTCATAAAATGGAACGATATGTTTATCAATGTCAATAAAAAGTATAACTTTGACAACCTTTCTCAGGCAGATATAAAGGAGCTTATCGAAGACAAACTCCGTAAAGAAAAAGAAAAAGTGCTTCACAACTGGGAAAGTGAAGGCATCAGAGTAGAAAAAGCAAGATGGGGACGTTCGGTTATTCTGAAAGGAAAAACCAAAGTGGAGCTGGGCAAAGAAGTAGATGCTTCAAGTCTTACTCTGGAGCAAGCCAAAGCTTATTTAGAACAAAAAGCACCTAAGAAGAAGAAATAGTGTTCAGTCTTTAGTGTTCAGTGCTCAACCTTTAGTTTTTAGTGCTCAGTATTTAGTATTCAGTTGTCACCCTGAGCTTGTCGAAGGGTAAACAGTTCAACGATCAAACAAAAATGATAAACGATTTCTTACAACCCGTAGAGCCCGAAGTTTCCGCTTTTGTAAAGGGGCTTTCGCCTCAGCATTTCGGAAGCCGGATTTTGCTTCACGACCATTTGGGGCTTCCTGATTTGGGAAAAGTGCAGTTAGCCCTTGTCGGAGTGGCAGACAGCAGGGGAGCGGGCAGGAGTGATTCGGCTGATTTGATTCGGCTCAGAAAGGAACTTTATACTTTGTTTTTCGGAAACTGGGATTGCACCATTGCCGATTTAGGAAATATCGAGCAGGGAGCATCACTCGAAGATACTTATTTTGCCCTGAATCAAACAGCTTCTTTTTTGCTGAAAAAGAAAATTGTTCTCATTGTTTTGGGAGGCTCACAGGATTTGACCTATCCTTTATATAGAGCCTATGATCATTCGGGAAAAATGGTCAATCTGGTTTCGGTTGACAGCCGATTTGATTTCGGAAGGGCAGATCTTCCGGTTTCGTCTGATTCCTACCTTACAAAAATCATTATGGAAGAGCCCAACAACCTGCTTGGCTTTAGCAATATCGGTTATCAGGTCTATTATAATGCTCAGGAAGAAGTTGATTTAATCGAAAAATTGTTCTTTGATGCCTACCGCTTAGGCGAAGTGGGCAGTGATATTACCTTGGTAGAGCCTGTTTTGAGAGATGCTGATATAGTAAGTGTGGATTTTTTTTCGGTTCAGTCTGTTTATACCGGAAATTTTTCTAAGTTTGTGCCCAACGGATTCACAGGTAAAGAAATCTGTGCTTTGGCACGCTATGCAGGGATAAGCGACAGAGTATCTGTGCTGGGGCTTTTTAATACAGACGGAAATCTATCGAGTGAAGCCGTGCTGCAATCTCAGATAATATGGTACTTTATTGAAGGTTATTGCTGCCGATATAAAGAGTTTCCCGAAACAGAAATAAATAATTTTTTGAAATATATAGTGTCTTTGGCTGATGACGAAGAACTCGTGTTTTATAAAAGTGAATTTTCGCAGCGGTGGTGGATGCAGGTGGTATATGATAAAGCAAAAGAAAATAAATCGGCTAATTTTACGTTATTACCTTGCAGGTATGAAGATTACGTAGAAGCCTCTCAGGGAATTTATCCTGAAAGATGGTGGAAAGCCCAAAAAAAATACCTTGCTATACAATAATATGACAAGGGCTTACGTTTCTCTTTCTTTAAAAACACAGGAAGAGTCGAAAAAAAAAGTTAAGAAAAAGTTGTTTTTCTGAAAAAAAAGAAATAGGTTTACGCCCTTAAAATTAAGACTACTTAAATACCGGATTTTTATATGAAGAAATCAATTGTAATGTTATCTGTTGTGTCTCTACTACTAAGTTGTAGTTCGGGAGATAGAGGAGAAGTTGTTGGAGTGAAAGGAAAAAAATGGCGTTCTGAGACTCCTTATGAAATGACTCTTATACCCGGAGGATCATTCATTATGGGTAAATCCGATGATGATTTGGCAGGTATAGGAGATGCAAATTCCAAAACCGTTACGGTTCGTTCGTTTTATATGGACGAATTTGAAACAACCAATTCCAAGTATCGCCAATTCGTAGAATGGGTAAAAGATTCTATTACCAGAACCCGTTTGGCTATCAGAGCAGACGAAGACGGAGCAACTCCGGGCAGCGGAGGAATCGGAGAGTTTGCTTTTGCAGATGGAGGGGATGTTGCCAATATGAGTCCGTATGATAAATATATGTATGAAAATTACTATAGTCTGGGGCAAGGTGATGATTTCTATTACGGAAGAAAACTCAACAGAGATGTAGATCTTTTTGAAGACCCTCAGGAATATCCGGACGAAGCTTACGTAGAAGTGATGGACGGGCTGTATCTTCCGCCTACAGAATGGTTCAACGGTTTGAAAACTTTTGACGTTTCTACTTTGGAATTCCACTATCAGGAATTTGATACAGACGGAGCAGCAAGAGATAAAAGCACCGATGTCAGAGCCAAAAGAAGTAAGTATATGAAAACAGAAAAGCTGTTGATTTATCCTGATACTACAGTTTGGATTAAAGATTTTGCTTATTCTTATAACGAGCCAATGCACAATGATTATTTCTGGCATGCTGCCTATGATGATTATCCTGTGGTTGGAGTGAGCTGGAAACAAGCAAAAGCTTACTGTAACTGGAAAACCATTATGAAAAACACTTGGATAAAACAGAAAAAAGGAAGAGATCAGGTCAATAAATTCCGTTTGCCGAGTGAGGCAGAATGGGAATATGCAGGTCGTGGAGGTCTTCAGGCTGCAACTTACCCTTGGGGAGATTTATATACTCAGAACGAAAGAGCTTGTCATTTGGCAAACTTTAAACCCAACCGTGGAGACTATGCTGCAGACGGAGCTTTATATACGGTAGAGGCAAAATCCTATACGCCAAATGATTTTGGTTTGTATAATATGTCAGGAAACGTATCAGAATGGGTGGATTCTTCGTATGACCCTTCAGCTTATGAATATGTTTCTACGATGAACCCAACGGTGAACGACCCTTCTAATGCAAGAAAAGTTCACAGAGGAGGTTCTTGGAAAGACGTAGCCTATTATTTACAGCTGGGTAACCGTAACTATGAATATTCTGATACTGCCCGTAGCTATATAGGGTTCAGAACCGTTCAGGATTATATGGGAACACAGACCACAGCCGACAATCCTGCTCTAAGAGGTAGAAGATAAGCAAGTAACATTTTAACAACTAAATTTTATAACAAACATTTTAATTAACTTAACTAACTAAAAATTTCTTTAAATTATGGCAAAGAATAAAAAATTAATGAACATGGTTTATGGCCTTGGAGCGGCTATAGTAATTTTGGGTGCACTATTTAAAATTATGCACTGGCCTCTTGGTAACGAAATGCTTATCATTGGTCTTGTTACAGAGGCATTAGTATTTACCGTTTCGGCATTTGAATCTGTTGATAAAGAATTGGATTGGTCTCTGGTATATCCTGAATTGGCAGGAGGAGAGGCAAAAAAGAAGGATGCCAAAAAAGAAGACACTCAGGGAATGCTTTCTCAAAAATTAGATAACTTGTTGAAAGAAGCTAAAATCGACGGAGAGCTTATGGCAAGTTTAGGAAATAGTATTAAAAATTTTGAATCTGCCGCTAAAGGAATTTCTTCTTCTGCAGACGGAATCGCTGCTCAAAAAAGATACAGCGAAGAGCTCTCAATGGCTGCTGCCCAAATGGAGTCGTTGAACAGCCTGTATAAAGTACAGCTTGAAAGTGCTTCAAGAAATGCTGAGGCTAACAAAGAAATTGCAGAAAATGCATCAAAACTAAAAGAGCAAATGGCATCTATGACAGCAAACATTGCTTCATTAAACAATGTTTACGGAGGTATGCTTTCTGCAATGGGTAACAAAGGTTAAGAAGATTCTAATTAGAAATCTTTGAAATTTAATTTATTAATCTAAAAAACTAATTAGAAATAATGGCAGGAGGAAAATTAACCCCCAGACAGAAGATGATTAACCTGATGTATTTGGTGTTCATCGCTATGATGGCTCTTAATATGTCAAAGGAAGTACTATCTGCTTTTGGTCTTATGAATGAAAGATTAGAAGACTCAAATACTGCTGCAACTACAAGAAATCAGCAATTTATCCAAGGATTGCAACAAAAAGCAACAGATAATCCTGAGTTGTATAGAGATTTGGCTGAAAAAGCAAGACAAATTGATGTTTTAGCTTCTGATTTTAATCAATATATTGAGGACATCAAAGCAGAATTGAAAGTAGATGTAAAAGATCCTAAAGATTATGAAGTAATGGATAAGTCTATTACTTTAGATAATAAATTTTTTGTTGGGGGAGACAAATATTCTCAACAAGGACAAGAGTTTGTTGATAAAGTAAATTCATTCAGAACAGGAGTGTTAACTGTTTTAGGAGATAATTATCAGGATGTCAAAGCTGATGTTGAAAGCAAATTTTCTACAGGTGACGACAATGGAAAAATCAGAGATAGAGAAGATAGACCAAGAGATTGGCTGGAATATCATTTTAAAGGATTTCCGATGGTAGCTTCTTTAACAAAACTTACTCAGTTACAGGCAGATGTTAAAACTGTAGAATCTGAGATTTTGTCAAAAATGCTTCAAGGAGAAATGGCTAGTCAATTATCATTTGATAATTATGAGGCAGTCGTTATTTTAGATAAATCAGCTTTCTTTTCGGGAGAACAAGTAACCGGTAAAATAGCTTTAGGACGTACGGATTCAAGTACAAAACCTGCAAAAGTTATATTGAACGGTAAAGAATTAGATCAATCTTCTTTCAAAGAAGGTGGAGTTGAGCTTGCTTTCACTGCAGGAGGTCTTGGAGATCAGCCGTTAAAAGGAGAGTTTATTTTTATGGAAGACGGTAAAGAGAAATCCATAAAGATTGAAAGCAACTATGTGGTTGTGCCTCGACCAAATGAAGCTACTATTTCAGCAGACAAAATGAATTCAATCTATCGTGGAGTAGATAACCCGATGACAATTTCATATTCCGGAATTCATGATAATGATGTGAATGCTTCTGCACCAGGGCTTAAAAAAGTGGGTAATGGAAAATATATTTGGAGACCCGATGGAATACAAGGAGAAGATGCTGTAGTTACGGTTACAGGAAAATTCTCTGACGGAACTCCTGCACCTCCAAGTAAAAAAACATTCAAAGTTAGAAACATTCCAGCTCCGGCAGCTTCTTTAAGAGGTCAGGTAGGAGGTATGAGAGGAAATAAAAATGACCTTCTTGCTTCTACTATCAACGTATTGTTCCCTGACTTTGTATTTGATGTTAAAGCTAACGTAGTATCATTTGAGGTTTCTGTACCGGGAAGTGCAAGGATAGTTGTACAAGGTAAACGTTTTAATGCACAGGCTGAGGCAGCTATCAACAGAGCTTCCAGAGGAGATGTTGTGATTATAAGTAACGTAAAAACAACCCTTGAAGGAGCCTCTGGTTATAAAATGAAAGACTCTACTCCGTTTAACTGGGAGATACAATAATTTCAAACAAAAATCGTTTTTGTAATAGCATATAGATTTTAAAATATAAATTTATGAATCGTATAAAAATTTTATTGGCAGTTTTGGCTGTAACAGGATTTGAGACTCAGGCTCAAATCAATGTGCTGAATGCTAAGACTCCTGCCGAAATAGGTCAAAAATCAGAACAGCAAAAACTGTTGGAAAACGATAATCCGCTTCCTTATGGATACGTAAATGAAGAGCGTGATGTATTGTATGGAAGACACGTTTGGGAGGTTATTGACCTTGACCAAAGAGTAAATTTCCCTTTATATTTTCCTGTCGAAGATAATTTGGGAGCAGAAAGACGTTCATTGTTTAATGTTTTGATTACTGCTATTGAAAGCGGAGAGATTACAGAAGTATATGGAGATTCTTATTTCCGTACCAAAAAAACACTTGAAGAAGTAAAACAGTCATTCTATCACAAAGAGGTTAACGATTACGGAAAAGACGTATGGAACCAGTATCAGGGTTATACCGAAGAGCAGCTTCTTGCAGAAGGTATTTTTACAGAGGAGCATTATAGCACCTCTCAAGTTACCGGAGCAGACGTTCAGCAATATGCCATCAGAGGATATTGGTATTTTGATGCCCGTCAGGGAGAGTTAAAATATCGTTTGTTGGGTATTTGCCCTAAGGCGATTCCTGCTTTGGATAAACTTCGTGATGGTGACAAAGGAGAGCCTATTGAGTTGTTTTGGGTATATTTCCCGGATGCAAGACAGACGTTGCATAAAGCATTGGCTTTCAATGAGAAAAACTCGGCTTCTCCTTTCAACTTTGACCACTTGTTAAATTCAAGACGTTTTAATGCTACTATCTATATGGTAGATAACGTGTATGGAGACCGAAGAATCGAGCAGTATCTGAAAGACAATGCTCAGTTTCAGCTTCTCGAATCTGAAAGACTTAAAGAAGAAATTCGCAATTTTGAACAAGATATGTGGAGTTACTAATCTTCAAAAAATAATACTCAAAAAACTCCTGCCAGACGGCAGGAGTTTTTTTATTGACCTTCTTTTTGATTTCAGAATGAAAGATACCAGTACCTAACATTAAGTAGTATGCTTAAGACTGTTAACTAATAACCAATAACCAATAACCCACATTTTCACCTGAAATCACTATTTTTGCACTATGAAAACACAAATATATGATTATTTCATTGTAGGTCTGGGGTTAGCAGGAACGGCTTTTGCGGAGGTTGCCCTGCAAAACGGCAAATCGTTTTTCACCTTTGATAACAGTCAGAAATCATCTTCGGAAGTAGCAGGCGGAGTTTTTAATCCGGTGGTGCTCAAGCGGTTTACTCTGGCATGGCAGGCACAACCACAAATGGAGCTGCTCTATGAGTTTTATCCGAAAATCGAAAAGCGATTTCAAATTAAACTACTCCACAACCTAAACACGCTTAGGAAATTTGCATCGCTCGAAGAGCAACACAACTGGACACTTATTTCCGAAAGACCTTTGTTTGAGAATTTAGTAAATTCTGAAATTATTTTCAGAAACTATAAGTCGGTCGCAGCTCCTTTCGGGTTTGGTGAAGTAAAAAACACAGGTTATCTCGATATTCCGCTTTTGTTGCATACTTACAAAGATTTTTTAAGGCAAAATAACTGTATTTCAGAAGAAAATTTTGATTATTCCAAACTCCATATAACCGATGATTTTGTGGAGTATCAAGGTAAAAAAGCACGGAATATTATTTTTTCTGAAGGTTTCGGAATGAAAAGCAATCCGTATTTCAATCACCTGCCTCTTGACGGAGCCAAAGGCGAATTGCTTACCATAAAAACCAAAGATTTAGATTTAGACATATTGCTCAAAGCCGGACGTTTCGTGTTGCCCGTAGGCAATGATTTGTATAAAGTGGGAGCTACCTATGATTGGGACGACAAAACCGATACTCCGACTCCACAGGCAAAAGAACTGCTCCTGACAGAGTTGAAAGAAATCATAAACTGTGATTTTGAAGTGGTTGACCACCAGGCGGGTATTCGCCCTACGGTAAAAGACAGGCGACCACTTGTAGGAAAGCATAAGGATTTTCGCAATCTTTTTATTCTCAACGGTTTGGGAACAAGAGGTGTGATGATGGCTCCCTATCTGGCACAAAAACTCTTTGATTACATCGAATTTGATATACCTTTGGAAAAAGAAATAAATATCGAAAGGATTAAAGAAAAACACTTGATTTAAGATTGATGAATAGCGATTTCTGATTTTATGTTCTGACAACCGATACCTGACAACCGATAACTGACAACTGATAACCTGAAACAAAAAAATATGAGAATAGACATCATTACCGTTTTACCCGATTTGCTGCGAAGTCCGTTTGAGGCTTCGATTATGAAACGGGCGATTGAGAAAGGTTTGGTAGAAGTGCATTTTCACAACCTTCGGGATTATGCCACCAACAAACACAAAAACGTAGATGATTATCAGTTTGGAGGCGGAGCGGGAATGGTTATGCAAGTAGAGCCTATTGATTTGTGTATCAGTAAACTAAAATCAGAAAGGGACTATGACGAAATCATTTATATGACCCCTGACGGAGAAACCCTGAACCAGAAAATGGCTAATAAAATGTCGATGTATCAGAATATCATCATTTTGTGCGGACATTATAAAGGGGTTGACCAAAGAGTAAGAGACCATTTTATCACCAAAGAAATTTCTATCGGAGATTATGTGCTCTCGGGAGGAGAATTGGGAGCTTTGGTGCTTTCGGATGCTATTATCAGGCTCATTCCCGGAGTGCTTTCTGACGAAACCTCCGCTTTGTCAGACAGCTTTCAGGACAACCTGCTTTCCCCACCCATTTATACCCGACCTGCTGAATACAAAGGCTGGAAGGTTCCTGATATTCTTTTAAGCGGAAATTTCGCTAAGATTGACCAGTGGAGAGAGCAAAAAGCTCTGGAACACACCCAAAACCGAAGACCCGATTTGTTGGAATAATTACCGGATATTCCAACGGAACTTATATTTTTTCCAAAAAATAAACAATAATAACGGATAGACAATCAGCATACTAATCACAGTTTCGCTGAACATAGTGGTCATATCCATTTCTCCCGTATATTTGAAAACAGCATCGGTTTGGAGAGCTGAAATCTCAGAAGTGATTAGGGTAGCAGCCACAAAATTATTGGCAAAATGGAATCCTAAAGCCAATTCCAGTCCGTCGTCTAAAAGGGTTAGTATTCCCATAAAAAGTCCTGTTCCGATATAGAAAACCATCATTTTAAACCCGATTTCGGCTACTTCAGGATTGGCACTATGCACAACTCCGAAAAGTACAGAAGTGATGATCAGCGGAATCCATTTTGATTTTGTCGAAATCCCGATTTGCTGCATCAGATAACCTCTGAAAAAATATTCTTCAAACCCGATTTGAACCGGAAACAGCAACAGACTGATGATGAGCAACGGAATAAATTTCGAGGCATCAAAATTCCATTCAATAGCAGAGCTGTCAAGGCTATAGGAAACGGCAAAAAGCCCCACCTGAACAAGCAGCACCAAAAAGAAAGCAAAGAAAATCCGTTCGAAATCTATCTTAGCCCGGGCTGTGGTCAGGGTTATGATACTCCTTTGATGTAAAAAATAAAACAGCACCAAAAGCAAACCCAGCAAAAATCCGAACTGGCTAAGCATCAAGACCAGATTCACGTTTTTATCTTCAAATAACTGAGAAGATTGTCTGACCATTTGGTCATATTCATCGGGAGATAAAGCAAAGAATATCAGAAAACTCAGACCGAAAATTCCGATGAAAGGCAGGCATACGACCAAGGTTCTCCACCAATCGTTTTTTCCTTTTAGGGCTTGTTGTATAAACATAAAAATGTATTTGTATTTTTGCAAATATAACAACAAAATTATGATAACCATTTACCACAACCCCCGATGTAGCAAATCAAGAGCCGGAGTTCAGCTTCTGGAACATTTGGAAAAGCCTTTTCAAACGGTTTTGTATATGGAAGACCGCCTTTCGTATGAGGAATTAGAGGAGATTATCAAAAAACTGGGCATACGTCCGTTTGAATTGTTACGAAGAAATGAGTCTGTCTGGAAAGAAGTTTATAAGGATAAAAACCTCACAGATTCCGAAATTATAAATCTGATGGTCAATAACCCGCAACTCATCGAAAGACCCATCGTGGTAAAGGGAAACAAAGCTGTTGTAGGGAGGCCTACCGAAAATATTGCTTTGATTTTGTGAGGATGTTGGGTAGAGATTTCTCTTAAATTTATTCCCATATAAATTGACTTTTTTCGGTCAACCTATATCAGGAGTGTGCAAAAACTAAAATCCCAAAATCGTATAGAACGTATCGGAGGAGCTAAAGGCGGATATTGGAAAATTATTGAAAATCCCCAAACAACATATTAAAAATCACTCTGCTATATTTTGGCATAATAAAGTTGCATCTTTGCAGAAATTTTATGAATAAACTATGGCAAACGTATTCAATAAATATATATGGCTTGTTGATACTATCAATCGTGCAAGGCAAATTACTTTTGAAGAAATAAACAAAAAATGGCTGAAAACCGATTGGAGTGAGGGTCAGCCCATTCCTTTGCGAACTTTTCACAATCATCGTGCAAAAATCGAAGAAATCTTCGATATTAATATTGATTGTAACGGTTATAACCAATATTTCATTGCTACACCTATGGATAATGGTTTGCGAAACTGGTTGTTAGATTCTTTTTCGGTAATGAATTTAATCCACGAAAGTCATTCATTAAAAGACAGGATTTTATTTGAGAAAGTTCCGTCAGGAGAGTTGTTTTTGACAACCATAATCGAGGCAATGCGTGATGAAGTTGCGGTAAAATTTCATTACAAACCATTTTGGCACGAAGAAATTCCCGATATAGAAATCGAGCCTTATTGTGTTAAAATATTTAAACAACGTTGGTATGTTTTGGGCAAAAATACATCACTCAACGAAATGCGGATTTATGGACTTGACCGAATACAAAGTATAACAACTACGAATACAAAATTCAAAATTCCGAAAACTTTTAAAGCGGATGCTTATTTTGAAAATGCTTTTGGGATTGTGGTAAGCCCAAAAGTTACACCTTGTGAGGTAAAAATAAAAGTTTTTGGCAATCGTCAAAATTATTTGCAGACATTACCATTGCACCATTCACAACGAGAAGTCGAAAGCAATAAAGAATATACTGTTTTTAAGTATTATATTGCACCAACACAAGATTTTATAAAAGAAATTTTATCGTTTGGTAGTGGTATAGAAGTGCTTTCGCCTGAGAGTTTTAGAAATGAAATCGCAGAAAAAATCAATAAAATGAACAATTTATATAAAAGATAGTTATGAAAACAGAAATCCTTAAATTAATTTATAAAGCGAAAGATTTTGAAAAGGGTAAAAGTATAAACACCCTTAATGAAATTCTAAATGGATACAAGAAAGAAGAATATCACACAAAGCCGAGCAATCTCTCTTTGGAAAACATAAAATCGACAGGAGAAACTGCATATCAACGTGCAATTTTTTTGTCAGAGAAAACGATTTTAGAAAAATTGGGTGAAGTTGTTTGGAATGACTTGGAGCTTCCTGTTATTTTTAGTAAGAGTCCAAGACGAAGATGTGTTGATTTAATAGGAACATTAAATAATAACACACTCGTTTTATGTGAATTAAAGTTTACTTCATCAAATAGTTATTATTCCAATAGTCCAATTTATGCAGTTGTTGAATTGTTGATTTACTATTATCTTATTAAAGATAACAAAGAAGAACTTGACAATAAAAAAGTGTTTCATATAGGTGAAAGGGTAACATCATTTAATTGGAGTGACTTTAATAATAATTCTATTTTTGTTGTAGGGGCAAATGAAAAATATTGGGATTATTGGTTAGAGCGTTATGAAAAACAAAAAAACGAGATTGATTTATGGTTAAAAAGTTTACCACTAAAAGTTCGTTTTTTTTCTTCTGATGATTTCGATTTTAAAAAACAAAAAGAGAACAAAGAAGAATACACACCAAGTATTTTTGATAAAACAGAATGGACAGAAATTTATTTGTAAATAAAAAAAACAGCCAAATTTATTAAAAAATAATCCACTCTGCCTAAATTTGGCATAATGACATTCTATATTTGCCTCATAATCTAAAAAAAAGAATTATGAGAGTAGATGAAGAAACCAAAAACCTTATAAATACACATTCTATTTCCAGTCTTGCTCGTCGCTATGATAGATGTTTGCTGTTAGAAAGTATAATTATCAAGGGGAAATTAAAACACAACGATTTCAATTTTCCCGAAAAATCAGAATGGTATTTTTTGCAACAGTTCCCAACTTTTTATTACTTTGAAAATGCTCAAACAACTCAATCGACAGATTTAGCAATAGGACAAATACAACAAAGTAGAGATAAATCATATCTTGAAATTCAGCAAGATTGTTCTTGTCTTTATTTCGTCGAAACACCCAATATTGATACGGGTTACAGAAAAGAGTTGAAATATAATGTATCAAACTTAATGAAAATGATTTATGTCGGGATAAAAAGAAGAAAAATAACCCAAATACCCGAAAAAATCGGAATTTATGTGTTTTTTTCTAAAGTGTCTGAATCTAAAATTCTAAAAGGCGAAATAAAAGAAGCTACTCATAAATATTTGACCGTTCTGATTAACGGAACAACTCCTTTTCAACCAAAATTTGCAGTAAAAAAGGAAGAGCTTTATTGGGCAAAAAATAATTTAGATTCCTTTATGGCAAAACTCGACTTTAAAACATTTTTTTGGGAAGACCTGATAGCCTCGATAGAAAATGACCAAACAAGAGCAGAAATAAATGCTTTTTATGAAAAATGTAAAAACAATGACAAACAATAATAATTATGAAATACTCTGACTACCAACGCAATCACGCTGTTTTGCCTGAAAGTGAGCAAACATTACATCAATTTCTCAACACTTCGATTGTTATCAACGGAGAAATAAAACAACACAAATTAGAACACGCAACCAATTCCAACAGCGAAGATGCTCTTACTTGGAGTTGTTTTGACAGGTTACGTAACTTACCAAAAGAAAAAATTTCGTTTGCACTTGACGAAATTTTTGAAGATGCTTTTGGAGATTTTAAAGAAAAAAACGAACCTGTTCCCGAATCGTTTTCTTTTGCAGATGAACAAAATATAGAAATCCATATCGGTAAAAATTATGATGCTGTCTCGGTTAATGAAAGCACAGAAGTAGATGTAAGCATCGAAACCGAAAGCAAACTTATTTTCATTGAAGCAAAACTTTACAGCAAAATTTCAATGCCTGACGAAAATAAAATGCACGACCAAATTGCCCGTAAATTACGTGTCGGACTTGATACGGCAAATGCTTCAAATCGTGAGTTTTATTTCATTTTTTTGGATATTGCACCTTGTTTGGAAATTCTAAAATATGGCGATAAAAAACAAATCAGTGCAAGACGTTTTTTGTATTATCGCAATCATAGTGAGAATCTTATCAAGCCACTTTCAGGAATTCCTTATCAAAATATCGAACAGATTTCGCAAAATATGGGTTGGCTCACTTGGACAAGTTTATTTAAAACCATATTGCGGACACTTTAATTTGTTAATAACTCTTAACTCTAAAAACCGATTACATTTCGTAAATTTGAACTTCTTCAAAACCGAGAATTTTTCAGCTTATGTACTTAATTTTTGATACCGAAACTACCGGATTACCTCGTAATTGGAATGCTCCGATAACCGATACCGACAATTGGCCCAGATGTGTGCAGATTGCGTGGCAGTTGCACGATGAAAACGGAAAACTTATTGAAAATCAGGATTATCTGATTAAGCCAGACGGATTTAATATTCCGTTTGATTCGGAACGGGTTCACGGAATTTCGACCGAATTGGCTATGGAGCAGGGAATTTCGCTTATGGAAGTTTTGGAGAAGTTTAATATTGCCTTGTCCAAAGCCAAATTTGTGGTAGGTCATAATGTAGGTTTTGATTTGAATATAATGGGTTGTGAATTTCATCGAAAATCGGTTGAAACCGAGCTGAATTCAAAACCACTTTTGGACACCTGTACCGAAGATACAGCCGAACTTTTGAAAATTCCCGGAGGTCGTGGAGGAAGATTCAAACTTCCGACACTAACGGAATTATATCAGTTTTTGTTTAACGAAAATTTTAAGGAAGCTCACAATGCCACAGCTGATGTGGAGGCTACTACGAGAGCTTTTTTGGAGCTTATCCGAAAAGATTTTTTTACCAAAGAACAGCTTGATGTTCCGGCTGATTATTTCAAAAATTTTAAAGAAAACAACCCGAATACAATCCAGCTTATCGGGCTGAAAAACATCAATCTGAAAGGTGCTTCAGACAAAATTCGGGAGCGGATTGCCAAAGAAAAGAAAGATTCGGGAACGGTTCTGACGGATATTTCGCAAATTACGGGAGATTTTGTGCATTTGCACAATCATACGCAGTTTTCGGTTTTGCAATCGACTATTTCGATTCAGGATTTGGTCAATGCTACTGCAAAACACCAAATGAAAGCTGTGGCTATGACCGACATCGGAAATATGATGGGAGCTTTTCAGTTTGTGAGTAAAATCGAAAATCACAACAAATCCGTTAAAGCAAAAAATGCGGAAATTGAAGAAAACGGAGGTGTCCCAACCGAAACCACCATCAAACCGATTGTGGGCTGTCAGCTTTTTGTATGCGACAATCATTTGGATAAATCCCGAAAAGACAACGGTTATCAAATCGTTTTTTTAGCCAAAAACAAAAACGGATACCACAATTTGGCAAAAATGTCTTCGATTGCCTATACCAAAGGTTTTTATTACGTTCCACGGATTGACAAAAATATTGTTGAGCAATACAAAGACGATATTATGGTGTTGTCGGGGAATTTGTACGGAGAAATTCCGAGTAAAATTCTAAATATAGGAGAAGTTCAGGCAGAGGAGGCTTTGCTTTGGTGGAAACAGCAATTCGGAGAAGATTTTTACCTCGAACTGATGCGACACAACCAGCAAGACGAAGATGTGGTAAACAAAACCCTTATCGAATTTTCTGAAAAACACAATATAAAACTGATTGCAACCAACAATACGTTTTACGTAAATAAAGAAGATGCCAATGCTCACGATATTTTGTTGTGTGTGAAAGATGCTGAAAAACAGGCAACACCCAAAGGTCGAGGTCGTGGTTTCCGTTACGGATTGGACAATGAGGAATATTATTTCAAATCGGCTGATGAAATGAAAATGTTGTTTTCCGATATTCCCGAAGCCATAAATAATATAGACGAAATTGTCGAAAAAGTCGAGGCTTATTCGCTGTATCGTGATGTATTGCTTCCGAAATTTGATATTCCGTCTGAATTTTTGGTTGAAGAAGACGAAAAAGACGGAGGCAAACGAGGCGAAAACAATTATTTGAAACACCTGACGTATGTCGGAGCCGAAAAACGCTACAAAGAAATTACGGACGACATCAGAGAACGCTTGGATTTTGAGCTGGAAACCATCGAAAAAACAGGTTATCCGGGTTACTTTTTGATTGTTCAGGATTTCATTGCGGCTGCTCGTGAAATGGGAGTTTCCGTAGGTCCCGGACGTGGTTCTGCTGCAGGTTCTGCTGTGGCTTATTGCTTGGGAATTACCAATATCGACCCGATTGAATACGACTTGCTTTTTGAGCGTTTTCTGAATCCTGACAGGGTTTCGATGCCCGATATTGATATTGATTTTGACGATGAAGGACGAGGTCGGGTAATGCAATACGTAATCGACAAATACGGTCAAAATCAGGTAGCACAGATTATTACTTACGGAACGATGGCTGCCAAATCGTCCATTCGTGATACGGCTCGGGTGCTGGATTTACCGCTTTTCGATGCGGATAGAGTGGCAAAACTGATTCCGAATATGAGTCTGGCAAAGATTTTTTCGTTAGATGATGCTACACTAAAAAAATCCCTTCGTCCTGATGAATACGAAAAAGTGGCACAACTCAAACAATTATCCGAAACGGAAGATTTGACTGGACAAACCATTCAACAGGCAAAAATGTTGGAGGGTTCGCTCCGAAATACCGGAATTCACGCTTGTGGAGTGATTATTACTCCCGATGATATTTCGAATTTTGTTCCGATTGCCAATGCCAAAGATTCCGAATTGAACGTAACCCAATTCGATAACTCGGTGGCAGAAAGTGCCGGACTTCTGAAAATGGATTTCTTGGGATTAAAAACCCTGACACTCATAAAAGACACGGTTAAACTCGTAAAATATACCAAGGGAATCGACCTTGACCCTGATAATTTTCCGATTGACGATGTAAAGACGTATGAACTTTTCCAGAGAGGAGAAACAGTGGGAATTTTCCAATACGAATCACCCGGAATGCAGAAATATATGAAGGATTTAAAGCCTACGGTTTTCGGAGATTTGATTGCGATGAATGCTTTGTATCGTCCGGGACCGATTGAATATATTCCGAGTTTTGTTCGTCGAAAAAACGGAGAAGAAGAAATAAAATACGACCTTGACGCTATGGAAGAATACCTGTCTGAAACCTACGGAATTACGGTTTATCAGGAGCAGGTGATGTTGCTTTCGCAAAAATTAGCCGATTTCTCAAAAGGTGATGCAGACGTTTTGCGTAAGGCAATGGGAAAAAAGCAAAAAGACGTGTTGGACAAGATGAAACCTCGTTTTATCGAACAGGCATCAGCCAAAGGACACAATCCTGAAATTCTCGAAAAAGTCTGGAAAGACTGGGAAGCATTCGCAAGTTATGCGTTCAACAAATCACACTCCACTTGCTATGCCTGGATTGCTTATCAAACGGCTTATCTGAAAGCTCATTATCCGTCTGAGTATATGGCTGCGGTACTTTCCAACAATATGAATGATATTAAATCGGTTACTTTCTTTATGGAAGAATGTAAACGAATGGGAATCGAGGTGCTTTCTCCCGATGTAAACGAGTCGTTTTATAAATTTACGGTAAACGAAAACAATGCGATTCGCTTTGGAATGGGAGCTGTAAAAAACGTGGGAGCAGCAGCAGTGCAAACGATTGTCGATACCCGAAAAGACGGAAAATACAAGTCCGTTTTTGATTTGGCACGTAGGGTTGATTTGCGTTCAGCCAATAAAAAAGCCTTTGAAAATCTGGCTTTGGCAGGAGGTTTTGACTGTTTTACCGATACGCATAGAGCTCAATATTTTTCAACCGATGGAGATGGAGTTTCATTCCTTGAAAAAGTAATCCGATATGGAGCTAAACATCAGGAAAACGAAAATTCTGCTCAAGTGAGCCTGTTCGGAGATTCGAGTGAGGTGCAAATTCCCGAGCCTGTTGTTCCTGCTGCAGAAGAGTGGGGAGCAATGGAAAAATTAGCCAGAGAAAAAGAAGTAGTCGGAATTTATATTTCGGGGCATCCTCTCGATAATTATAAATACGAACTGAGATATTTCTGTAACACGAGTCTGAATAAGATAAATGATTTGAACTCCCTGATTGGCAAACAGATAAACGTTGGGGGAATCATCACAAACTTTGAACATAGAATTGCCAAAAACGGAAAAGGTTGGGGAATCGTAACCCTTGAAGATTATGACGGAAGCTATGATTTTCGCTTTTTCGGGGAAGATTATCTGAAATTCAAGATGTATTTCAACCAAAATCAGTTTACCTATATGAAATTTATGGTAAAAGAAGGTTGGATGAACAGAGAAACAGGCAAAAGAGGCGAACCAATGATACAGGTTTTGCAGATGCAATATTTGCAAGATGTCCTTTCGACTTTTGCTAAAAACCTGATAATCAGATTTAGTTTAAGCGAATTGGAAAAAGATGTAGTGGAAAAAATTTTGGAGGCTTTCCGAAAAAACAAAGGAAATCATTCCGTGACGTTTGAGATTTTTGAAATCGACAAAGAGCAAAAAGAAACCGTTGCTTCGGTTTTGCTTAAACCCCAATCAGACGATTTAGACATAGACGATTTGGAAAATTATACCGACCCCGAAGAAATCGAAATCGAAGAAGAACTTTTGACCGAACCTGAAGAAATCAAAGTCCTGAACCATCTGGCAATGGACAGCCGAAATATGAAAATCAATATCTGTAAAGATTTATTAGAAGAGCTGGAACAAAATCAGATAAATTTTAAGTTGAATTAAAAAATAAAAAGGAATAAATGTATTATTTGTTCCTTTTTATTTTTATCGGATTTTGTTCAACTATCATTTCCAATTTTCAATTTCTGCAATCAGTTCGTCTGATGTTGTCAATCGGTTATTTTTAGAGTCTTGCATTGATTTATCAATACGTTTGTTGAGTTCTGCGATTGTCATTGGTTTTAAATCATTGTTTTGGATAGAAGATTTGTTTGAATGAATATCCATAACACTCATTTTTAAAATTCAAATTTATGAGAATCTTATTAAGAACCAAAATCCTGAATTAAATAGCCTGTACTAAAATCAAATCAATTTTAGGTTGAATTAGAAGTATCACTCTTTTACCCTAATTTCCTTTACCAATGCTGTAATCGGAATGACATCAACTGAATTTTCGTTGGCTAAAAAAAGAACTTCTTTTGTTTTTCCGATCATTTTTCCGGTTTTGGTTTGGTTGTCAGCAAATGTTATTTGAATATCGGTTTGGGCTAAAACTCTATTTTTTGAAATTCTACCATAATTACGGGCAGAAAGAAAAAGATACAACAAAAATAAAACGATAATAAAAAAGTACCGTAAATAACGATATCCTGTTTTTTTCTCTAATCCGAAATTAGCTTTGGAGTAAGATTTCGGAAATTTATTCTGATAAAAGGAGTCAAAAATAAAAAGTAAGTAGGTCGCTACCAAAGAAGCAACTGTAAAAAAGAGAATCCTAAAATCCGCAAACGGAGCAATCAGAAAATCAAAAACACTGGCATAGTCAAAAATATTCACCCCAAATTCGGAGTATTTCTGGTAAGTAAAAAGCATTCCTATCCCAATAGCAATCACATACGAAATAGCCAAAATAGTCTGTGATTCTTTTAAAAGTGCTTTAATCCGTTGTTCTAATAAAGACATTTTTTAAGATTTAAACGGTCACTTAATTCAACTTTTCGGTAAGTTTATGAAAGGTTTTTCGGGCATCTTTTCCTTCGTAAAGAATCTGATAAACGGCATTGATAATAGGTGTTTTCGCCTGATGGGTCTGGTTGATCAGATAAGCACTTTTGGTAGCATAATAACCCTCTGCCACCATACTCATTTCCATCATCGCAGATTTCACCGTATAGCCTTTGCCAATCATATTTCCGAACATTCGGTTTCTTGAAAAAACGGAATAACCCGTTACCAGCAAATCGCCCAGATAGGCAGAATTGTTGATATTGCGTTTCATTTTGTGTACTTTTCGGATAAATCTTTTCATTTCCCGAATGGCATTGCTCATCAAAAGAGCCTGAAAATTGTCTCCGTAACCCAGTCCGTGTGCTATTCCGGCTGCTATGGCATAAATGTTTTTCAGCATAGCAGCATATTCTGTCCCGACCACATCATCAGATATTTTGGCTCTGATAAAATATCCAGAGAGGTATTTGGCAATAATTTTGGCTTTTTCTTTATCCTGACAGGCAATGGTGAGATAAGAAAGCCGTTCCAGAGCTACTTCTTCTGCATGGCAAGGTCCTGAAATCACAGCAATGTTGTCGTAGGGAACTCCGTGATGCTGATGAAAATGCTCACCGACAATCAGGTTGGTTTCCGGGACAATTCCCTTTATGGCAGAAATAACGACTTTGTTTTCCAGACTGACGGTAATTTTTTTCAGTTCTGAGCCCACAAATGCAGAAGGAACCGAAAAAATAACGTAATCAGCATAGTTTATCGCCTCATTTATATCGGAAGTAAGTTTAAGTTTTGTGGTGTCAAACTCAACAGAAGTGAGATAATTCGGGTTGTGCCCGTGAATTATCATATAGTTAATCGTTTCGGGGTCTCTTATATACCATGCTATATCAGAGAGGTTTACTCTCAGCATTTTTACAATAGCAGTAGCCCAACTGCCGCCTCCGATAACTGCAAACTTAGGTTGATGATCCATGATTTACGGGTAAGGTTGTTTTCGCCAAAGGTACGCAATATCAATAATACTCACAAAATACCGAGAAATAACTGCCCAAAACCGCAAATTTGGTTTTAACAAAAGTTTAGGCTTTCCGAAATACTTTTCCCCTGTTACCCAGCGTTATTTTATCAGAATATTTTTTCATTCACTAATTTTAGTTAGTAGATTTATTTGGTTTTGAGGGAGGAAATCGTTTGTTACAAACGGTTTCTTCTTTTTTTAGCGAATACGACCAACAGCAATTACATACTTAATCTGACGATTTCACGAACTTTTTCCGGAGTGATGTTTTGCTTTTCTCCCATGGCTGTCCAGCCTCTTTTTTCAAATCGGGTAACGATAAAATCAGCTGTGTGTGAAATGTCTTCCTCCGTATTTTCGCTTATTTTCAGTTGCATTCCCATAGTTTTGAAGAAGTTTTCGAGCTGTAGAATGGCATTTTGAGCGATTTGCTCTTCGCTTCCGCTTAAAGCGAAAACTTCCCTTCCCAACTGAGCCAGTTTTTCCTTTTTGGTGTCAAACATCACCCGATACAGATTTGGGAAAATAATAGCCAGCGTTCGGGCATGGTCGATTCCGTATAGTGCTGTGAGTTCGTGACCAATCATGTGAGTTACCCAATCGGTCGGGACACCTTTGGAAATTAGCGTATTCAGAGCCATAGTACAGCTCCACATAAAATCTGAAGCCGCAGT